>DASRSC010000311.1:0-2784 GCA_035695525.1 Pseudonocardia sp. | reverse complement strand
GCCGGGACCAGCTCCAGCACCGTCCCGACCTGGGGCGGCGGCCAGCCGAACAGCCGCAGGAGGAACGAGTGCGGCGCAGTCACGGCCACCACGAGCAGGCCGACCCCGGAGATCTCGGTCCAGGCGAGCCGGAAAGCGGGCTTGCGGCGGGCGCCGAGATCGAGCCGGATGCCGGCGTGGTCGATCACCAGCCGCCGCGTCCGCCGGGTGGCGCGCACCAGCGTGACGACGCCCACCGCGCACAGCCCGGCACAGACACCGGCGCCGATCCGCGCGCCCGTCCCCGCCCCGGCGTCGACCGCACCGATGGCGGCGGCGACCGCGAGGATCGCAAGCGTCACCGCGATGGCCCGGAGGGTCGACCCGGGCCGTCGCCCCAAGTCGATCACGCTGTCGTCCATGTCGCGGGACCGTACGCACGATCCGGCCCGCGGTGGGCGGTTTCGGAGAACCGGTCGCACGCAGTGGGCGTGTGAGTCCGCTCCCAGCATGCGGACGTCGATGGATCGTGGACCGGACAAGTGGCACTCTGTCCTCTGTGACCGCGCTGACCCTGCGACTCGTGGCCCGCCGCCACGTGGACCTGCACCGGGTGAGCAGCGCGCTCTGTCGACAGCGCTGATCTCGCGCCCCGACCACCACCACAGTCGGCGCCGAGGCCTGCCGCGCTCTCGACCGTGGCGTGCCCGCGTCGCGACCCGGAGGCACCGCCTTGCCCCCCACCACGTCCACTCCCGGCAAGCGCAAGCGCGGCGAAGGCCAGTGGAAGCTGGGCCACCGTGAGCCGCTCAACCCGAACGAACGCACGAAGAAGGACGACGACGGGCTGAACGTCCGTGCGCGTATCGAGAACGTCTACGCCAAGCGCGGGTTCGACTCGATCGACCCCGCCGACCTGCGCGGCCGGATGCGCTGGTGGGGCCTCTACACCCAGCGCCGGCCCGGGATCGACGGCGGCCGCACCGCGGTGCTGGAGCCCGAGGAGCTCGACGACCGCTACTTCATGCTCCGCGTCCGGATCGACGGTGGAGCGCTCACCACCGAGCAGCTACGGGCGATCGGCGAGGTCTCGCAGGACCACGCCCGCGACACCGCCGACGTCACCGACCGGCAGAACATCCAGTACCACTGGATCCAGATCGAGGACATGCCCGCGATCTGGAAGAAGCTCGAGGGCCTCGGCCTCCTCACCACCGAGGCGTGCGGCGACACCCCCCGGGTGATCCTCGGCTCGCCGGTCGCCGGGATCGCGGCCGACGAGAAGATCGACCCCCGGCCGGCGATCGACGCCATCATCGAGCGGCACATCGGCAGCCCCGAGTTCTCCAACCTGCCACGCAAGTTCAAGACCGCGATCTCCTGGCAGCAGGACGTGGCCCACGAGGTCAACGACGTCTCGTTCGTCGGCGTCGAGCACCCGGAGCACGGCCCGGGCTTCGACGTGTGGGTCGGCGGTGGCCTGTCCACGAACCCGAAGATCGCCCAGCGGCTCGGGGCGTGGGTGCCGCTCGACGAGGTGCCCGACGTCTGGGCGGGAATCATCTCGGTGTTCCGCGACTACGGCTACCGCAGGTTGCGCCACCGTGCGCGGATCAAGTTCCTCGTCGCCGACTGGGGCGCTGCGGAGTTCCGGCGCGTGCTCGAGGAGGAGTACCTCGGCAAGAAGCTGGTGGACGGCCCCGCGCCTGCCACACCCGAGCGCCCGATCGACCACATCGGCGTACACAAGCAGGTGGACGGCCGCAACTACATCGGCGTGGCGCCGCCCGCCGGCCGGGTCTCGGGATCCACGCTGGTGGCACTGGCCAAGGCTGCGGAGGCGGCCGGCTCGCGCCGGGTGCGGCTCACCCCGCAGCAGAAGATCGTCGTGCTCGACGTGCCCGACCGGAACGTCAAGTCGCTGACCGCCGAGCTCGCCGCCCTGGGCCTGCAGGCCGAGCCGTCGCCCTGGCGGCGCGCGACGATGGCGTGCACCGGCATCGAGTTCTGCAAGCTCGCGATCGTGGAGACCAAGGAGCGGGCGATCCGGCTGGTCGAGGAGCTGGAGGACCGCCTCGCGGACGTCAGCCCGGACGTCCCGATCTCGATCCACCTCAACGGCTGCCCCAACTCCTGCGCCCGCACGCAGGTGGCGGACATCGGGCTCAAGGGCCAGATCGTGACCGACGCGAACGGCAACCAGGTCGAGGGCTTCCAGGTGCACCTCGGCGGCGGCCTCGGCCTCGACGCCGGGTTCGGCCGGAAGCTGCGCGGACTCAAGGTGACCAGCGCCGAGCTCGGCGACTACGTCGACCGGGTCGTCCGCCGCTTCATCGACCAGCGCGAGGACGGCGAGCGCTTCGCACAGTGGGTCACGCGGGCCGCCGAGGACGATCTCAAGTGACCCGCGAGGTGATCCGAGATGTCTGAGCGTGCAGTCCCCTTCTACTGCCCGTACTGCGGGGAGGAGGACCTGCGGCCCGCGGAGCAGACCGAGAAGGTGCCCCACGGTGCCTGGTACTGCGCCGACTGCCTGCGGACGTTCTCCCTGAAGCTCGTCGGAATCGGAGTCGCGGAGGTGTCGCGGTGAGCGGAGCTTGCGGAGCGAACCATCAACACAGCGCCCTCGCGCAGCGGTCGGCCGAGCGCACCGAGGACGAGCGGTGAGCGGAGCTTGCGGAGCGAACCATCGACACAGCGTGCCCGCGAAGCGGACGACCGAGCGCAGCGAGGGAGAACGATGAGTGTGGCAACGGAGATCGACTTACGCGCTGTCGCCGAGCGTGGTGCGGCCGAGCTGGGTCC
>DASRSC010000310.1:0-9977 GCA_035695525.1 Pseudonocardia sp. | reverse complement strand
CTCGACCGCAGGCTGGCCGAGGTCGTGCGCGCGTACCGCTAGCGTCGAGGAAACCTGCCGGTCAGCCGCGGTTCGCGGCGAGCTGGCGCAGCTTCGTCAGTGCCCGGTGCTGGGTCACGCGGACGGCGCCCGCCGTGGAGTCGATGGTGCGGGCGGTTTCCTCTGCGCTCAGCCCCAGCGCTATCCGCAGCACGAGCACCTCGCGGTGGTG
This sequence comes from Pseudonocardia sp., assembly GCA_035695525.1. GTDB lineage: Bacteria > Actinomycetota > Actinomycetes > Mycobacteriales > Pseudonocardiaceae > Pseudonocardia. The sequence continues at coordinate 9,766 of DASRSC010000310.1, read as the reverse complement.
CTCCGGGAGCTGCTCCAGGAGCCGACGCAGCTCACCGATCTGGCTGCCGAGCACGGCTATGGCCTCGGGGCCCGCACCGGTGTCGGCCGCGTCGGGAAGCATGTCAGTGGGGACGGACCGGTTGCGCCCCGCCGCGCGGTACGCGTCCACGACCTTGTTGCTCGCGATGCCGTAGACGAACGCCATCACCCGCGTCTCGTCGGGCCGCCATCTCCCGAGGGCGTTGTACAGCCCGAGCAGTACGTCCTGCGCGACGTCCTCGGGAGTCGCCAGGCCGATCGCCCCGCTCCCGATCCGCGCCCGGCAGTACCGCACAACCAGTGGCCGGACGTAGCGCAGCAACTGGTCCAGCGACGGACGGTGTCCGGACGCTGCGCGTGACGCGAGGCTGTCCAGCTCGGCGTCGCGACGGGCCAGGCGCACAGCCTCGGCCCTGTCGGAGTCCTCGACCTCCGACATGTCGTCGCCGACCGATGGCACAGTTGCGCCCCTCCTGCTGGTCGGTCGTCCCGGGAACGCGGGACCGTGGGCCCCGGCCCGCCGGTCTTGGGTCGTGAGATCACCCGGCCGATGCGCTCGGTCGGATGAGCTTTGTCCGTGCTGGGAAGACTAGTCCGTTCGCCATGTTTCGCGCTCCGTTCGGCCGGATCGATGAGAGCGCAACGACCGGCGGTGACACATGCACCCGTTGCGTCGCGCCATGTGGGTGCTCGACCTGTTGTGCCGCCGGGGATCCGCCGCCCGGTGCGACTGCCGCCGGGTGCGACCATGGAGGCATGCGCTATGTCGAGCACGTCGCCGACCTGGTCGGGAACACCCCTCTCGTCCGGCTCGGCGCCGTTGCGGAGGGAATCGTCGCGCCCGTCCTCGCCAAGGTGGAGTACTTCAACCCCGGTGGCAGCGTGAAGGACCGCATCGCGCTTCGGATGGTCGAGGCGGCGGAGGCGTCGGGTGAGCTGCGCCGTGGCGGCACGATCGTCGAGCCGACGTCCGGCAACACCGGCGTCGGCCTCGCGATGATCGCCCAACGCAAGGGCTACAGCTGCGTGTTCGTGTGCCCGGACAAGGTGAGCGAGGACAAGCGCAACGTGCTGCGCGCGTACGGCGCCCAGGTCGTGGTGTGTCCCACCGCCGTCGAGCCGGATCACCCGGACTCCTACTACCGGGTCTCCGACCGCCTGGTCAGGGAGATCGAGGGCGCCTGGAAGCCCAACCAGTACGCCAACGTGAACAATCCGGAGTCGCATTACCTCGGTACGGGTCCGGAGATCTGGGAGCAGACCGACGGCCGGATCACGCACTTCGTGGCCGGCATCGGCACTGGCGGCACCATCAGCGGCACCGGGCGCTACCTGAAGGAGGTCTCGGACGGCCGCGTCCAGGTGATCGGCGCCGACCCCGAGGGATCGGTGTACAGCGGGGGCGGTGGCCGGCCCTACCTGGTGGAGGGCGTCGGCGAGGACTTCTGGCCGACCACGTACGACAAGAACATCTGTGACCGGATCGTGGCGGTCTCCGACGCCGACTCGTTCCACATGACGCGCCGGCTGGCACGCGAGGAGGCGCTGCTGGTCGGCGGCTCCTGCGGGATGGCCGCAGAGGCCGCGCTGCGGGTGGCGCGCGAGCTGTCGGCCGACGAGGCCGAGCGGGCCGTGGTGGTCGTCCTGCTGCCGGACGGCGGGCGCGGCTACCTCGGCAAGGTCTTCGACGACTCCTGGATGGCCACCTACGGATTCCTGCCGCCGGCGCAGGGCGCCACCGTGGGTGACGTGCTGCGCCGCAAGGATGGCTCGATCCCCGACCTCGTGCACGTCCACCCCAACGAGACCGTCGCCGATGCCGTGAGCTACCTCCGCGAGTTCCACGTGTCGCAGATGCCGGTCGTCCGGGCGGAGCCGCCGGTGATGGCGGCGGAGGTGGCCGGCGCGGTGGTCGAGCGCGACCTGCTCGACGCGCTGTTCACCGGGCGGGCGACGCTGTCGGACCGGCTGGAGAAGCACATGTCTGCTCCGCTGCCCACGATCGGTGCGGGCGAGGCACTGGAGACCGCGATGACCGCGTTCGCCACCGCCGACGCCGCGCTGGTGCTCGTGGACGGCAAGCCGGCGGGTGTCGTGACCCGCTCCGATGTGCTGGCGTTCCTGGGCAGCTGACGGAGCCGCGAGGGCTGTGCGCGGATACGAGTGCTCCGACACTCGTATCCGCGCACGGGCGCCGGAGGCGCGCCGCGTAGCGTTGCGTTATGCGCGGCTTCTCCACCAATGCGATCCACGCCGGCCAGGAGCCGGACCCCACCACCGGTGCGGTGATCACCCCGATCCACCAGTCGTCCACCTTTGCACAGGACGGGGTGGGCGGGCTCCGCGGCGGCTACGAGTACTCGCGCAGCGCCAACCCCACCCGTACCGCCCTGCAGGAGTGCCTCGCCGCACTCGAGGGCGGGCGGCACGCGCTCGCGTTCGGATCCGGAATGGGAGCGTCCGACGTCCTGCTGCGGGTGCTGCTGCGCCCCGGTGACCACATCGTCATCCCGCACGACGCGTACGGCGGCACGTTCCGGTTGGTCGACAAGGTGCTGCAGCCGTGGGGGGTCGAGTACACCCCGGTCGACCTCGCCGACGTCGACGCGCTGCGCGCCGCGCTGCGGCCCACCACCCGCGTCGTCTGGTGCGAGACCCCCACCAACCCGCTGCTCGGGATCGCCGACATCGCCGCGCTGGCCGACGTCGTGCGAACCGCGTCCGCGCGGCTCGTCGTCGACAACACGTTCGCATCGCCCTACCTGCAGACCCCGCTCGGCCTCGGTGCCGACGTGGTGCTGCACTCCACCACCAAGTACGTCGGCGGTCACTCCGACGTGGTGGGCGGGGCGCTGGTGACCGGCGACGACGAGCTGGCCGAGCGGCTCCGGTTCACCCAGAACTCCGTCGGATCCGTCCCCGGCCCGTTCGACGCCTGGCTCACCTTGCGGGGGGTCAAGACGCTCGCGGTGCGGATGGAGCGCCACAGCGACAACGCCGAGCGCGTTGCAGAGCTGCTCAGCGGCCACCGCGGCGTCGAGGCCGTGCTCTACCCGGGCCTGCCCGAGCACCCCGGCCACGAGGTGGCGGCGAAGCAGATGCGCCGGTTCGGTGGGATGGTGTCGTTCACCGTGGCGGGTGGCCGCGACGCGGCCCTGCGGGTCTGCGCCGGCACCAAGATCTTCACGCTCGCCGAGTCGCTCGGTGGCGTCGAGTCGCTGATCGAGCACCCCGGCGCCATGACGCACGCCTCGGTGGCCGGTTCGGTGCTGGAGGTACCGGACAACCTCGTGCGCCTCTCGGTGGGCATCGAAGACGTCGAGGACCTGGTCGAGGACCTCCGGCAGGCGCTGGACGCGGCAACCCGCTGACCCGAGGGAGCGTCCGGCGGCCTCAGCTCTTGGCGGGGGTGCCCGGGTCGGTCGGTGCAGGCGGCTGCTGTACGGGCTCGGGCACCATGAGGTCACCCGGGGCGATACAGCCTCCTACCAGCTCGTAGCCGTTGACTCCCAGCTCGTAGCGGCCCGGGTCGTCGCAGCCGGCACCCTCGACGGTGGCCACCGCCACCGCAGCAAGCACCGCGGCCACGAGCAGCGGCGCCATTGCCCGCACCCGAGTCATCCGACCTCCCCGCCAGCGGCGTCCGTCGGGGCGCCACCCCTGGCACCAGGCTACCGGCGTCCGCCGGCCGCTGCTCCGACGGTGCGAGGATGCCGTCATGGACACCGCCGGACCGGTCGCCGCGCTGCCCGTGGGGCTCGCGGACGTCCGCAGCGCTCGCGACCTGCTGCAAGGGGTCGTCTCGCCCACCCCTGTGGCCGGGTCCCGTGCGCTCTCCGAGCTGTGCGGCGGCCCGGTGTGGCTGAAGTGCGAGAACCTGCAGCGCACGGGGTCCTTCAAGATTCGCGGTGCCTACACCCGTATGGCCCGCCTCGACGAGGAGCAGCGCGCCCGCGGGGTGGTGGCCGCCAGCGCGGGCAACCACGCGCAGGGCGTGGCGCTGGCCGCCCAGATGCTCGGTATCGAGGCCACCGTCTTCATGCCGGAGCGGGCGGCGATCCCGAAGGTCGGCGCCACGCGCGGCTACGGCGCGCAGGTGCATCTCGTCGGCGAGACGATCGAGGGCAGCATCGCCGCGGCCACCGAGTTCGCCGAGCGGACCGGAGCGGTGCTGGTGCATCCGTTCGACCATCCGGATGTCATCGCAGGGCAGGGCACGGTCGGGCTGGAGCTGCTCGAGCAGGTGCCGGATGTGCGCACCGTCCTCGTCTGCACGGGAGGCGGTGGGCTGATCGGCGGCATCGCCGCCGCGGTGAAGGGGCAGCGCCCGGACGTAGCGGTGGTCGGGGTGCAGGCCGAAGGCGCCGCTGCCTGGCCTGCGTCGCTCGCCGCCGGCGGACCCGTGGCCCTCGAGTCGATGCGCACCATCGCGGACGGCATCGCCGTCGGACGGCCGGGGGACGTCACGTTCCCGCAGGTGGCGGCGTTGGTCGACGAGATCCTGACGGTGGACGAGGACGCGTTGTCCCGAGCCCTGCTGCACTGCCTGGAGCGCGCGAAGCTGCTGGTGGAGCCGGCGGGTGCGGCGGCTGTGGCCGCCCTTCTGCAGCATCCACGCCGGTTCGCCACCCCGGCCGTGGCGGTGCTCTCAGGGGGCAACGTGGATCCCCTCGTGCTGCTGCACGTGATCCAGCACGGGATGGCCTCGGCGGCCCGTTACCTGTCGCTTCGGGTGCGGGTGGGTGACCGGCCCGGCGCTCTGGCCGAGCTGCTCGCACTCGTCGGATCGCTCGGCGCCAACGTGCTCGACGTCGAGCACTCCCGGATCGCCGGGACGCTCGCGCTCGGAGACGTCGAGGTGGCGCTCGCGCTCGAGACCCGCGGGCCCGAGCACTGCGCCGAGCTCGTCGACGCGCTGCGCGTCGCCGGCCACGCGGTGTCCGAGGTGGCCGGCGCGCGCTGAACGGCTCTCCGGTGGCGTTACGGGCCCGGTCAGCCCCGGAACGGCTCCGCCGAGATCAGCGAGACCTTCATGCTGCCGCCGTCGGGCAGCTGGTACTCCCGCGTCTCCCCGACGCGGGCGCCGAGCAGCGCCGCTCCGAGGGGCGAGTTCGGCGAGATCACCTGCAGGTCGCCGTGGCTACCCTCCTCGCGGGAGCCCAGCAGCACCGTCTCGGAGTCCTCGTCGTCGTACCGGATCTTCAGCACCATGCCGGGGGCGGCGACGTCGGACGACGTGGGTGGCGTGCCCACGTGCGCGGTGCGCAGGAGCTCCTGGAGTTGGCGGATGCGCGCCTCCTGCTGGCCCTGCTCCTCGCGCGCGGCGTGGTAGCCGCCGTTCTCCTTGAGGTCGCCCTCCTCGCGGCGGGCGTTGATCTCTGCAGCGATGACGGGGCGGTTGGCGATCAGCTCGTCGAGTTCCTGCTTGAGCCGGTCGTAGGCTTCCTGGGTCAGCCAGGTCACCTGGGTGTCCGTCACGGTCATCACTCCTCCAGCCTGTCCAGGTCCATGCAGCCACGGACCGTTCGCCCGCGGACGGGAACCGCCGCCTTCGCGGCCCCGGTCTCGTGGGCGGCATAGCCCCGAGTAAGGAAAAACACGACCCGCCTGCGGGCCGTGTGCGGTTCACGGTAACACGGTGCCAGCCGCTCGTCGCAGCCATTCGACGAACGGTTGGGGTGAAGAGAAAGTTCCCGGGAACATCATCACTGCAGGTCAGTGGCAGTGCGCCGACGACGCGGGCCGGCCCGGTTGTGCCGTTCGAGGGGCCTGGCGACCGCTCACAGTAGCCACGCACGTCCGCCTCTCGCGCGCCGCGGGATTGGGGAAGCATCGAGGGGCCCCAGCGCTTCCAGCGTACTCGGGGGGTAGCGGAGCGTCACGAACCGGAGGGGGAAGCACGGGCACGTCTGAGACGTTCCACAGTCGACGGGCAGGTTGTCGGGATGCTCTGCAACGATCGTTCCCGGCACGACCTGCCGCACTGAACCTGCTCATCCGGAAGGACCGCGCCGACCGATGGCCAATTTTGCTCCGCACAGTGCCGAACCGCTGCGGCTCATGACCGTGCACGCGCACCCCGACGACGAGTCCAGCAAGGGTGCCGCCACGTCGGCGCGCTACGTCGCCGAGGGCCACGAGGTCATGGTCGTCACGTGCACCGGCGGTGAGGCCGGGAGCATCCTCAACCCCGCGATGGAGCGGCCCGAGGTGCTCGCCGACCTGCCCGCGATCCGACGTGCCGAGATGGCCCGGGCCGCCGAGATCCTCGGCGTGCAGCACCGCTGGCTCGGCTTCGTCGACTCCGGGCTCCCCGAGGGTGATCCCAAGCCACCGCTGCCCGAGGGCTGCTTCGCGGTGCAGGATCTCGACGTCGTCACGAGGCCGCTCGTGGCCGCGATGCGCGAGTTCCGCCCGCACGTCGTGGTCACCTACGACGAGAACGGCGGCTACCCGCACCCGGATCACATCCGCTGCCACGAGATCTCCGTGGCGGCGTTCGACGCCGCCGGCGACGCCGACCGGTACCCCGGCACCGGTGCTCCCTGGCAGCCGCTCAAGCTGTACTACTCCCACGGGTTCTCCAAGGCCCGGCTCGAGGCCTTCCACGAGTCCCTCCTCGCCCGTGGGCTCGAGTCGCCCTACGCCGAATGGCTGACGAACTGGCCTGCCGACCGGCGCGACCCCGGCGAGCGCGTCACCACCCGGGTGCAATGTGCCGACTGGTTCGACGTGCGGGACAAGGCGCTGATCGCCCACGCCACTCAGATCGACCCGACCAGCCGCTGGTTTCTCGTCCCGCTCGACATCCAGCGCGAGGTGTGGCCGTTCGAGGAGTACGAGCTCGTGCGCAGCTTCGTCGACTCGCGCGTTCCGGAGGACGACCTGTTCGCCGGCATCGACGCCGCCAGGGTGGCGGTGCGCCCCGCGGTCTGACCAGCGCGTACCGTTCGCCGCGTGAGTCCGTTCCTGGCCGAGCCGCTCCTGATCGACCCCCTGCTGATCGATCATGGCGTCACGGCGGCCGGGCCCATCGTCCTGGCGATGCCGGTGCAGGATCCGGCGCCGCCGCCCGGGAAGGGCGAGGAGTTCGGCGAGGCCTCGCCCGTCGCGCTCGTCGTCATCGTGCTGCTGGCGATCATCACGGCGCTCCTGATCAGGTCGATGACCAAGCGCATCCGGCGTCTACCGCCGAGCTTCGACCCCACCGACAAGAAGCCCGGCGGCAGCGCCGACGCCGAGCAGGGGCGTGGGGATGGCGAGCTCGGCTCCGGGGATGCCGGGAGCGACCGGGCCTGACAGGGTGGGCGGCATGCCGAACCGGCTTGCCGCTGCAACCAGCCCGTACCTGCTCCAACACGCGGACAACCCTGTCGACTGGTGGGAGTGGTCGGACGAGGCGTTCGTCGAGGCGGCCCACCGTGATGTGCCGGTGTTGCTGTCGGTGGGCTACGCGGCCTGCCACTGGTGCCACGTGATGGCCCACGAGTCGTTCGAGGACGAGGACACCGCGAAGCAGGTCAACGCCGAGTTCGTCGCCGTCAAGGTCGATCGCGAGGAACGCCCGGATATCGACGCCGTCTACATGGCGGCCACCCAGGCCCTGACCGGCCAGGGTGGCTGGCCCATGACCTGCTTCCTCACCCCGTCCGGGGAACCGTTCCACTGCGGTACCTACTACCCGCCCACCCCCCGCTCCGGCATGCCCGGGTTCCGCCAACTCCTCGGCGCCGTCACGAAGGCGTGGCGCGACGACGGCGAGCGCGTCCGCCGTTCCGCGGGGGAGATCGCCGCCCGGCTGGCCGACAATGCGGCCGCGACGTTGCCTCCCGGAGCCGTCGACCCGGACTCGCTGGACCGTGCCGCCGCCACCCTCGGCGAGCTGTTCGACCCGCGGGCCGGCGGGTTCGGTGGGGCGCCGAAATTCCCGCCGTCGATGGCGCTGGAGTTCCTGCTGCGCCACCACGAGCGCACCGGTTCAGGCGACGCGCTGCGCCTGGCGGCGCTCACCTGTGAGCGGATGGCGCGCGGCGGGATGTACGACCAGCTGGCCGGTGGCTTCGCCCGCTACAGCGTCGACGCCGCGTGGGTCGTGCCGCACTTCGAGAAGATGCTGTATGACAACGGTCTGCTGCTGCGGGTCTACGCCCACCTCGCGCGGATCACGGGCGCTGCGCTTCCCAGGCGGATCGCCGAGGAGACCGCGGCCTTCCTGCTGCGCGACCTGCGTACGGCGGAGGGCGGCTTCGCCTCGGCTCTCGACGCCGACACCGAGGGCGTCGAGGGCCTGACCTACGCCTGGACGCCGGCCCAGCTGCGCGAGGTGCTGGGCGAGGATGACGGGTCATGGGTCGCGTCCCTGCTGACCGTGACGGACAGGGGCACCTTCGAGCACGGATCTTCCACGCTGCAGCTGCTCGCCGACCCGGACGACCCGGAGCGGTGGGAACGGGTCCGCCCCACATTGCTCGCGTCGCGCAACACCCGGGCCCAGCCGGACCGGGACGACAAGGTGATCACCGCCTGGAACGGCATGGCCATCCTCGCGCTCGCGGAGGGTGGGGCGGCACTCGGTCATCCGGAGTGGGTCGACGCCGCGGCCGCGGCCGCCGATCTCCTGCTGCGGCTGCACGTCGTGGACGGGCGGCTGCGTCGCTCGTCGCGGGACGGTGTGGTGGGCAACGCTGCCGGGGTGCTGGAGGACCACGGGTGTCTGGCCGACGCGCTGCTCGCGCTGCACCAGGCCACCGGCTCGCCGCGCTGGCTCACGGCCGCCGGTGAGGTACTCGACATTGCGCTCGAGCACTTCGCCGACCCCGAGCGCCCCGGCACCTTCTACGACACGGCCGACGACGCCGAGGCGCTGCTGCACCGGCCACGCGAGTTCACCGACAACGCCACCCCCAGCGGTAGCGCCGCGATGGCGTCCGCCCTGCTGACCGCCTCGGTGCTGGTGGACGGTCCCGCTCGGTACCGGGACGCCGCCGAGGCGGCCCTGCGCAGCGCGGGCACGCTGGCGGAGAAGCACCCGCGGTTCGCCGGGCACTGGCTCACCGCGGCCGAGGCGATAGTGCGGGGGCCGCTGCAGGTGGCGGTCGTCGGCCAGGACAGCGACCCGGCTCGGGACGCCCTGCTCGCACACGCCCGGCACATCGCGCCCGGCGGCACCGTCATCGTCCCCGGCCAGCCGGACGCGCCCGGGGTCCCGCTGCTGGCCGACCGCCCGCTCGTGCACGACGTGCCCGCGGCGTACGTCTGCCGCGGCTTCGTCTGCGACCGCCCGGTGACGACGGTGGAGGAGCTGACCGCGAGCCTGGGCCTACGCCCCTAACCCCGCGAGTCGCCCAAACCCCGCCCGAGAGTCGCCCAAAACCCGCCCGCGAGTCGCCCGGATTGCGCCCGCGAGTCGCCGGGATTGCGCCCGCGAGTCGGGGATTGCGCCCGCGAGTCGCCGGGATCGCGCCCGCGAGTGCCCGGTTCTGGTCCGCGAGTCGCCCGTTGGGCGCGGCGGGCCGGCTGTGAGGTTCACCCCGCGCGAAATCCTGCACGCGGACACGCTTGCTGTGTAATCTCGTAATCGACGAGGCAAGCGGAGGTGGCGAAGATGACCGGACGGATGCACCGCGGGTGGCACGGACCCGGAAGCCGAGGGGGCCGTGGCCCCGGGCGCGGTGGGTGGCAGCAGGCAGACCTGCCCGGTGCCGAGGACGCCGCGGCGTGGCTGCAGGGGCGGTTGCCCGACGGGT
>DASRSC010000309.1:0-9665 GCA_035695525.1 Pseudonocardia sp. | reverse complement strand
CGGCTTCACCGGCGGGCACGCCGTGGTGACGGTGTCCTGGACGATCGCCGCGCTCGTCCTGCTGGCCCGCGGGATCAGCAGGGCCGCGCTGCGGATCACCGGGCTCGTGCTGGTCACCGCCGCCGTCGCGAAGCTGGTGCTGTTCGACCTCGTCGCGCTCGACGGACTGGCCAGGGTGGCGGCGTTCCTCGGTGCCGGGTTGGTGCTACTGGTGGCGGGCACCCGCTACGCACGGCTCGTCGCCGAGGCTGAGGCGGAGGCGGGCCCGGAACAGGCGGCGCAGGGCGCCCCGGGAAACGTGAGCTGAGCCGCGTTCGCGATCGCACACCGCTACGACCGTTCGGCCCCGCCGACGGTCCGGCGCTGCGACGCTCTGGGAATGCCTGATCGGTACATCGACGCCGTCCGGGCTCGCCGCGTCGAGCTGCGCGCGCGGCGGGGCCTGCTGACCGGCGGTCACCGGGCGGAGCTGCGCAGGTGCCTGGCCCTGAGCCGGATCGCCGCGGCAGCCGAGGCGAGCGGGGCGCTGGCCGGGCTCGCCCGGGAGGCGGCCGATCACATCGAGACCGGCGACCGCGCGGCCCGGGCGCAGCTGCCCGACCTGCTCGCTGCGGCTGTCGCCACCGTCGCGGTCGACGTCCACGCCGGATGGGCGGTGGCCCTGCGCCCCGCGCTGCGCAGCATCGCGACCGAACGGAACCTGCCGATCGATCCGAGCTGGCCCCGGCTGCCGGCACCGCAGCTCCCGGCGGTGCCGGCAGCGCCGGTCCCCGCCCGTCGCGTGCGGTCGCTGCTCGCCGGTGCTGCCGACGGGGCCGCGCTCTGGCGGCTCGCGCTGTTCCCGGTGGCGATGCTGCCGCTGCTCGGGCTGCCGGCCCTCGCCGGGCCGGCGCTGGCCCCGCTTGCCGCCGGTGCCGGCGTTGCCACGGTGGCCGCCACCGCTCGGGCGCGGCGCACAGCCGCCGAACGCGCACGGCTGCGCTGCCACACCGAGCAGGTGCTCGCCGCGGCCGCACTCGCGATCGACGCCGATCTCGGACGGCGACTGGTCGAGCTCGAGCGCACGGTGGGTGCAACCCTCGATGCCGCGGTTCTCCGGCGCCGCGCCGCGGTCGACGCCGAGCTGGCCCTGCTGGCCCCTGACAACGGCGGCGTCCAATGATCGAGGAGCGACGCCCGGGTCGCGTGCCCGACGAGGGTGGGCCAGTCGACATCGCTCACGGGTTCGACGTCACGGCAGGCTTCGACACCGACGGGGACGGCCGCTCCGACACGGCGGTCACCGACGACGGCGTCGATCTCGTCCTGCTCACCGATCTCGACGGCGACGGGTTCGCCGACCAGGTCCTGCGGATCGGCCCGGACGGCGTCGTTCGGGAGGTGGCGCCGGACCCGTCGGCGGGCGCAGGCACCGGCGTCGTCGACGGCCTGCGAAGCGGGGCCGACGCCGGGTACGAGCCCTGAGGTCGGCGCGACGTGCTCATCCGGCCGGCCAGTAGGTTGCGAGGTATGCCCGCAGACCGCATCGACCCGGAGTTCCGGGCCCTGCCGCTCGCCGCTCTGGCCGACGCCGCCTTGAGCCGGGCGCGCGAGCTGGGCGCGCAGCACGCCGACCTGCGAGTCGAGCGGATCGTGTCGCAGTCCATCGACCTCCGCGACGGCACCGTCACCGGCGTCGCGGACACCATCACCGTGGGGCTCGCGGTGCGCGTCGTCGTCGACGGCGTGTGGGGTTTCGCGTCGCACGTCGAGCTGACCCCGGCCAGGGCGGCGGCCACGGCGGAGCGTGCTGTGGCCGTGGCCCGCACGCTCGCGCCGGTGGCGGTCGAGCGCGTCGAGCGGGCCGACGAGCCGGTACACGCGGATGCCGTCTGGGTGTCGGACTACACCGTCGACCCCTTCACGGTTCCCACCCGGGAGAAGGTGGACCTGCTCACCGAGTGGTCGCAGCGGCTGCTCGCCTCGGACGGCGTCGACCACGTGCAGGCCGGGGTCGCGCAGGTGCGGGAGAACAAGTTCTACGCCGATACGGCGGGCACCACGACCACGCAGCAGCGCGTCCGGATCGACCCGTCCGTCACGGCGACCGCCGTGAACCGCGCCGCAGGTGGGTTCGAGACGATGAGTTCCCTCGCGCCCCCGGCCGGCCGGGGCTGGGAGTACCTGGGCGGCGACGGCTGGGACTGGCACGGCGAGCTCGCCCAGCTGCCCGAGCTACTCGCCGAGAAGGCCAAGGCCCCGTCGGTCCACGCCGGTGCCTACGACCTCGTCATCGACCCGACGAACCTGTGGCTCACTATCCACGAGTCCGTCGGTCATGCCACGGAGTACGACCGGGCCATCGGCTACGAGGCCGCCTACGCCGGCACCAGTTTCGCCACGCCGGACGGGCTCGGGACGTTGCGCTACGGCTCGGAGCACATGCACGTCACGGGCGACCGGACGGTCCAGCACGGCCTCTCGACCATCGGCTTCGACGACGACGGCGTCGCCACGGGCGAGTGGGATCTCGTGCGCGACGGCGTGCTGGTCGGTTACCAGCTCGACCGGACGTTCGCGCCGCGGCTGGGACTCGACCGCTCCAACGGCTGCGCCTTCGCCGACTCCCCGCACCACGTGCCGATCCAGCGGATGGCCAACGTGTCGCTGCGTCCCGATCCCACGCACGACACCAGCACGGAGGAGCTGATCGCCGGCGTCGACAGGGGGATCTACGTCGTCGGCGACAAGTCCTGGTCGATCGACATGCAGCGCTACAACTTCCAGTTCACCGGCCAGCGCTTCTTCCGCATCGAGGGCGGGAAGCTCGCAGGCCAGCTGCGCGATGTCGCCTACCAAGCCACCACCACCGACTTCTGGGGTTCGCTCGACGCGGTGGGGGGCCGGTCGACATGGCTGCTGCACGGCGCGATGAACTGCGGGAAGGCGCAGCCGGGGCAGGTCGCGGCCGTCAGCCACGGGTGCCCGTCAGCGCGCTTTCGCGGCATCAACGTGCTCAACACGCAGGAGGAGGGTCAGTGACCCCGACGAGGGCGAGCCAGGTGACGGTGTCGGTGCTCGCGCCGCAGGAGGTCGTGGAGCGCACGCTGGCCGCCGGGGCGCACCTCCACGGCTGCACCGTGCTCGTGCGCGAGACCAGTGAGGCCGTGCTGCGCTGGGCCAACTCGACGATGACCACGAACGGGCACACGACGTCCGGCCAGGTCACGGTGATCGCGTTCGTCGCCGTCGAGGGAGGCATCGCGGCCGGTGTCGTCAGCTCCAGCGCCGCCGTCACCGGGGCGGGGCAGCTCGAGGAGCTGGTGCGGGCGGCCGAGGCGGCGGCGCGAGGTGCGGGCCCGGCCCGCGACGCCGCGCCTCTGGTCGAACCGGCAGGCGGCGATCACCGCCCGGACGACTCCCGGTGGGACGACCCGGCGATCGAGACGTCGATCGGGGTCTTCGGGTCGTTCGCCCATGGGCTGTCCGAGGTGTTGGCCGGCCCCCACCGGCAGTACGGGTTCGCGAGCCACGAGGTGATGACGATCTGGCTCGGCACGTCCACGGGCGTGCGGCGCCGCTGGGTGCAGCCGACGGGATCGGTGGAGCTCAACGCGAAGACGCCCGACCTCACGGGGTCCGCCTGGGCCGGGTTGTCGACCACGGACTTCGGCGACGTCGACGTGGCGGCCCTGGCAGCGACCGCGACCCGCCGGCTGGAGTGGGGGAAAAGACGCGTCACGCTTCCGGCGGGACGGTACGAGACCCTCCTGCCGCCGTCGGCCGTCTCCGACCTGATGATCTACCTGGCCTGGTCGATGGAGGGACGCCCCGCGCAGGAGGGCCGTAGCGCGCTGGCCGGTCCGGACGGCCCGCGCGTGGGGGAACGGCTCACCGGCCTGCCACTCACGCTGGCCTCTGACCCGGCCGCTGCCGGGCTGGAGTACGAGCCGTTCCTCACCGCGACCCGATCGGGCGAGGGGATCAGCGTCTTCGACAACGGCGCTCCCACCCGCAGGGTGGAGTGGATCAGTCAGGGCGCGGTCGGTCAGCTGGCCTACTCGCGAGCCGAGGCTGCCGAGTTCGGCACGACGTTCACCCCCGCAGGCGACAACCTGCTGCTCACCGGCGGGTCGGACGCATCCATCGCCGATATGGTCGCGCGCACCGAGCGCGGTCTGCTGCTCACCTGCCTCTGGTACATCCGGGAGGTCGACCCGGCCACCCTGCTGCTCACCGGCCTCACCCGCGACGGTGTGTACCTCGTGGAGAAGGGTGAGGTGGTGGGCGAGGTCGATCACAACTTCCGCTTCAACTACTCCCCGCTCGACGTGCTGCGCCGCACGTCAGAGGTCGGTGCCACCGAGCGGACGCTGCCCCGGGAGTGGAAGGACTGGTTCACCCGCGCGGCGATGCCGCCGGTGCGGGTTCCGGAGTTCAACATGTCCTCGGTGTCACTCGGCCGCTGACCGAGTCCGGCCCGGATCTGTGACCGGATGGTGCTCGAGGGTGTGCCGCTGCGAACCCCGGAGGCCCAGATGCCGTTGACTGTTGTGTGCGCCGACGTCGTCGCCGGGTCGTGGACGAGAGAAGGGCCGAGAAGTGTCGTTCGAGGTGGTCAGCGTGTACACGCTGCTCGTCGGGGATGCCGTAGGCCCGCCGACGGTGAGCGTGCACACCACGGCCGACGACGCCTGGCGGGCGTTGGACGGCGAGGTCCGTAGGCGCTGCGGGATGCGACCGCGCCCGCGGCGGAGGATGGATGCCGAGGCCGCCACACGACTTGCCGACGCGTGGCGGGCTGGTGAGCCCGACTCCCGGTTCTGGAATGTGGCCGTACACCGGTTGCCGATCCCGCTACCCGTGATCGCGCGCGCGGCGATCAGTGGTGCCCGCTGACTCGGCGGCGAGATGCGGTGTGACGCCGTTTCCGATGGGTTCGACGACCGGAGCTCAGTCCCTGCTCGCGAGCGGGTACCGACGCATCCGTTCCAGCAGGTCCTCCACGTGCAAACCGGGGGGCAACGGCGTGCCGGTGAGGGTGCGCAGGTAGAGCCCGTCGCCGACGAGCTGGGCCAGCCACGCGAGAACCGGGTCGTCGAGCTCCTCGCGCAGCGCGGCGTAGGCGTCGGCGTCCACGACGGCCAGCGCGTCACGCACGGCCTGGCCTGACGTCGTGCCGTCGGCGAGCCGCAGTACGGCGAGGTAGGTGCGGGTGACTCCGCCCGGCACGCCGCCGCCGGGTGCTGACGTACGCACGTAGTAGGCGACGGCGCCGTCGGGCGCAGCCCGGATGGCGTCGGCGTCGGCGGCGCTGCGCTCGCGGAGGCGGTCGAGCAACCCGGTGGCGAGCGCGTCCTTCGACGCGAAGTGGTAGAGCAGCCCGCCCTTGGAGACCGAGGCGGCGGCGGCCACGGCGTCGAGCGTGACCGCGCCGGCGCCGTGCTCGATCAACAGCGTCTCGTACGCGTCCAGCACGCGGTCCCGGGCGCTTGCCATCGACCGAGTGTAGGAGGCCGGGTGTGCTCCGCCACGTCGCCGCGCTGACCGGGAACAACGAGGGGAACTGTACCGTCTAGACGGTATATTAACGCGCAACCCCCCGATCATCACCCGTCCCTGACGGGCGTTCCCCGAGGACACATGACCGTTATCGCCCCTGCCCGCCGCACCCAGTCACCCGCTGCGCCCCGCGCCGGCCACCGGGAGTGGATCGGCCTGGCCGTCCTGTCTCTGCCGACGCTGCTGGTCGCCATCGACAACACCGTGCTCGGCTTCGCCCTGCCCGCGATCAGCGCCGCGCTCGCCCCGTCGGCGACGCAGCTGCTGTGGCTGGTCGACATCTACCCGCTGGTGCTCGCCGCCCTGCTCGTCACGATGGGGACCCTCGGCGACCGCATCGGCCACCGCCGGACGCTCATGATCGGCGTCGCCGGGTTCGGCACCGTCTCTGCTGCGGCAGCATTGGCGACGAACGCCCTTCACCTGGTGGGTGCCCGGGCCCTGCTCGGGTTCTTCGGCGCCATGCTGATGCCGTCCGCGCTCGCGCTGCTGCGCACGCTGTTCACCGACCGGGCGCAACGGAGGCTCGCCGTCGCGATCTGGGCCACCGGCTTCGCCGGCGGCGCCGCGCTGGGCCCGATCCTCGGCGGAGTGCTGCTCCAGCACTTCTGGTGGGGCGCGGTGTTCCTCGTCAACGTGCCGGCGATGGTGGCGCTGCTCGTCCTTGCCACCGTGGCGCTGCCCGAGTCGAGGAGGCCGGTGCCGGGACGGCTCGACCTACCGGGTGTGCTGCTGTCGCTCTTGGCGATGGGGCCGACGGTGCTGGCGATCACTCTCGTGGCCGACAGCGGTATCACCACGACGGCGGCGCTCGCGCTGCTGGTCGGGGTGGGGTCCGGGGTCCTGTTCGTGCGTCGCGCGCGCCGCCGCCTGGCGGCGGGCGAGGAGCCGTTGCTCGACGTGACGCTGTTCGCGTCTGCGGTGCTGCGGCTGTCCGCCCTCGCCAATGCGACCACGATGTTCGCCCTGACGGGGCTGCTCTTCTTCTCCGCCCAATACCTGCTGCTCGTGCTCGGGCTCTCGCCGATCGACGCCGGGCTCGTGCTCCTGCCGGGGTTCCTCGTGACGATGCTGGCGGGGTTGGCCGCCGCGCGGCTGGGGCGCATGTTCCCGCTGCGGGCACTGGTTCCGGCGGGTCTCGGGCTCGCCGCGGTCGGGTTCCTGCTGTGTACCACCCTGCGCGGCGACACCTCGGTCGCTGTCCTGGCCAGTGCGTTCATACTTGTCGGAGCGGGGATCGGCCTGTCCGAGACGATCACGAACGATGCGATCCTCGCCGCTGCGCCTCCGGACCGTGCCGGCTCCGCGGCTGCGGTCTCGGAGACGGCCTACGAGATCGGCGCCGTGCTCGGCACCGCCGTGCTCGGCAGCGTGCTGACGGCTGTGTACCGGGGGACCGTCGAGGTGCCCACGAGCATCGCACCCGGCGACGCCCACGCCGCCAGGGAGACACTCGGAGGTGCCGTCGGGACGGCAGCACGGCTCTCCGGGCAGGAGGGGCAGGCATTGCTCGCCTCCGCACGCGACGCGTTCGTGACAGGGATCGACGTCACGGCGCTGGTCGGTGGCCTCACGCTGGCCACGGTCGCGCTGGTCGTCCTGCTCGGGCTACGGAGCCGGGCTCGCTGACCGAGGGCGTTGAACGAAGCCGGCGGGCGGGGCCCCGGGCGTCACTGTCCGGGCGTGACAGTGGGCGGCGTCGGGCCCGGCTGCCCGGTGCCCTGTGGCCCGGACCCGAAACCGCGGTCGGCCAGCCGCTCCTGGACATGCTCGGAGATCTGGTCGGCCCGGCGGCGCTCCCGGACGCGGATGAGGACCAGCATCGAGACGCCGTACGCGACGCCGAGGACGAGCAGCACCACGCCGAGCCTCGCGACGAACGTCTGGAACGGGTTGTCGTTGCCGACCAGGTCCATGACCGAGATGATCGCCAGCACGCCGAGTGTGATCAGGTGGAACAGCACCGAGAGCAGCAGGTTGACCGACCGGGTGACTGAGCGGTCCTCGAAGACCTCCTGCAGGAACGGTTCACCGGCGGTGACGAGGAGACGCCCGACGAGGAACGTCAGCGCGACCGACACTGCGAGCAGGGTGACGTACAGGGCGGTGTCGCTCATCGGGTCCTCCGGCATCGAACGTGATCAGGGCACTACGCGGTGTACGGGACCGAGACCACAGCGTAGACGTCCGGAGCGTGATCCGCTGGGCGTCGATGAGCCGCTCGCACCGGTTTGGGCCGCCGGGATGTGCAGGCTGTGGTAGGTGTCTCCATCATCCGATCCCAGGCCGTCTGATCGGACCCGTCCCGACGGACAACACGCTGGTCACCCGGTGTGGTCGGGGACGGGGGCAACCACGTGGAATTCCCGCTGGAAAACGTTTACGGGTCTTCTGAATCGATTACATGATCGGTCCTGTGAGTCAATCGACAGCGCCAGCGGTGGGGGAATCCGGACCCCGGCGGTACCGTCAGTTTCCATCTTTCACCTGCACACCCGGCCGAGCACGGACGGGTGCGCGCAGCATTCCCAGGGCCGGGGCGCCGGCAAGGAGCGAGGAAACATGACAGCGATGACCGTGTCAGGGATCGACGAAGCGCCGACCGAGAACGCGCGCCTGCTGTCCTGGGTGCGCGAGGTCGCCGAGCTCACCACACCCGAGCGCGTCGTGTGGTGCGACGGGTCCGCCGACGAGTGGGACCGCATGACTACGCAGCTCGTCGAGGCGGGCACGTTCGTCAAGCTGAACGAGAAGAAGAAACCGAACTCCTTCTGGGCGGCGTCCGATCCGGACGACGTGGCACGCGTCGAGGAGCGCACCTTCATCTGCTCGGCCCTCGAGGCCGACGCCGGTCCCACCAACAACTGGATGGACCCGGCCGAGATGAAGGCCACCATGACCGAGCTCTACCGCGGTTGTATGCGCGGTCGAACGATGTACGTGATCCCGTTCTGCATGGGGCCGCTCGACGCCGACGAGCCGTTCCTCGGTGTGGAGATCACCGACTCCGAGTACGTCGTCGTGTCGATGCACATCATGACGCGCATGGGTAGCGCGGTGCTCCCGCTGTTCGACGGCCCGGCCGGCGACAGGTTCGTGCCTGCGCTGCACTCCGTGGGCGCGCCGCTCGAGCCCGGCCAGCAGGACGTCCCGTGGCCGTGCAACGAGACCAAGTACATCACCCATTTCCCGGAGACCCGCGAGATCTGGAGCTTCGGCTCCGGGTATGGCGGCAACGCGCTGCTGGGCAAGAAGTGCTACGCGCTGCGGATCGCCTCGGTCATGGCCCGCGACGAGGGCTGGATGGCCGAGCACATGCTGATCCTCAAGCTGATCAGCCCCGAGGAGAAGGCGTACTACGTGGCGGCGGCTTTCCCGTCGGCATGCGGAAAGACGAACCTCGCGATGCTGCAGCCGACCGTGCCCGGCTGGCGCGCCGAGACCGTCGGTGACGACATCGCCTGGATGCGTTTCGGCGAGGACGGCCGCCTCTATGCGGTCAACCCCGAGGCCGGGTTCTTCGGGGTCGCGCCCGGCACCAACTGGAAGACCAACCCCAACGCGATGCGCACGATCGAGAAGGGGAACTCGCTCTTCACCAACGTCGCCCGCACCGACGACGGCGACGTCTGGTGGGAGGGTCTCGAGGGTGACCCGCAACACCTGACGTCGTGGCTCGGTGAGGACTGGACACCCGACTCGGACAAGGCTGCCGCGCACCCGAACTCCCGTTACACCACGCCGATCTCGCAGTGCCCCGTCGTGGCGCCGGAGTGGGAGGACCCGCAGGGGGTGCCGATCTCAGCGATCTTGTTCGGCGGCCGCCGCAAGACGACGGTTCCGCTCATCACCGAGGCCCGCGACTGGCAGCACGGCACGTTCATGGGCGCCACGATGTCGAGCGAGAAGACCGCCGCGGCCAAGGGCGGACTCGGCCAGGTCCGCCGCGACCCGATGGCCATGCTTCCGTTCCTCGGCTACAACGTCGGCGCCTACTTCCAGCACTGGGTGAACATCGGTAAGGGCGCCGACGCCGACAAGCTGCCCCGGATCTTCTACGTCAACTGGTTCCGCCGCGGCGACGACGGCCAGTTCCTCTGGCCGGGCTTCGGGGAGAACTCCCG
>DASRSC010000308.1:0-4933 GCA_035695525.1 Pseudonocardia sp. | reverse complement strand
AACGACGAGGCCGAGGCGCTGGTGCGGGGGATCGAGCAGCGGGTCGAGCGGGAGACCGGGACGCAACTCCCTCCGGTGCACGGGAGCCTGCGGGTGACGCAGCGCACGAGCACCGGTTTCGGCGAGCTCACGAGGACCGTGTTGTGGACCTATCCGCGGCGGACGCTGTTGGGGCTGGCACTGCTCGTGGGGCAGGCGTTCCTCTACAACGCCGTCTACTTCACCTTCGCCCTCGTGCTGGCCACCTTCTTCGGCGTGCCGAGTGCGTCGAGCGGGCTCTACCTGATCCCGTTGGCGCTGGGGAGCCTGGTGGGGCCACTCGTGCTCGGGCGGCTGTTCGACACGGTCGGGCGCCGCACGATGATCAGCGTCAGCTATCTGGGATCGGGTGTGCTCCTCATCGGCGCCGGCTGGCTGTTCTCGGCGGGGGTGCTGTCCGCGTGGACCCTCGCGGCCGCCTGGGCGGCGGTCTTCTTCCTTGCGTCCTGCGGGGCCAGCGCGGCCTACCGCACGGTGTCGGAGATCTTCCCGATGGAGATCAGGGCGATGTGCATCGCGCTGTTCTACGCCGTCGGCACGGGCTTGGGAGGCATCGTCGGGCCGGTGCTGTTCGGCGCACTGGTGGAGACCGGCCGGGCGGGGAGCGTGGCGCTGGGCTACTACGTCGGCGCGGTCGTGATGATCATCGGTGGTGTCGCGGAGCTCGCGCTGGGGGTCGAGGCCGAGCAACGCCCGCTGGAGGACGCCGCGACGCCGCTGTCGGCGCAGCCGATCGCGACCGGTGCCGACGAGGACCGGGACCCGACCCGGCGGCCCGTCCCCACTCGCACGTACAACCCCCGGCCGGTGGACGACCCGGAGCGCGACCGGGAGCTGGGAGCGATCCTTCAGGCGTTGGGCGACGGGCCGCTCGGGCCGACGGAGCTGGCCGAGCGGGTGGACGCGGCCGCATGGGAGCCGGGCCGGTTCACTGCGACGCTGCGGTACGGGCTCGCGACCGGTGCGCTCCTCGACGACGGCAGAGACGATCAGGTGCGCGCCCGATACCACGACTGAGCGCGGCATCATGCCTCGTCCGACGGGGTGGCGCAGTTGCGCGGTGCCACGGCTGCGGGCATCGTTGACGGACGCGCGGGGCCGGTGGTCCCCCCTTCTCCTCCCACCACCGGATGGAGACCGGATGACTCAGCGCTTCGAGTTTGCTGCCCTCGGCTCCGAGATCCCAGAGCCGCGAGCTCCTGTTCCGCTGCGGTCGGACCTGCTCCGGGTGTCGGTCTGCGAGCCGCGGCCCGGAGTGCTCGTCGTCGCACCGGCCGGTGAGGTCGACCTCTCCACCGTCGGCCTGCTGCGCGCCGCCTCGTACCGGGCCGTGGAGGCGGGACCGGACCGGGTGGTCGTCGACCTGTCCGGCCTGACCTTCTGCGGGTCGACCGGCCTCGTCGTCCTGATGGACACGCAGAGCCACGCGGTCGCCCACGGGGTGACGTTCCGCACGGCGGCGGCGGGACGGCCGGTGCGACGGGTGCTGCAGATCACCGGCCTGCTGGGCGTCCTCGCGCACTGCGACAGCCTCGACGAGGCTCTGGGCGACAGCATCGACGAGGCACTGGGCGTTACCGTCGACGAGGCACCGGGCGCCGCTCCGGATGAGGCGCTCGGCGAACCTCGCCAACAATAGGCGCCGCACCGCGTTACGGACCCTCGGCCACCTCGTCCGCCGCCACGGCGCTCCGCTCGCCTATGGGCCTTGGGTCACCCCGGGTGGTGTCCTGGCGGGTCTGCCGCTCGGACTCCGCGTTGATCTCCGCGCCCAGGAGCACGATGTAGCTGGTGAGGTAGAGCCACAACATCAGCACGACGACCCCGGCCAGCGCTCCGTAGGTCTTGTTGTAGCTGCCGAAGTTGTTGACGTAGAGGCTGAACGCCCCACTGCCGATGAGCCAGAGCACGGCGGCGACAAGTGCGCCGACGCTGACCCAGCGGAAGCGGGGCGCGTCGCGGTCGGGGGCTACGCGGTAGACCACCGCCAGCGCGCCGATCACCACCGCCACCAGCAACAGCCACCGGACCACCTGGGCGATGACCCGGCCTGCAGTGCCCAGCGGCAGCGCGTCGAGCACGGCCGGCACCACCGCCACGAGCGTGAGGGTCACGAGCACGAACACGATTGCGCCGAGGGTGAGTAGCAACGCGAGCGCGCGCAGCTTCAGGAAGCCTCGCGTCTCATCCTCGTCGTAGGCCAGGTTGACCGCCTGGATCAGGTTGCCGGTCCCGCTCGACGCCGACCACAGCGCCGCCAGCAGCGACACGACGAGCCCTACCCCGAGGGCGCTGTCGCTGCTGGAGACCACGGAGTTGAGTTGGCCGGCGATCAGCGGCCGGGTCTCCTGCGGGAGGGCGCCGGCGAGGCTCTCGACCTGACGGGCCACCTCTGCCGGGTCGGCGATGAGGCCGTAGAGCGTCACCGCGGCGATCAGGGCGGGGAAGACGGCGAGGAACGCGAAGAACGCGACGCCGCCAGCCAGCATCGACACGTGGTCCGCGGTGCTCTCCTTGACGGCGCGGCGGATGACCTGCCACCAACCCCGTGCGGGGATCTGGGCGGGCGTCTGCGCCTCCTGGCCGAGGGCGCGCGTGGGAGTGGGCACGGAGTTCCTCCTGGGTCTTTCCTCCTGGGACCTGGACACGCCCGTGCGGATAGCCGCTGCGGGCGGTCCCAACCGTCCGGTGTCGGCGATCCTGACTCCGTGACGGGAGGCAGCGTCACTCCCTCGGCTCCAGCAGCGCGTTCTCCTGCACGGCCGCCAGCGACAGCGTCTTGTAGCCGTGCTCGGCGAACAGCACCGTCACGCGGTCGTCTTCCGTGGACATGACCATGCCCTCGCCGAACTGCGGGTGCTGCACCCGTTCCTCCGAGCCGAGGCCTGCGGCGTCCGCCTCGGCGGATCCGGCAGGGTCCGGTCGCGTCGATCTCCCCGCGTCGCAGTTGTCGCATCGTCCGCACGGTTCGGTGACCTGCTCCCCGAAGTAGCCCAGCAGCAGCCGCCTGCGGCAGTCCGTGGTCTCGGCGTACCCACGTATCATCTCGATGCGCGACCGCACCACCTCCCGGCGCTGCTCGGCGATCGTCACGGCGCGGTCGACGGCCGCAGCGGCGTCGAGGCCGGTACGGATGAACCGGCCGTCCGCGTCGGCCAGCGCCGCTCCGGCCTGCTCGAGCAGGTTGAGCGCCGCCGTGCGGCGGGCGGGAGACAGCCTGCTCGCGGCGCCGATCTCCTTCGGCGGCAGCGGGCGTTCGGGGTCCAGTGCGGAAAGTGCGGCGCGCAGCGCGTCCGGTTTCGGGCGGCGGGCAGTGAGGAACCGCTGCAGATTGAGGTCATGCGCGTGGTGGTGCAGCTCGGCGACCGCAGGGTCCCCGTCGCGACCACCGCGGCCGATCTCCTGGTAGTAGGCGTCCAGGGACGCAGGCGATGCGGCGTGCAGGACGAAGCGGACGTCCGGCTTGTCGATGCCCATCCCGAACGCCGAGGTCGCCACGACGACGTCCATTGCGCCGTTCATGAACTGCTCGTGCACCTCGTCGCGTCGGGCGCGCCGCAGACCGGCGTGGTAGGCGGCTGCGGCCACGCCCCGCTCTGCCAGCGCCCCGGCGTACGCGACGGTGTCCTTGCGTGTCGCGCAGTACAGGAGGCCGACGCCACCCAGCTCGACGACGCGCTCGACGACCTCCGCGCGCCGCTGGGCCGCATCGGCGTACTCGTGACCCGCCAGCCGCAGGTTCGGTCGGTCGAAGCTCGTGAGCACCTCGCGGTGGTCGCGCAGACCCAACCGGCTGACGATGTCGGCCCGTACCGGCGGCGCGGCCGTGGCCGTCAGGGCGACGACCGGTGGATGCCCGAGCCGCTCGACGACCTCCCCGAGCCGCAGGTAGTCGGGCCGGAAGTCGTGCCCCCACTCCGACACGCAGTGCGCCTCGTCCACCACGAAAAGCGCGGGTCCCGCCGCAACAAGCCGCGCCATCACCTCGTCGCGCGCGAGCTGTTCCGGGGCGAGGAAGAGGTACTCCGCGTCGCCGGCGTCCACCGCATCCCATGCTGCCCTCGTCTCGCCTGCCCGCTGCGCTGAGTTGACGGCCACAGCGTCCGGGGCACCGCTCTCCGTGAGGCCCTCGCGCTGGTCCCGTTGCAGCGCGATCAGCGGCGAGACGACGACCGCGGGACCGTTCCGCAGCAGCGCGGGGACCTGGTAGATCGCCGACTTGCCCGACCCGGTGGGCAGCACGGCCAACACGTCGTGGCCACCGGCCACGTGCTCCATGGCGTCGAGCTGCTCTGGACGCAGCTCCGGCCAGCCGAAGGTGTCGGCGGCGATGCGCTGCAGGTCGTCACGGATGCCCACAGCAGCGTGCGTTACCCGGTTCGATGCCCGCCACTCGTCCTTCGGGTGAACCGTCGGGTAGCCCGCCCTACACCGGGTACCCGTGGGCCCATGACCTCGGGAAACCCGACAGCCGTGCGGCACGACGAGCGCGCGCCGGCGAGCCGTCGAGCTGGTTCCGGGTGACTACGGGAAGTAGTAGTCGTACACAAGGAGTAGCAGTTTGCTTCTCAGCGTTTGATCGTCGCGCTGCTGGCCACACCTCCACTGTGAACATCCTGCTGTGGCACGTGCACGGCTCCTGGACCACGGCGTTCGTCCAGGGCCCGCACCGGTATCTCCTGCCGACGCTGCCCGAGCGCGGGCCATGGGGCGGGGGTCAGCCCGCGGCGTGGAACTGGCCTGCAGGTGCTGTCGAGATGGCTCCCGCCGACCTCGCCGATGCCGAGGTCGACGTGGTCGTCGTCCAGCGGCCCGAGGAGCTGGCGCTCGCGGAGGACTGGCACGGCTGTACGCCTGGGCGGGATGTGTCGGTGATCTATCTGGAGCACAACGC
>DASRSC010000307.1:0-2758 GCA_035695525.1 Pseudonocardia sp. | reverse complement strand
GAGCACCCCGGCGGGCAAGGCGTTCCTCTCGCGGGTCGTGCACGACTGGGAGGCCGCCGCCGACCCGGCGCGCGCGGCGGGCATCCGCGTCGCGCACGTGCGCAGCGGGCTCGTGCTCGGCGCGGGCGGCGGCGTGCTCGGTCGGCTGGCGCCGCCCGCCCGCTTCGGCCTGCTGCCGCGCTTCGGCAACGGGTACCAGGTAATGAGCTGGATCTCGCTGACCGACGAGATCAGGGCCATCCGCTTCCTGCTCGACGGCCCCGGCGCGGACGAACGGACCGGCCCGTATAACCTCACCGCGCCGAACGCGGTGACGAACGGCGAGCTCACCGCCGCGCTGCACGCCGCGTTCCGGCGCCCCGACTTCCCCTGGCTCCGCGTGCCCGCGCCACTGCTGAAGCTGGCCCTCGGCGAAATGTCCTCGGAACTGCTGACCAGCGCGCGGGTGCTGCCCGCGCGTCTGCTCG
Source organism: Pseudonocardia sp. (assembly GCA_035695525.1). Classification (GTDB taxonomy): domain Bacteria; phylum Actinomycetota; class Actinomycetes; order Mycobacteriales; family Pseudonocardiaceae; genus Pseudonocardia. The sequence continues at coordinate 2,291 of DASRSC010000307.1, read as the reverse complement.
AGGCCGGCTTCGAGTTCAGCTACCCGACGATCGGCGCGGCGCTAGCGGCCGAACTCCCTCGCTGACGACGGGCGAGAGACCCGTTGCGCCCTCGGAGTTAGGCGCTCGGCTGCATGACGATGTCGAAGTCGGCGTGCCGGAACGGGACTTTAACCCGCCATGTCTCCGCCAGGGCCGGGTCGTCGACCTCTTCGAAATCGACCACCAGGGACTTCTTCACCGCGAAGACCGTGTCGGACTCGATGTACTCACTGCCGGCCACGAAGATGTGCGTGGTCAGGTCGCGGTATCCCGGAGCGGACACGATGAAGTGGATGTGCGCCGGACGGAACGCGTGCCTGCCCGTCGCCAGCAGCACCTCGCCAACCGGGCCGTCGGTCGGGATCGGGTAGTAGCTCGGCACGATCGTGCGGAACCAGAACCCGCCGTTCTCATCGGCGGTGAACAGGCCGCGGCCGTTGGTGCGCGGCTGCACGTCGGGCTGCTGCACATCGTAGAAGCCCTGGTCGTTGGCCTGCCACACGTCGATGCTCGCGCCGGGGAGCGGCGTGCCGTCGGTCGAGACGACCCGCCCGGTGACCACGCACGGTGTGGCGTGCGGGTCCTTCACCAGGTCGATGTCGTCGCCGAGCGCGCGGACCGGCGACTGGACCACGTGGAACGGGCCGAGCACGGTCGACTCGGTCGCGACGCCGAACTTCCTGTTCGAGATCGTCTCGACCAGCATCGACAGCCCGAGGACGTCCGACAGCAGGATGAACTCCTGCCGCTCGTCGTCGCTCTTGTGCCCGGTCCTGGTGAGGAAGTCGACCGCTTTCTCCCACTCGGGAATCGTCAGTTCGACGTCGCGGGCGAACGCGTGCAGGTGCTTGACCAGTGAGGCAAGGATCTCGCGGAGCCGCGGGTCGGTGTCGGGCGCGAAGGACTCGATGACCGCGTCCGCCGCCGTTTCCTCGGAAAAGTCGGTAGCCATGGCTGTGAGGCTAAGTCCGTGATCGGTGCGGGTCTACCGCTGGCGCCGTGATATTCATCCGAACGGGTGCGCGGTGCCCGTGTTTCGGTGGCCCGGGTTTCGATGGGCCGGGTTTCGCTGGGGCGGGTTTCGATGGCCCGCGTTTGGCTGGCCCGGGCCGCCGGGCGCCTGCCCACCCCGAACAGCGGGATCTTCCACAGGGGCGGCAGCTCGTCCTCGGGCAGGTGGTCGCAGTCGCTCGAGTCGCCGGCCTCGCTCACCGCGACGACGGCGGACAGCCGGATGAGGCGGCGGGCCGCGTTGAACATGAGGAACGCCAGCGGCAGTTCGACGACGACCGCCGACGCGACGCTTAGCCACACGTCGGAGGTGCCCGCGTCGAGGACGACGTCGAACCAGGCGTCACAGCACAGCAGGGTTCCCGTGGCAATCAGGCAGGCGATAACGATCTGGCGGCCGCGCCAGAACGCCCACCCGGTCGCGGCGAACGCGAACAGCAGGATCACGTCGAACCCGACCCAGGCGCCCGTCCAGTGCTGGGCGTGGAAAGAGTCATGCAGGGTGAGGACGAGGACGATGATCCAGCCCACCAGCACGGTGCAGGCGATGATCGATACGAGGGCGCCAAGTCGACGGCCTCGTGCCAGGTAAATCCCCAACAAGGGGTGCGGATAGTCGACGGTGGTGAGCGACCGCGCCAGCTTGCGTCGCTCACTGGGGGTCATCTCCCGCAGTTCTGCCTCATTGATCACGATTTGGTTTGTTCCCAGCCGACGCGGTGGTCTCACTCGCGTCGTAGTCTCGATGTTGTGGATGCTGAACTCGTTTACGCTCACGCAGGCTTCGGGTCGAACGCCGTGGACTATGTCCAGGGATGGGACATGCAGCGCACGGTGCACGGGCGGCGGGTCAGCGGCGAGGTTCCCGATAGCTGCCTGCTCCTTGAGCATATGCCCGTCTATACAGCGGGAAAGCGGACGGCGGTGTCCGACCGCCCTTTCGGTGACCCGGGGGCGCCCGTCATCGACGTGGACAGGGGCGGCAAGATCACCTGGCACGGGCCGGGGCAGCTCACCGCGTACCCGATCATCAAGCTGCGCGAACCGGTCGACGTGGTCGCCTACGTGCGGGCGCTTGAGGAGTCGATGATCCGGGTCTGCGCCGAGTTCGGGCTGCAGGCCGTCCGGGTCGAGGGGCGCTCCGGGGCGTGGATCCCCGCCTCGCCGGCCCGCGGTCTCCCCGAGCGGAAGGTCGGGGCGATCGGCGCCCGGGTCGCGCGCGGGGTCACCATGCACGGGCTCGCGCTCAACTGCGACTG
>DASRSC010000306.1:0-10733 GCA_035695525.1 Pseudonocardia sp. | reverse complement strand
CCGCGCGGGGAACAGCACCTTGTCCAGGTTGGTCACCCGGACCTCAAGGCCCTGGACCTCCCACCGGCCCTGGCGCCGGATCGCGTCGAGCGCCCGGAGCTCGTCCTCCGTCGGCGGGTCCCACGACGGAAGCGTCGGACGGGCCAGCCGGACGGCCGCCTCCCCCGCGGGCAGGTCGCTGCGCCAGAGCGTGTCGGGGGCGGCCGCCACCTCGTCGTTCGTACGCCCGCTCTTGACCGACTGCGGGTGCTCCTCGGGATCCCAGCCCTGCCGCGCGTGCTCGTCGTTCTTGTGGAGCAGGAGCCACTGCTCCTTGCCCGGCCTGCCGTCCTCCCTGCGGACGAGCACGAAGCGTCCGGCCAGCTTCTCCCCGTGCAGGTCGAAGTGCAGCTCACCGTCCTCGATGGCCTGCAGAGGATCCTCGGTGCCGGACGGCTCCCACGTACCCCAGTCCCACACGATCACGTCCCCCCCGCCGTACTCGCCGCGCGGGATGATGCCCTCGAAGTCGAAGTACTCGATCGGGTGGTCCTCGACGTGCACGGCCATCTGGCGTGCCTTCGGGTCGAGCGTGGGCCCCTTGGGCACGGCCCAGCTGGCCAGCACGCCGTCGACCTCCAGCCGGAGGTCGTAGTGCAGCCGTCGGGCGCGGTGCCGCTGCACGACGAACCTGCCCGAACCGGCCGCGGGCTCGGACCCGGCGGGCTCGGGCGTGGCCGCGAAGTCGCGCTTGGCGCGGTAGGTCGCGAGCCGTTCGCGCTGGTCGGTCATGCGGGCGGGGTACCACGTGGGGCCGGTCCCGACTCCCGGCGTTCGCCGTGGTGGCGTCGTCGGTCAGCACCCGCGTCAGCGCGGGCATGTCCACGTTCTCGAAGGCCGCCACGTTGCGCTCGAGCAGCACGCGCTGGTGCGGCTCAGCCGGTTCGGCGATGGCGTCCTCGGCGGGCGCCGGAAGGGATCGGGCAAGCCGCATGAAGTCGGCCCGGTCCACCTCGGCGCCGTTCACCTGTCCCGCCGGTGCCGCTGCTGGTGGGGTCATCGCCGCTCCTGCCGTCACCGCGCCATCGGTCCAACCCTCGCGGGCGACCACCACGCCCCGGGACGGACCGGACCTCGATGCACGGCAGTGGCGGGGTGCCGCGGATCGAGTGTCAGCTTGATCCGCTGGGTCGAGCTCGATCCGAGCGTCGTCTCGGCACCCACCTCGAGCACCCAAAACTTGACCTTCGCCCCGGCTTGGTCTCCTTGTCGACACCGACGGTCAGCTGCAGCTCCACGGTCCCGAGCTCGAAGAGCAGGTCCTCGTCCGCGCTGGCCTGCATGGCCTCGTTGAGCTCGGCTCGCAGGTTCGCGACGACCTCCGCCAACGCCGACGCCATTCCGGTCTCCCTCGCTCGTCGAGCGTGTATCAGATGATCACGAGATGATGCCGGAGCCGTCGGCAGCCACCACTGCCACGGCGACCACGTCGTCGATCCGCACCGAAGCCGATCCCTGGACGCCCGCGGCACCGCATTCCGGTGCGATCCACCGGACCGCGCTGTGGCGGCCGCCGGCGCGGTCGATGACCACGAGCGTGCACGGCTCTCCGGCGGGCACCCCCACGACGACGGCCGTCACGCGGACGCCGTCGCCCGCCTCCGCGACAGCCGCAACGAGCTCCGGTCCCGTCCGCGCGTCGGCACCGCAGCTCCGCACGCTCGACGCTGCTTCCGCGGCCGACCGCACGCGCGGCTGCGTCCGGACCTCGCGCAGCACGCGCTGCAGGACGAGGTCGGCGTCCGCGGGCGGTCCCTCGAGGAACGCCTCGGGCGGGACGCGCCGGATGGCGGCGTCGATCTCCCGCAGCTCCCGGAGCTCCTGCCGGCAGGCCGGACATCCGGCCAGGTGCGCCTCGACGGCCGAGCGGTCCGATGCATCCGAGAGGCCCACCGCGAGCGCGACGAGCTGCTCGATGTCGTGATGCATGTTCATGCCGTGATCCATGTTCATGTCGCCGTCCTCCCTCATTCGGCAGCCCTCCCCTCGGTATCCGCCGATTCGCTGATGGACTTGCGGAACGCACGCAACGCGTAGTGAGCGCGCGACTTGACTGTGCCCTTCGGCACGTCCAGTGCCGAGGAGGCATCGAGCAGGCTCGAGGCGCGGAAGTACAGGTGCATGATCACCGCCTTTTGCTCCTCGGGCAGGTCCCTGATCGCGTCGATCAGCTCCACCGCCTCGATCACGCGGTCGGAGTGGTCCCGCTGGGATGGCGCGGCACCGACGTCCTCCTGCTGCTCGGTCGGACGGGCCGACAGGGCACGCGCGCGATGATCACGATGCGTTGTGCCACGGTCATCAGCACCCCCTCACCGAGCCCTTGCCGTTGACGGGTGACGCCATGCTCGCAGCATCGTCTCCTGCAGCACGTCCTCAGCAGCACCTCTGTCGCGGTGAGCCGTTCCGCGTACGCCAGGACCGCCGCTCCATGTTTCTCGTACAGCTCTCGAACAAGGGCCTCGTCGCGAGCCGGACATCCGGCAGGCTCAGCGTCGTCGGCCGTACCAACACCCGCATTACCGTTCGAACCAGCTTGATCGCTATCCGTTATCGGGCTGCACGACCCGATCTAGGATGGCGATCCGCCTGTCACGGCTGAGAGCCCATCCTCATGCGAGGTCGTTGCATCCTTCGGCGGCGGCGTTCGGCCGGGTCACTGAGCGCGGACATCCGAATCAGACACCCCCTTCGGAGCGCTTGACCAACTTCCTGCGGTAGAAGACGGGGATGGAGCTGGACATGACGCCTCCTCTCGGCGTGGTTCGGTTCCTCTACTACCTACACGGACGGGAGGACCGCGAGGTTCGACGGATCACCGAGGAAGTTCGGACAAATCCTGATTCCTTCACGTCCCGTCGTCGGCCTCGGTGCTCAGGCGATGACATAGCCACGCCGACAACGCGTCGAACGCAGCGCGATTCAGCTGTGCGATCACCGGCACGGCGTCGATCCAGCAGTCCGTGCCGAGCAGGTCGGCGAGCAGACGGCGAAGCCACGCGCGCCGGCGGTCCCCGCTCTCACCGCTCGCCATGATGACCCGGGCGGCGGACGCGGCCAGCCGTCTCGTCGCCCCCGCCCGATCGGCGTCCACGATGTGGGCGAGGTCGGCCTCGGCGCGGCTCAGCAACGCACCTCGCGGACGCTCGCCCGGCACTGAGATACCGGCAGATCCGCGATACCGGGAGATCCGCCGGATCGTCCGGCGTCAGGCGCTCCGGAGCGGCCCTCCGGGCCGGGCGCCGCGGCCCCTGTCGGTGGTGCGCGGCGGGCCGGAACGGGCGTAGCGACCGCGCGGAGCGCCTCCGGTGACCACAGCGGCCAGCTGGCCGACGAGCTCCCGTTCGGCCTGTTCCACGGTGTGGAACGTCGAGAACTGTCCGAGCGCACCGATGATGCCTGCCGGCAGCAACGCCTCCCGCGCGGCGAGCCCGGCGAGGTGGACGCGGACCCCGGCGGCGCTTGCCGCGTCCCGGACCGTGACCAGCACGTCGAGGTCATCGGTGCCGAAGTAACGCACGTTGCCGAGGTCGATCACGATGTGGCCCGCACAGCGCGCCATCTGCGCTTCGGTCACGGCAGCCAGTCTGGTCACGGTCACCGGGTCGAGAACACCCGCCATCCGGATCACCCGGAGCCGCGGCCCCAGAACCTCCACCGACAGCTGCGCTCCGTCGAAACGCACCCGGCACCTCCCGCGTCCTGCCATCCCGCCAGGCACCGAGTACCCGTTTGCAACGCGAACAACCGCGCGGCGGGTACGACCACGGTCACATCTGCTCGGCGCCGAGCGGGGCAGGCACCTCCCGTGCAACGACGAGGTCGTGCGCATAGGTGATCTTGAAATTGCGCTGCTCCCCCTCGACCCAGCGAATGCGCACCAGCGGCGCGAAGCGCTGCATGCAGGACGCCGTGTCGGTACCGGCGAAGCCCTCCCGCGCAGCCTCCTCGTACGCCGCGAGCAACGGCGCAGCCCAGAACCCCTGCGGCGTCTGTACCGCCACCAGGCCATCCGGTGCCGGCCCCGCGAGCCCGCTGCCGTCGGGCCCGGCCGTCGCGAGGTCGTCGCGGGGCAGCCCCGGCACGGCACCGCCGCTCTCCTGCGCCACCCGCAGTACCTTCTGGACGAGCGGGCGGCCGACGAACGGCCGCGCGCCGTCGTGGATGAGCACCGTGCCGACGGTCCCGTCGTGGATACGGCCGGCGAGTTGCCGGAGGCCGGCGAGCTCGGACTCCTGGCGCGTCGCGCCTCCCGTCACGACCTCCACGGCGTGTTCCACCTCGCGGTCGAGCACCTCCGCGGCGAGGTCGAGGTCCTCCGGACGCACGACGAGCACGACCGGACCGATCTCGGGCACCGCCGAGAACGTGTTCAGCGAGACCGAGAGCACGCTCCGTCCGGCGATGGGCAAGTACACCTTGTTGCGCTCACCGCCGACCCGGGTGCCGCTGCCCCCGGCCAGTACGACGGCCGCGACGCTGCTGCGCTGATCGGACACCGCGCCAGTGCAGCGCGGAGAGGTCAGTGGGGTCAAGCCACCGCCGCCGCGAGGTGGGATATGGGCGGTCCGGGTTCGCTCAGTATCGTCGGCGGATGTACCCGTCGCGGCAGACAGCCGACACCGGCTTGCAGCCGAGCCGTGCGCTCGGCGCCTGCTGTGTTGCGGGAGCACCTCGAAAGCCACGCGAGAACGAGGTACGAGCTGGCCTTATTCCATCCGATCGAGGTGCATCGCCGAGGCGCTCATCACTCGCAGTAGGCTCCGGCAGGCTCACCGCCGAGTCGTGGTTGTACTCCATTCAGTCGAATGCAGGGGGTGGACACGGTGATCGATGACGGCCGGCGCCCCCTCGGGGGCGGAGGACGCCCATTGCCCCCACAGCAACCGTGGCCCCGGCGCAGCGAGCGCGAACTGCAGGCAGGGATTCCGCCCCGGCAGCCCGACCCGCCCCGACGGGTGGCGCGCCCGGCGGATGTTCCTGCCCGTCCCATGCCGCCACGGCGTCCGCAGCGGCCACGCGAGCCCGAGCCGCCGACGCGGCCTGTGCCACGACAAGCACCCGACCAGCGCATGCCTGCCGCTCCCCCGACGGGCAAGCCCCCGCTGGCGAGGCCCCCCACGGCGAGAACCCCGTCCGCGCGGACCTCCGCCGGGACGACGGCCGCCAAAGCGACACCCACCACGAAGTCCGACACCACGAAGATCCCCGCAGCGAAGATCCCCGCAGCCACCACCCCTGCGACGAAGAACCCCGCGGCGAAGGTTCCCCCGGCACGAACCCGCCCCGCCGGCGGTGGCACCGCCTCGGGCGCTACGGGTCACCGCGCCTCGGCGCGCGGTGCAAGCGCCCGTCGCGCTGCCCCCGGCCGCCCGCCCCGCACACTCGGCCGCGCTCTGCTCGCCACGGCCGCAGCCACCGTTGCCCCGGGGTCGGGCCACCTCATGCTCCGCAGGCAGCGCACCGGTGCCCTGATCCTCGGCGTGTTCCTGCTGACCCTCGTCGCCCTCGGAGCGCTCGGGCTCAGCGCACGCAAGACGGCGCTCCTCGAGAACCTGCTGTCCACGCACGTACTGACGATCATCGCCATCGGCTGCGTGGTAGCCGCGCTCGCCTGGATCGCCGTCATCGTCCGCACCTACCTGCTGGCCCGCCCGGCACGGCTTGGCGCGTCCCGACAGGCGCTCGGCGTCGGCGTGGTCGTAGCGCTCTGCCTGGTGGTCGCCGCCCCGCTCGGGTTCGCGGCGAACCTCGCCAACTCGCAGCGCAACCTGCTCGACTCGCTGTTCACCGGCGGTGGCGGCACAGCTGTGGCCGAGGCCATCACCAAGCCGCGGCTCAACATCCTGCTGGTCGGGAGCGACGCCGGCCCGGACCGCACCGGCACCCGCACCGACACGATGATGGTCGCGAGCATCGACACGAAGACGAGCCGCACCACGCTCTTCGCACTGCCCCGCAACATCGGCCACGCGCAGTTCCCGCCGGGATCACCGATGGCGAAGAAGTTCCCCAACGGCTTCTACGACAAGGCCGATCCCATGTCGGGCAACTACCTGCTCAACGCCGTGTACGCCTACGGGCACGAGTACCCGGCCGTCGCGCCGTCCGGTCCCACCGCCGACCCCGGGATGAACCTGCTGCACCAGACCGTCGCCTACATGCTCGGGCTGCAGCTGGACTACTACGTCGAGGTCAACATGGCCGGCTTCGCGTCGATCATCGACGCTATCGGCGGGATCACTGTCGACGTCGGCCCGACCCCACTGCCGATCGGTGGCGTTCTGCCCGACGGTACCCACGTCAAACCCGACGGCTACGTGCCGGCCGGCGTGCAGACCCTCAACGGTGACCAGGCACTGTGGTTCGCCCGGTCGCGGCGCAACTCCGACGACTACAGCCGGATGGGCCGCCAACGGTGCTTGCTCAACAGCGTCCTCCAGCAGAAGAGCCCGACCGACGTGCTCACGAACTTTCAAGCCATCGCCTCAGCCACCACCAACAGCGTGTCCACCAACATCCCGCAGCAGGTGCTGCCCGCACTGGTGTCGCTCGCGGGCGGGGGCAACGTGGTGTTGGAGAGCGTCTCGTTCGACCCGAACCTTCCGGACCCGAACGCCGCCGACGGCAAGTTCGACACCCTCTCTCCGGACTTCGAGCTCATGCGTGAGGTCGTGCAGAACTCGATCAACAAGCCGCCACCGCCGCCGCCCCCTCCGAGCGCCGCCGCCCCGACGACCACGAGCAAGTCGACCAAGAGCAAAGCGAGCAGCAGTCCGACCACCACCTCCGCGGCTCCGGACTCCTCGCAGCCGCAATCCCTCGCCGAGTCCTGCGGCTGAGCTGCCGGAGGGCGGCGGCGCGGGTCAGTGCGCTGCTCGCCCACCCGGGACGCCGGTGGCCCGCCAGCGGTACTCCACCTGCGGCCTGCCGGCGCCGCCGTAGCGCACGTGCCGCTCGGCGAGCCCCGTCTCGGCCAGGTACTCGAGGTAACGCCGGGCCGTCACCCGGGACGCCCCGACCGCATCGGCGACCTCCACGGCCGTGAGCCCGGCGGCCCCCGCGTCGGTCAGTGTGCGGACGACGGCGTCGAGGGACTCGCGGCTGACACCCTTCGGCAGGCCGCTCGACTCGACCGGGGCCCGCAGCGTGCCGAACAGATCGTCGACGTCCTCCTGCACGACCACCGGCCCGGCGCCGAGCCGCGACCGGTAGTCCAGATAAACCTCGAGCTTCGCGCGAACAGCGCTGAAGGTAAACGGCTTGACCAGGTACTGCGTGGCACCGAAGGAGATCGCGGCCTGCACGACGGCCAGGTCCCGCGCGCGCGTCACCATGATCACGTCGGTGGTGTGGCCCGCGGCACGCAGCCGGCGCAGCACCTCCAGCCCGCTGGTGTCGGGCAGGTTGACGTCGAGCAGGACGAGGTCGATGGTCCGGTCGGCGAGCATGCGCAACGCCTCCGTGCCCGAGCCCGCACTGCCGACCACCTCGAAGCCGCGCACCCGGCCGACGTAGCTGGCGTGGGCGGCGGCAGCGATCGGGTCGTCCTCGACGATCAGGGTGCGGATCATGTCCGTACCAGTGGGAGGCGCACCGCGAACTCGGCACCCCCCGCACCGACCCGCCCCAGCTCCACCTGTCCGCCGTGGCGCTCGGCGGCCTGGCGCACGAGTGCCAGCCCGAGACCGCGGCCGAGCCCGTCGTGCGGCTTGGTGGTCCACCCGCGCCGGAAGGCCCGCTCGGCGTCGGCCGCGGCGAGCCCGGGACCGCTGTCGGCCACCCGCAGCTCCACCGCGTCGTCGGTGACGACGGCGGCGATCCGGACCCAGCGTGGCTCCGGCGCGTCCCGGGCGGCGTCGATCGCGTTGTCGAGCAGGTTGCCGACGATCGTGACCAGGTCGCGGGGATCGGCGATGCCGGCGGGCACGCACGTGCCCTCCTCCACGTGCAGCGTGACGCCGCGCTCCCCCGCCTCGGCTGCCTTGCCCACGACGAGCGCCGCCAGCTCGGGTACGGAGATCCCGGCGAGCACGGTGTCCGTGAGCTGCTGGGACACGGCGAGCTCGGTGGCCGCGAACTCCAGCGCGGCGTCCGACCGCCCCAGTTCGATCAGCGAGATGACCGTGTGCAGTTGGTTGGCCGCCTCGTGGGCCTGCGCGTTCAGCGAGTCGGCGAAGCCGCGGATCGTCTGCAGCTCGCTGACCAGAGCGCGCAGCTCCGTGTGGTCGCGCAGCGTCACGACGGTGCCCAGGTGCCGGCCGCCCCACCGCGCGGCACCCTGGCTGACCACCACGATGCGGTCGGCGGTCAGGTGGATCTCGTCGTCGCGCGCCTCGCCGGTGGCGAGTGCGGCCCCCAGCTCGGCCGGCAGGCCGAGCTCGTCGACACGGCGGCCCTGCACGTCGGGCGGCAGCACCAGCAGCCGCTGGGCCTCGTCGTTGACCAGCTGCACCCGCCCCGAACGGTCGAGCAGCAGCAGGCCCTCCCGTACGGCGTGCAGCACCGCGTCGTAGTACTCGTACATGCGCGCCAACTCGGCCGGGCCGAGATCGTGCGTGCTGCGTCGCAGCCAGCGGCTGACCAGCCAGGACCCTGCGGCGGCCAGCAACAGCGCGACGGTGGCGGCGCCGAGGAACAGCGGCATCTGCTGCTCCAGCTCCCGCGACACCGCCGCCACCGTCCGCCCGACAGACACCAGCGCCACGACGTTCCCGCCGTCCAGAACCGGGACCACCGCGCGCACCGACGGGCCGAGGGTGCCCGCGTAGGTCTCGGTGAAATGCTGGTTCCCGCGCGCGGCCGGCCCGATCGTGCCCTGGAAGGTCCGGCCGATCTCCGCGGGGTTGGGGTGCGAGAAGCGCGTGCCGTCCACCGTCATGACCACGACGAAGTCGGTCGCCGTGTCCATGCGGACCCGCTCCGCCAGCGGCTGCAGCACGGCCGAGGGCTTCGGGGCGTCGAGCGCGTCCCGCACCTCGGGCGACGCGGCGAGGGTGTGCGCGATGCCGAGCATCTCCTCCTCGGTGGCTTTGCGGTTCGTCTCGTCGAACTGGAAGTAGGTAGCCACCCCGACGCCGGTCAGGACGATCACGATGATTGCCGCCTGGAGCGCGAACAGCTGTCCGGCGAGGCTCCACCGGCTCCGTTGCCCGGCCACTGTCGTCACCGCCCGTCGAACGAAATGAACGAAACCGTGACTGCCACCACAACGCCCTCCATGCTCGCCGCGATGGTTGCCGGTGCACCGGTATCCGCGCAACGTCCGCCGTCGTCGTCGGCCTACCGGAGGACCCGTGTCAGCTACCACCGAAACACCGCACAAGAAGAAGGACAGGACCCACTACCTGTACATCGCCGTCGTCGTCGCGGTGGTATTGGGTGTGGCCGTCGGCCTGGTCTCGCCCGAGCTGGGGAAGAATCTCAAGCCGCTCGGCACGGCCTTCGTGAACCTCATCAAGATGATGATCTCGCCGATCATCTTCTGCACGATCGTCCTGGGCATCGGGTCCATCCGGAAGGCCGCAACGGTGGGCAGGGTCGGCGGGTTGGCGCTGGCCTACTTCCTCGCCATGTCCACCTTCGCGCTGGCGATCGGTCTCATCGTCGGGAACATCCTCCAGCCCGGGGCGGGGCTGCAGCTGGGCGGTCTGAAGCCGTACACCGCACCCGCGGCCGAGTCGATGTCGGACTTCGTGGTGGGCATCATCCCGACCACGCTGTTCTCGCCGCTGGTCGGCGACAGCGTGCTCTCGACGCTGTTCGTCGCGCTGCTGGTCGGCTTCGCGGTGCAGGCCCTCGGGCGCTCGGGCCAGCCGATCCTGCGGGGCGTGAAGCACGTCGAGCGGCTCGTCTTCCGGGTGCTCGCGATGGTCATGTGGGCGGCCCCGATCGGCGCCTTCGGTGCCATCGCGGCGGTCGTCGGCGAGACCGGCTGGTCGGCGGTCATCGCGCTGTTCCAGATGATGGCAGCCTTTTACCTGACCTGCGCGCTCTTCGTGTTCGGCGTGCTCGGGCCGGTGCTGCGGCTCGGCGCCGGGATCAGCATCTTCTCGCTGCTGCGCTACCTGACCCGGGAGTTCGTGCTCATCGTCTCCACGTCGTCGTCGGAGTCGGCGCTGCCGCGGCTGATCGCCAAGATGGAGCACGTCGGCATCTCCCGTCCCGTCGTCGGCATCACGGTTCCCACCGGCTACTCGTTCAACCTCGACGGCACCGCGATCTACCTGACGATGGCGTCGATCTTCATCGCCGACGCGCTCGGCAGGCCGATGGCGATCGGCGAGCAGATCGCCCTGCTGCTGTTCATGATCATCGCTTCCAAGGGTGCAGCAGGGGTGTCCGGCGCCGGGCTCGCCACGCTCGCGGGAGGCCTGGCCTCGCACCGCCCCGACCTCGTCGACGGCGTCGGTCTCATCGTGGGTATCGACCGGTTCATGTCGGAGGCCCGCGCCGTCACCAACTTCGCCGGCAACGCGGTGGCCACGGTCCTGATCGGCAACTGGGTCGGTGAGTTCGACCGGGAGCGCGCCGCCCGCGTGCTGAGCGGTGCCGAGCCGTTCGACGAGACGACCATGCTCGACGACCACGAGCAGGCCGAGCCGGAGGAGACGACGCCTGCCGCCGTGCCCGCCCCGCGGAAGCCGGAAGTGCTCACCAGTTAGCAAAGTTGGGGGGGTGCCCGCGTGTTGTCG
>DASRSC010000305.1:0-11977 GCA_035695525.1 Pseudonocardia sp. | reverse complement strand
GGACGGTTGACCTCGTCGGCGAGGCGTGCGTGGATCATGGCCAGCCGCGCGAGGTGCACCTGGTCCCTCGCGTGCTTGCCGGCCTCGACCGCCAACGCCGCCGCCCAGTCGCGGTGCCCGGCATCGGCCGCGGCCTGAGCTGCCGCCGCCAGCCGCCAGGCCCGCCGTTGCGGGTCGGGGCTGAGCGATCCGGCGCGCTCGTAGGCGGCGGCCGACGCCTCGTTGCTGCCCCGGTCGGTGGCGCCCCGCGCGCTCTCCTCGAGGGCGGCGGCGACGTCCTCGTCGGGGCCTATGCTCGCCGCGGCCCGGTGCCAGTTGCGGCGGTCGACGTCGGGTCGTCCCTCGAGCACGTCGGCCAGCGCTCGGTGTGCCTCCTGCTTGCGCACCATGGTGGCGCTGCCGTAGGCGGCCGTACGGATCAGCGGATGGTGGAACCCGAGACATCCCTCCTGGAACATGAGCAGCCGGGCGCGCTCGGCGGCCTCCAGGTCCGCCTCCGAGCAGCCGAGGCGCTGCGCCGCCGCGAGCACCACGCCCGTGTCGCACGTGCCGTCCGCCGCAGCCACGAGCAGGAGGGTGCGAACGCGCTCCGGCAGCGCCGCGATCCGGGCGGCGAACTCCCGCTCCACCGGGCTGTGCGTCGGCGCCGAGCCGCCGCGCCCTGCCTCGGGCGGCCCGAGCGGGTACACGGGGGCGCGCCCGGCGCGGTGGGCGGCGGGCAGCTCGTGCAGGGCGAGCGGGTTGCCGGCGGCCTCCCGCAGCAGCTGTTCGCGCACGTGCCGCGGCAGATCGTCCGCGGCGGCGTCCAGCACGCAGCGGGCGGCCACGTCGTCCAGCCGTGGCAGGCTGAGCTCCGCCAGTCCGGGTGCCGGGAAGGCGGGGGCGTGCCGCGTGCGTGCCGCGAAGATCATCACCACCGCCTCGGCCTCCAACCGGCGCGCGACGAAGAGCAGCACCTCCGCCGACGCTCGGTCGAACCAGTGGGCGTCGTCGAGCACACACAGCACCGGACGGTCGCAGGCCAGCTCGGCGAGCAGCGTCAGCACGGCGAGGCCGACGAGGAACCGGTCCGGCGGCGGCCCCGCCGCGGCGAGTCCGAGGGCCGCCCGCAGCGCGCCGGCCTGCGCCTCCGGCAGGTCGTCGGCGCCTTCCGTGACGTCCTTGAGCAGGAGGTGCAATGCGGCGTACGGCAGCTCGGACTCCGTCTCGACGCCGGTCTGGGCCAGCACGGTCATGTCCGCGGCCTCCGCCGTCGCGTGCCCGAGCAGCGCGGACTTGCCGATCCCCGCCTCCCCCCTCACGACCAGCGCGGCGCTTCGTCCGGCTCGGGCGCCGTCGAGCAGCGCCTCGACCGTGTCCAGCTCCGCGGCGCGGCCGTGCATGACGGGCGGCGGCCAGGTGGACCGGGCCCGCCTGCTCGCCGCCCCGTTCATCGCGCACGCACCGGGACGAACAGCACGAGCAGCCCGACCGCGGCCGCTGCCGTGATCACCACGACCCCCGCCCGGAACCCCGCGACCCCACCGCCGGCGAGCGTCCACGCGAGGGCGGACACCGATGGCCCGACGGTCATCGCGATCGTCCTGACCGTCATGCCGACGCCGCCCGCCACCCCCTCCGATCCCGGCGGCGCGCCTGCCAGCATCGCCGCGTTGATGGCCGGGTTGAACAGCGCGGCGCCGATCCCCAGCACCACGAGTCGCCACGCCATGTCGACGAGGCCGGACCCGGCGTCGAGGGTCAGCATCGACAGCATCCCGAGCACGCCGATCGCGCTCCCGACCAGCGCCACGACCGTCGTTCCGCAGCGGTCGGCCACCGCACCGGCGACCGCGGAGATCGGTGCCATCGCGCCGACGAAGAACAGCAGCGCCACGCCGGTGAGGTCCGGGCCGCCGCCGAGCACGTCGGCGACGAAGTAGGGAAGGAGGAACGCGATCAGCCCACCGGTGAAGCTCATGGCCAGCAGCGAGACCAGCGTGACCGCGAACGCGCGCCTGCGCACCAGCGTGAGCACCGGTCGGGACGCGGCCAGCCGCGACCACCAGACCGCGAGGCCGATCGCCAGCACCGCCAGCCCGACGGTGACCGCAGGCCGCCCCTGGACCTCCTCGAACGCGAGCAGCACCGCCGTGATCGCGCCCCCGAGCAGCAGGGCCTCGCACACCAGTGCTGTGCCGGGCCGCGGGATGCCGCGGTGTGGGTTCCGGGGGATGCTGCGCAGGCCCACCCACAGCACCACGACGAGCAGCGGGATCTTCATCAGGAAGACCTCGCGCCAGCTGAACGCGCCGGCCACGAGGCCACCGAGCGGGACGCCCGCCATGCTGCCGACCGTCATGATCGTGATGACGAACCCGATCGCCCGTCCGCGCTGCCCGTGCCGCACGCTCGCCGTGATGATCGGCATGTAGGCGGCCACGACCAGCGCGCCCGCTGCCCCCTGCAGCAGCCTGCCCACCACGACCAGCCAGAACGTCGGCGCGAGAGCGGTCAGGACGCTCGTCGCCGCGGTCCCGATCATCGCCAGGGCGAAGACGGACCGGACGTCCGCGCCGTCTGCCCAGCGTCCTGCGGGGATGGCGACCGCGGCCATCGGCAGTGCGTAGGCCAGCAGCACCCACGCCGTCGCCGCCGCGGAGACCTCCAGGTCGGCGCCGAGACGGGGGAGGGTCACCGCGGCGATCGTCATCTCCGACGTGACCACCAGCATCGCCAGACCCAGCGCCGCCACCGGCGCCCAGCTCGTGCGCTGCGGCGCTACCACGCTCGTGGCCATGGTCGTCCTTCCTCCGGTGCTCCGGAAACCGACCGTAGGAGCTGAAGCGAGGTTGAGGTCAAGCGCGCTCACCCCGCGTTGTACGGCCGCCGGGTGCGGGCGGTGCGCAGGGCATCGGCCCACCAGGCGAGCTGGTCGAGCATCGTCTTGGCCGCCGCCGAGCACTCCAGCTCGTCGAGCGGGCGGGCGTCCTCGCCGAACCGGGCCCAGGCGCCGTGGAAGCTGACGGTCTCGCGCACGGTCGTCGCGTGCACCTCGGCGAACACCGCGCGGAGGTGCTCCACGGCCCGCAGCCCGCCCGACATCCCGCCGTAGGACACGAACCCCACCGGCTTGGCCTGCCACTCCGCCAGGTGCCAGTCGATGAGTGTCTTCAGGGGTGCCGGATAGCTGTGGTTGTACTCCGGCGTGACCACCACGAAGGCATCGGCGGCCGCCAGGCGTGGTGCGACCGCCGCGACCTCCGGCGGTGGCGGCTGGCCGAAACCGGTCAGCCGGTCGGGCAGTGCGGTGTCGGCGAGATCCAGCACGTCGACGTCCAGGTCGGCGTGCTGCCGCGCCTCCCCCGTGATCCAGCGGGCCACCGTCGGCGCGAACCGGCCCTCCCGCGTGCTGCCGATGATCACCACCAGACGGAGTGGTCGATCGTTCATGGTGGGCTCCTTCCCTCGTCGCTGTTGGTGAAAGCGACGCTAGGAGCGGGGAGGGTGCCGCCGAATCCGTCACGTGACCGGCGCGCGACGGAGAGCTCATGATCATGACGACTCGCACCTGACAGCCCCGGCGGGGGCGCCGGCGTCCGTCTCGATCATGCAGCGGCATCGATGATCGTCGCGACTCGTACCTGGCAGCCCTGCTCAGGCGGTGAAGTGCGCCTCGGGCCGACCGCCATGCCGCCGTCAGGCGTCGAGGTAGGCCTCGAGTCCGATCCGGCCGCCTTCCCGGCCGAAGCCGGACTCGCCGTACCCCCCGAAGGGAGCCGTCGGGTCGAAGCGGTTGAAGGTGTTCGTCCAGACGACGCCGGCGCGCACGCGTTGCGCCGTCCACAGCGCCTTGGCGCCCTTCTCCGTCCAGATCCCGGCGGAGAGGCCGTACGGGGTGTTGTTGGCCTTCGCGACGGCCTCGTCGGGCGTGCGGAAGGTGAGCACCGACAGCACCGGCCCGAAGATCTCCTCCCGCGCCACCCGCATCGTCTGCTCGACTCCGGAGAACACCGTGGGCGGGAAGAAGAGGCCGCGCTCGGGCAGCGGGCACGAGCTCGTCCAGCGGCGCGCGCCCTCGGCGTCGCCCGCCGCCGCGAGGTCGACGATGCGGTCCAGCTGGGCGCGCGAGTTGATGGCGCCGACGTCGGTGTTCTTGTCGAGCGGATCGCCCACCCGCAGTGTCTCGATCCGGGCGCGCAGCAGCGCCTCGAACTCGTCCGCGATCGACTCCTGCACCAGCAGCCTCGACCCGGCACAGCACACGTGGCCCTGGTTGAAGAAGATCCCGTCGACGACGCCGTCGACGGCCTGGTCGAGCGGCGCATCGTCGTAGACGATGTTGGCCGCCTTCCCGCCGAGCTCCAGCGTCAGCCGCCGGCCGGTGCCGGCGAGGCGGCGCTGGATCTCCTTGCCGACTGCGGTGGACCCGGTGAAGGCCACCTTGTCCAGCCCCTCGTGGCCCACGAGGGCGGCCCCGACGTCGCCGGCGCCCGGAAGAACGTTGAGCACACCGGGTGGGAGTCCCGCCTCGGCCGCGATCTCGGCCAGCACCAGCGCGGTGAGCGGCGTGGTCTCGGCAGGCTTGAGGACGATCGTGTTGCCGCACGCCAGTGCGGGGGCGATCTTCCATGCGGCCATGAGCAGCGGGAAGTTCCACGGGATCACGGCGCCGACCACGCCGAGCGGCCGTGGGTCGGGGCCCAGCCCCGCGTAGCCGAGCTTGTCCGCCCAGCCGGCGTGGTGGAACAGGTGCGCCGACGCGGTGGGCACGTCGACGTCGCGGGACTCGCGGATCGGCTTGCCGTTGTCCAGCGTCTCCAGTACGGCGAGCTCGCGGGCGCGCTCGGCGACCACCCGCGCGATCCGGAACAGGTACTTGGCCCGTTCCGCGCCCGGCATCGGACCCCACGTGGTCTCGAACGCGCGGTGGGCGGCGGCGACGGCCCGGTCGACGTCCTCCGTGCTCGCCGTGCCGACCTCGGCGAGCACTTCTTCCGTCGCCGGGTTGAGCGTCTTGAGCGGCTGGCCGCCGCCGTCGACGAACTCCCCGTCGACGAACGGCCGGTAGCTGGGCTGCAGGTTGGCCAACGAGGCGGACTCGGGGGCGGGCGCGTATGTCCAGTCCATCACGCGCTCCCGATCCGGTCGGTGCTCTCGTAGTGCCCGTCGAGCTGGGTGCGGCGCTGCCGGAGCAGATCGCCGAGCAGGGACGACGCGCCGAACCGGAACAGCTCCGGCGTGAGCCACGCCGGTCCGGCCACCTCGTTGACGGCCACCAGGTGCCGGATCGCGTCCTTGGCGGTGCGGATCCCGCCCGCGGCCTTGACGCCACGCAGCTCCCCCGTGGCTCGGTGCCAGTCGCGGACGGCCTGGAGCATCACCTGCACCACCGGCAGGGTGGCGGCGGGGGAGATCTTGCCGGTGGAGGTCTTGATGACGTCCGCGCCGGCGAGCAGGGCGAGCCAGGACGCCCGCCGCACGTCGTCGTAGCCGGCCAGCTCGCCGGTCTCGAGGATCACCTTGAGGTGTGCCCGCCGCTCGCCGCTGCCACAGGCCTGCTTGACCGCGACGATCTCGTCGAACACGGCGCCGTAGCGCCCCGTGAGGAACGCGCCGCGGTCGATCACCATGTCGATCTCGGACGCTCCGGCATCCACGGCGAACGCGGTGTCGGCGAGCTTCACCGCCCGCGACGAGCGCCCGGACGGGAACGCGGTGGCCACGGCGGCCACAGCCACCGCCGACCCGCGCAATGCCTCCACGGCGACCCCGGCGAGGTCGGGGTAGACACAGACGGCGGCGACGGGCGGCACGTCGGGGTGCTCGGGATCGGGACGGCGGGCCTGCGCGCACAGCGACCGCACCTTGCCGGGGGTGTCAGCACCCTCCAGGGTCGTGAGGTCGATCATCGAGATGGCCATGTCCAGCGCCTGCAGCTTCGACTCCTTCTTGATGCTGCGGCTGGCCAGCGTCGCCGACCGGCGCTCGAGCCCGACCTGGTCGACGCCCGGCAGGCCGCGCAGGAAACGGCGCAACGACGCCTCGTCGCGCACGGCGTCGCCGAACCCCGCGCCGGCGCGGGTCTCCAGGCGTGCTCCGCCGGTACTGCGCGCGTCGGGCCGCGGGGCGCGGACGGTCGTGGTCACGGCGCCTGAGTCTAGGGCGTGTCCGCTAGATCCTGTTCGACGAGAGCCGGGATCACGATTGGTTCCCCACCGCGCATGGGGCGCTCGCGCCTCGGCGCAGGCATGATCAGCGATCCGGCGCGGAATCGGCCGGAGGTGGCCGGAGAACGCGCCCGACCGGTGATCAAGGAACGCGTCGCGTCCGCCTCCGGACAGCACATCGCCCGCCGAGCCGTGGCGCAGCGGGCGATGGCGATTGTGGGGAACGTGGTGAAGTGGTTGGGTTCAGGTGGAGCTGTGTAGGCGGACCACGCCGACGGTCACGTCCTCCAGCCCACCGCGGTCGAAATCGCGGCGAAGCTGGTCGGCCTTGAGAGTCGCCGTCAGGCCGTCGAACGGCCCATGTGCATCGACCTCCCCGGTCTGAGGATCGACGGCCAGCACGACGTATCCGTCGCACTGCGTGAGCTTCACCGCCGCAGCGACCAGCGTCGCTTCGTCGGTGATTCTGTTCTCCGGCACCGGATCACCTCCTAGTCATAAGTACAGCGTCGGCGGGGCCTCCTGCGTGACAGTGTTTGTGGCAGACCACCCATTCGGGTCAGGGTGAATCTGCAAGTTCGACCACTGACGGTGCACTCATCCGGGCGACAGGCGCATAAATCGGTGGATCTCCGGTATCGACCAGGATCAACTTTGTCGATCTTGACACGCTTAGTCATTATCACTGTGCGTGTCGATGGTGCCGTTTCAGCCTGCGTCGGCGGGTGTCGAGGGGTTCGTCGAGCGCGCGTTTTCGCTGCTCATCTGGCCTCGGTGGCCCATCACGCGATCGGGGCAGGTGGATCCGGATGATTGCGGAAGGTAATCGGGTACCGCCGGATCGGGCTCGCAGCCCGGCCTCGATGCGGTGACGGGCCCCGCGGCGCGCTTCCGGGCCCTGCAGAGCCCTGAGGTGCCCTCTGCACGCAGTCGCGCTCGTCACCGTCGGCGACATCTCCCGAGCCCCGCGCCGGCGGCCGGATACGCCGCCGAAGATCGCTCAGCGCGGAGCTCCCGCGGGAGCCGGGTGAACTGTCAAGATCACGGGATGCGCACCCTTCGCACCCCCGACGAGCGGTTCGCCGACCTCCCCGGCTTCGACCTCGATCCCCGTTACGCCGACGTTCCTGACGGCGACGGCCACACGCTGCGTATGGCGTGGGTGGAGGCCGGGCCGGCGGACGGGCCGGTCGTGCTGCTGCTGCACGGCGAGCCGAGCTGGTCGTTCCTGTACCGCACGATGATCCCGGTGCTGACCGCGGCCGGGCTGCGGGCCGTGGCCCCCGACCTGGTCGGCTTCGGCCGCTCGGACAAGCCTGCCGAGATCTCCGACCACAGCTACGCCCGGCACGTCGAATGGCTGCGAGCGCTCGCGTTCGATGTGCTCGACCTGCGCGACGTCACGCTCGTCGGGCAGGACTGGGGTGGCCTGCTCGGCCTGCGGCTGGTGGCCGAGCACCTCGACCGCTTTGCCGCCGTGGTGGCCGCGAACACCGGCCTGCCCACCGGCGACCACGACATGCCCGAGGTGTGGTGGCAGTTCCGCCGGGCCGTGGAGAAGGCGGAGCACCTGGACGTCGCGCGGCTGGTGCAGTCCGGCTGCCGCACCCGCCTCCCCCCGGAGGTCCGCGCCGGCTACGACGCCCCCTTCCCTGACGAGAGCCACAAGGCGGGCCCGCGGGCGATGCCGGGGCTCGTACCGACGCGGCCCGACGATCCGGCCACGGAGGCCAACCGGGCGGCCTGGGCGACGCTGTCGCGCAGCGAGATCCCGTTCCTCTGCGCGTTCAGCGACGGTGACCCGATCACGGCGGCGATGGAGCCGATCCTGCGCCGCACCATGCCGGGCACGGCGGGCCGGGAGCACCCGACGATCACCGGCGCCGGGCACTTCCTGCAGGAGGACGCGGGGCCGGCGCTGGCGGCGGAGGTCGTGCGCTTCGTTGCGGGCTCGGAGTGAGCGCCGTCCGGGCCGAACCTGCCGGCGGGCCGTCCCGGCGCTCGACGGGCGGCGCAGGCTGGGGCTGCCACCGCCCGGGCATCGGTGCCCAGCTCGCGCCCGTCGACAACCGGTTCTCCTGGTTGCGTCCCGGTCCGCTGATCGCCTCCCGGAACGACGTGCTGGCGCGCTGGTTCGGTGACCCAACCGACGACCAGCGGCGGGAGTGGCTGCGTCGGCTCGACGCCTACGCCCGCGCCGAGGGGGTGCCGGCACCACCGCGCGACCGCCTCGTCGCACGCTTCGCCGACCGCGATCGCATCTCGGTGGCAGTGCTCGGCGACCCTGGCGAGGGTGACGCCTCGCAGTACGTCGTCGTGCCGGTGCTGGAACGCGTCGCGGCGGATACCGACCTCGGGATCGTCTGCAGCGACGTCGTGTACCCGGCAGGCGGTGTCCGCGCCTACGCCGACCGCTTCTACCGGCCCTATGCCGGCTACCCGGCGCCGCTCTACGCCCTGCCCGGCAACCACGACTGGTACGACGGGCTCACCGGCTTCATGACCGCCTTCTGCGACGCCCCGCCCGACGCCGGGGCGCCGTCGCCCGCCATGGCAGGCCCGCTGTGGAAGCGGATGTTGCGACAGCTGCTCTGGCGGCGTGCGCCGAAGGCCACCGCCGAGGATGTGGCCGACATGCGCTGGTTCCGCAACGCCGACTCGCAGCAGGCAGGGCAGCCGGGCCCGTACTGCGCCATCGACGCAGGCCCGGTGCGGCTGGTGCTCATCGACGTGGGCATGGACGGTCACATCGACAGCGACCAGGCCGAGTGGCTCTGTGCGGTGTCCGCGGGTGACCGGCCCAAGATCCTTCTCACCGGCCGCCCGATCTACACCTACGCCCACGTGCAGGCGTGCCCCATCGAGGGCGGCGGGGACGTGAACGACATCGTCACCGACCCGGCGAACCACTACGTCGCAGCCATCGGCGGGGACGACCACAACTACCAGCGCTACCCCGTGCTGCAGCCGGACGGCCGCACGATCCAATACGTCGTGGCGGGCGGCTCGGGTGCCTATCTCTCGGCCACCCACCAGATCCCGAACGTGGACCGGCTCGCCCCCGCCGTCCACGAGGAGGCGTTTCGCTGCTACCCGCTTCGCGGCGACTCGCTCGCCCACTTCAGCCGGCGCTACGACAAGCTCCTCGGCTTCGGGTTGGGCAGGCTCGTGATCTCCCCGGACGACGCGACCACGCTGATGGCGGAGCGGGTGGGCATCGCGCCGCCACGGCCTGGCTCGCCAGCCGTGTCCGAGAGAGCGCGCCGCGCCGCCGACCGCATCTTCCCGTTGCCTGCCCGAGGCACCGCACCCGCGCACAACTGGATGTCGCTGCTGTTCGACTCGAACGCCGTCCCGCAGTTCAAGAGCTTCCTGCGGCTGGACGCGACGCGCGACGAGATCGTGCTGTCCTGCTGGGCAGCCACCGGCTGCCGGGAGCACGAGCTCGACCCGGTGCTGGAGGACCGGGTGCGCGCCACCCGGCAACCGGACGACCGGTGGGTCTGGACGAGCGAGACCCCGGGCCGCCCGGTGCCGTGAACCCGTAGAGAGACGCTCGTTCACCGCGGGGTGCGCGGCCCCGATGGCCGCACGGTCACGCCTTCTGGGACGAACCGGTGCGGCAGTGGAGCCGTGGGCCCGGGGCCGCGCGCGAGCTCAGGCCGTGCGCGCGGGAGCGGTCCTGCGCCGCAGCCCGGACGCCGTGAGGGCGGCGCCGAGCACCGCCGCGACGAGCGGGACGACCAGGCCGGCCCGGAAGCCGTCGAACACGGCCTGCGGCGAGTCGTCCGCCGTGTTGGCCACGATCACCGCTGCGACCACCGCCAGCCCGAGCGCCGCCCCGAACTGGAAGGACGTGGTCAGCAGCCCGCCCGCGAGGCCCTGTTCCTCGTCGGCGATGCCGTTGGTGGCGGCGATCGTGAGTGGGCCGTAGGCGAGCGCGAACGCGACGCCCAGCACGAGCAGTGCCGGGAGCATCGCAACGAAGCTCCAGTCGAGCCCGACCGGCAGGAACAGCAGGTACGCGACCGCCGAGAGCAGCAGCCCGCCGACGACCACCCTGGCGTTGCCGAAGCGGTTCACCAGCCACGGCGTGAGGGTCGGCGCGAGCACGGCGTCGATGCCCGCGACGGCGAGCGCGAGGCCGGTCTCGACCTCCGACCAGCCGCGCAGCTCCTGCAGGTACAGCACGACCGTGAACTGGAAGCCCATGAACGAGCCGACCAGCAGCAGCGCGCCTGCGTTGGCCCGTAGCAGCGGGGCCGAGCGCAGGATCCCGAACCGGACCAGCGGTGCCGACGAGCGCCGTTCGATCAGCACGAACGCCACGAACAGCGCGATGCTGGCGGCGAGCGTGCCGAGCGTCGTTCCGAGCTCGACGTCGGGCGCCCTGACCACGGTGACGACGAGCAGCAGCATCGCGCCCGTCAGGCCGGCCGTACCGGCGGCGTCGAACTCGCCGATACGGATCCGGCTGGGCCGCTGCTCGCGCGGAATGAGCAGCACCGCGGCCACGAGGATCACTGCGGCCACCAGTACGGGCGCGAAGAACACCCACCGCCAGTCGATGGCGGTCAGCAGGCCGCCGACGACCATGCCGAGTGAGAAGCCGCCCGCGGCCGCCCCGGCGTAGACGAGAACGGCGCGGTTGCGGGCGCGCCCCTCGGCGAAGGTCGTCGTGATGATCGACAGCCCGGCGGGCGCCATGAACGCGGCGGCCACACCGGTCACGAAGCGGGCGACGACGAGGACCCAGCCCTCGGTGGCGAGCCCGCCGAGGCCGGAGAAGGCCACGAACACCACGAGCCAGGTGAGGAACATGCGGCGCCTGCCCAACAGGTCGGCGGCCCGGCCGCCCAGCAGGACGAAACCGCCGTAACCGAGCAGGTAGGCGCTCACCACCCACTGCAGTGAGCTGGTGGACATGCCCAGCTCGGCGCGGATCGATGGCAGGGCGACGCCCATCATCGAGACGTCGATCCCCTCCAGGAAGATCGCGCCGCAGAGGACGAGAAGCAGCCCCCACGCGCGACCGCTCATGCGCTCGTCGAGCGCGGGGGACGGGGATAGGGACACCGATTTGCTCCATTCGGTCGGTTCCTTCTTGTAACCGACCTCATCGTGCGTCACCATCTGAAGGCGTGGAAGAAGGCACTTCGAAGTCACCGACGCACTCCTGCGGCACCGACGGGCCCTACACCGACGCCTACCAGTGGGATACCCGTGAGGACTGCGAGGTCCGGCAGATCCTCGACCGCATAGGGGACAAGTGGTCGCTGCTGGTCATCGCCCTGCTCGACCGGCGCAGGCTCCGCTTCACGGAGCTCCGGCGCGAGATCGACGGCGTGAGCCAGCGGATGCTCACGGTCACCCTGCGCCAGCTCGAGCGCGACGGGCTGGTGCACCGCACGGTGCACGCCGTCGTTCCGCCGCGGGTGGACTACGAGCTCACGTCCCTCGGCGTCACGCTGCACGAGACCATTCAGGCGCTGGTCATGTGGACAGAGTCGCACCAGAACGAGATCGCGGCCGCCCGTGCTGCCTACGATGCGCGCACAGCCGCAGCCGCGAACGCGCAGTGAGGCTGGATCGAGCTGGACGGACTGCGCGCTCGTCCCGAAGCCGCCGCCCCACCAGGCCGTTCGAGCGGGAATCTGATGCCTGCGCGGGGCGGCTAGCCTCTGCGCCATGGACGTGCAGGTCGTCGACCACCCACTGGCCAAGGCCCGGCTCTCGGAGCTGCGCGACGCGCGCACGGACAACCCCACGTTCCGCGCGGCTCTGCGCGACCTCACCCTGATGCTGATCTACGAGGCCACCCGGGACGC
>DASRSC010000304.1:0-7914 GCA_035695525.1 Pseudonocardia sp. | reverse complement strand
ATCGGCGTCGGTGGCGACAAGATCGAGCTCGCCGTGCCGGCACCGCCAGTTGCGCGACAGGACCACCAGGCCCCGTTGCTCCAGGTACCGCGCCGCGAGGTCCTCACCGTGGCGACCGAGAACGTCCTTCGCTGCCATGCCCCCACGATCGACGCCGGGGGCGGCGCGGGACAGACGGTTCTCGCAACTGTGGACGGATCGAGGGCGACGGGGACAGCTGCGTGCCGACGGCCCCGTGCACGACCACTCCGTCGGAGCGGAGGTGTATGGGCTCAGGCTGCCGTGCTCAGGTCGTGGCAGCGCGCACGAGGCGACCGGCGAACCACGTCCGCAGCACCCTCGTGTCGTGGATGTGCTCTGCAGGGATTTCGAACATTCCCGGAGTCGGACACCTTTCGTCGCACAGTCCGCTGGACATGCTATTCATCGCGGGGGTGGACAAACACAATGATGCATATCGCGAAATACGGGACGATCCGACTGGCGAAACCGACGTCAAGATCCGAACTGGTTGCCCTCGGGCAGTCGCAGATCCGGCTTGTCCAGCTCCTCCACATTGACGTCCTTGAACGTCAGCACCCTGACGTGCTTGACGAAGCGCGCCGGCCGGTACATGTCCCACACCCACGCGTCCGACATCCGGACCTCGAAGTAGATTTCCCCGTCGGCGTTGCGTGCGGCGACGTCCACCGAGTTGGCCAGGTAGAAGCGGCGCTCCGTCTCCACGACGTAGGAGAACTGGGCGACGATGTCCCGGTACTCCTTGTAGAGCGTGAGCTCCATCTCGGTCTCGTACTTCTCGAGATCCTCGGCGCTCACAGTTCCAGCCCTCCTTCGACACCCACGTCGGACAGCCCGACGGTGAGTGACCCATTGTGGACCAGGGCCGCGGTGAGGCTCACGGCGGCAGCGGCCTCGAGTGCAGAGACGTCGTCGCCGCGGGCGGCGCGCACGTTGACGAACGAGAACCGGTGGACTCGGCTGGGCCCGTGCGCCGCCAACGCGGCGTCGTGCGCCGGCGTGCAGTAGCCCTTGTGCTCGGCGAATCCGTACTGCGGGAACTCCCCGTCGAGCCCGACCATGAGGCGGTCCCGGGTGACCTTGGCCAGCACCGAGGCGGCCGCGACGCATGCCGCCACCTGATCACCCTTCGGCACCGCGAGCGCGGGACTGCCGAAGCCGCGCACCGGGAAGCCGTCGGTCAGGACGTATCCCGGGCGGCCCGCCAGCGCAGCCACCGCGCGGCGCATGCCCTCGATGTTGGCGACGTGCACGCCCCGCCGGTCCACCTCCTCCGGCGGGATGACGACCACGGCGTGGTCCTGCGCCCATCGGGTGATCAACGCGAAGTACTGCTCGCGCGCGGCCGGGGTGAGCAGCTTGGAGTCGGTGAGGCCGTCGAGCCGCTTGGCGTCGCCCGGCCGCAGGACGCAGGCAGCGACGACGAGCGGTCCGGCGCAGGCGCCCCTACCGGCCTCGTCGACGCCGGCTACCGGACCGAGGCCGTGCCTGTGCAGCGTGGTCTGCAAGGTCCAGCTCCCGGCGGAGCGACGCACGACGGCGCGGGCGGGGCGCAGCTCGGGGGGCAGGGCCGGCCGTGCGGGACGGCGGGGCCCGGTGCGAGGAAGGGCAGGGCGAGCGGGCATCAGGTCAGCAGTCTCCACCGGGCTGTCAGGGGCGGGCGACACGGGGCCGAGGGTCGGCGGCCCGGATCAGGGGCCGGGATGACCGGGGAGGAAACTCCGCAGTTCCGCATCCCGCCGGTGCAGCCTCCGCCGCCCTGCCGCCAGTGGCAGCGTGCCGAGCAGCCCGAGAGCGAGCGGCGCTCCGGCTGGGGCACCGGGGGCGGGCATGCCAACCGCGTTGGACTGCGGATTCACGGATTGGATCCAGCTCAGACGCGATAGCGGCAGCACGATCACCCGTGCCTTGCCGATCACGTTCGCCACCGGGACCGGACCATGGCCGGGTACCCGGGAGTCGGCGGAGTTGTTGCGGCTGTCGCCCATCATCCACAGCTGCCCCTCGGGCACGGTGATCGGCCCGAACGGACTCTGCCGCGGCGGCCCGGCCTCGGGCAGGTAGTAGATGTACGGCTCGTTGAGCGGCTCACCGTTGACCATCACCCGGTCCCGGGAGTCGCAGCACGACACGGTCTGGCCCCCGACCGCGATCACCCGCTTGACGAAGTCCTTCTCGTCGGGCGGGGCGAGGCCGATCAGCGATCCGAACCCCTGCAGTGCCCGGGTCACGGGACTGGTCGGCTCCTGGACGCTGATCTCGCTGCTCCAGCTGTCCGGGCCGCGGAACACCACTACGTCGCCCGGGGCCGGGTCGGCGAACCGGTAGGTGATCTTGTCGACGAGCACACGATCGTTGTTGCACCCGGTGCAGCCGTGCAGCGTGGTTTCCATCGAGCCGGACGGGATGACGTAGACCTTGGCGAGGAAGGTCTGGATGAGGAACGTCAACACCAGTGCCACCACGATGAGCAGCGGTAGTTCCCGCCAGAACGTCGGCCGTCTACGGCGCCCGGAACGGGCCTTGCGGCCGCCGGTGTCGGCCTGGTTTTGATAGTCGACGGACGGGCGATCCGCGGGTGACTCGCCGGCCCGTCGGCGGTGCCGGCCGGGGACCTCGGAGGACTGGTCGTCGTCCCCGTCGATCAGACCGTGGTGCACGTCTGTCGGCTCGTCGTCAGAAGGATCGCGACGCCGCGGGGGCGCGGGCCTGCCGGGGGTTCGGCTCCCGTTGGCCGGCTGCCCGGCATCGGGGCGCCCGCGGGGTAGCGAACCCGCCCCGTTCGGTCCGCCGCGAACGGCGGCCCCGTTCGGCGGCGCTCCGGGTAGCGACGGCGCACCGTTGGGCTGCGGCACCCCTCGTCCGGCCGGAGTCCCGGGGTAGGGAGCTCCTGGAACCGGTGGCGCCACCTGCTCGGGACCGGCCGGCTGCCGCCCGGGCGGGCGGACGGGTACCGGCTGATCCGGCGAGTACCGCCGGGGCGGGGCCCGTCGGTCGTCGGGGAGCTCGGGTAGGGCCACGCCCACGAGGCTACGTCAACCGTGCCGGGCTGGTCAGGACGCGGACGGAGTCTCGCGCTTCTCCTTGATCTTCGCGGCCTTGCCACGGAGCTCACGGAGGTAGTAGAGCTTCGCCCGGCGGACGTCGCCGCGGGTGAACAGCTCGATCCTCTCGAGGTTCGGCGAGTGCACCGGGAAGGTGCGCTCCACGCCGACGCCGAACGACACCTTGCGTACCGTGAAGGTCTCGCGGACGCCTGCGCCCTGGCGACGGATGACGACGCCCTGGAACACCTGGATCCGCGATCGCGTGCCCTCGACGACCTTCACATGCACCTTGAGCGTGTCTCCCGGCCGGAAGGCGGGGATGTCGGAGCGCAGCTGCTGTGCGTCCAGGGCGTCCAGGGTGTTCATCGCGAAGATCCGTCCTCGGTCCGTGATAGCGGTCGTGCGGGGGCGCCGACCCATTGTCAAGGTTGGTGGCGCCGGACAGGCCCGACGTGTCCGTCGAGCGCTGGCAACCCGTCCATAGTGCCAGACGCGATCGGGCAGAGTGAAATCACCCGCCCGAACGGTCGGCGAGGAAGGCACGGTCGGCGTTGTCGAGCGCCTCCTCGGGCAGAGCGGCGAGCAGGTCCGGCCGACGCTCGGCGGTCCGTTCCAGTGCCCGGTCCCGGCGCCAGCGCGCGATCGCCGCGTGGTTGCCGCTGCGCAGCACCTCTGGGACCGAGAGCCCGCGCCAGGTCTCCGGGCGGGTGTAGGCCGGGCCCTCCAGGAGACCGTCGGAGAAGGAGTCCTGCTGCGCCGACGCCGGGTTGCCGAGCACGCCGGGCAGCAGGCGCACCACCGCCTCGACCATCACCAGCACCGCCGCCTCGCCGCCGACGAGGACGTAGTCGCCGATACTCACCTCGTCGACGGGCATCCGCGCGGCGGCGTCGTCCATCACCCGCTGGTCGATCCCTTCGTAACGCCCGCAGACGAACACCAGCCGCGGCTCGGTGGCCCAAGCCTCCGCTGTGTCCTGGGTGAAGGGCCTGCCGGCCGGGGTGGGCACCACCAGCCGCGCCGGGCCGTTCTGCTCCAGCACTGTGTCGAGTGCCGCACCCCACACCTGCGGGCGCATCACCATTCCCGGCCCCCCGCCGTACGGGGAGTCGTCGACGGCCTGGTGGACGTCACGTGTCCAGCTCCGCAGGTCGTGCACCGCCAGGTCGACGAGCCCGGCTCCGATGGCCCGGCCCAGCAGCGCCTCCCGCAGCGGGGCGAGATAGGCCGGGAAGATGGTGACGACGTCGATCCGCACCCGGGGAACCGTACGCGGACGGATCAGCCGGCCCGCCGGCCGCGGACGAACTCCTCGACGAGGATCCGCGTGGCATCCTGCCGCACCCCGTGCGAGACGAGGATGTCGTGCGCGGCCCCGTTCGCGGGCTGCAGCATGCCGAGCAGGATGTGCTCGGTCCCGATGTAGTTGTGCTTGAGCAGCAGTGCTTCGCGCAGCGCCAGCTCCAGCACCTTCTTCGCCGTGCGATCGAACCGGATGTGCGCGCCCCAGCCGCGGCTCGACGCGGCGCGCGTGCGGTCCAGCGCGCCGGGACCGAAAGCCTCCTCCACCTGGCGGCGCACCTCGTCCAGGTCGATACCGAGAGTGGCCAGCGCCTCGGCGTCGGGCGTCGGGCGCCCGTCCGGGCGTAGCTTCCCGATCTCGGACTCCACCACATCGCGGTCGACCCCGAGGGCGGCCAGCACGGTGACCGCCAGGTTGTCCGGCACATCGAAAAGTGCGGCGAGCAGGTGCTCGCTGCGGATGGTGTCCGCGCCCCGCTCCCGCGCCTGCTTCTGCGCGCCGATCACCACGGTCCGCGCCTTTTCCGTGAAACGTTCGAACATGTCCGCTCCCCTCAGAACCCGAACCGGCGGTACTTCTTGTGCACGGCCTGCCTGCTCACCCGCAGCACGTCCGCGATCTGCTGCCAGGACCAGCCCTGCGCCCGCGCGTTGGTGACCTGCAGCTCCTCCAACGACTCCAGCAGTCCCCGCAGGGAGGCCACAGCCGCCAACCCGACGGCCGGGTCCCTACTGGACGCCGCCGCCGCGACCTTCGTCGCATCCGTCATGGTGTCAACCTACGTTGACAACGCGACGACTGTCAACCCTAGTTGACGGCGCAGAAATGCCAGCGGGGTGACACCGCTGACGTCGAGCGTCAGGAATGTCACCCCGGTGGAAGGAGGGATCGGAGAGTTCAGTCCAGGTCGAGCAGACCTTCGGGAGGCGTGAGGACGACCCGGCCGCCGTCAAGGTCGACGGTGGGCACGATCGCGCGCACGAACGGCACCAGTGCATCCGGCAGCTCGGGACGGGCGAGCACGAGCAGCTCCCCGGCCGGCCCGTGCACGACCTCACGGACCGTCCCCACGACCGAGCCGTCCGTCAGCTCGGCCCGCAGGCCCTCGAGCTGGTGGACGTGGAACTCCTCCGGATCGGCGGGTGGCGCCAGTGCATCCGCCTTGATCAGCAGCCTGGCCCCACGCATCGCCTCTGCGGCCCACGGTCGGGAACCTCGGCGAAACGCACCAGCAGCCGGCCGGAGTGCGGCCGGGAGGACTCGACGGTGACCGTGCCGTCCGGCGCCCCGGCGCGGCGCGCGGTGAGCACGGCACCGGGGGCGAACCGATCGTCGGGCGAGTCGGTGTGCACGTCGACGACGAGCTCGCCGCGCAGGCCGTGGACCCTGGCGGCGATCCCGACGAGCAGCTCGGTGTCGATGCTCCCTCGCCGCGCTCGCTCGATGCCGTTACCGATCGGTGTCGACGACATCCACCCGCACGCCCCGGCCTCCGATGCCGCCCACAACCGTGCGGAGCGCAGTGGCCGTGCGGCCGCCCCGGCCGATCACCTTGCCGAGGTCCTCAGGGTGCACGCGCACCTCGAGGGTGCGTCCCCGGCGCGTGGTGACGAGCTCTACCTGCACGTCGTCCGGGTGGTCGACGATGCCCCAGACGAGGTGCTCGAGAGCGTCCGCGAGGACACTCACGACTCGGTGGCCTCGGTGGCCGTGGTGGCCTCACCCTCGGCGGAGTCGGCCTTGGGCCGGCGGTCGCCCCGCTTCCTCGGCGTGGTGGCCTCGGTGGTGGGCTCCTCGCCCGCCGCGGCGAGCGCCGCCTGGAAACGGGCGAGCTTGTCGACCTTCTCCGGCTGCGGCTTCAGGGTGCCCTCGGTGCCGGGCAGGCCCTTGAACTTCTGCCAGTCGCCGGTGATCTCCAGCAGGTGCTGCACCGGGTCGGTCGGCTGCGCGCCGACACCCAGCCAGTACAGCGCCCGGTCGGAGTCGACCTCGATCAGGCTCGGCTCGTTCTTGGGGTGGTACTTGCCGATGGTCTCGATGGCCCGCCCGCTGCGGCGGTTGCGGGCATCGGCCACGACGATGCGGTAGTACGGCTGACGGATCTTGCCCAGCCTCATCAGCTTGATCTTGACGGCCACGCTTGTCGTTGCTCCTCGCGGATCATCGTGCTTCGGGTGAGTCCGCGCGGCTCGCGTGGGGTTACGGGCAGCGCTTCGTCGACGTGTTGTGGCCGCGGCAAGTAGAGGGCCAACCGCGGAGCCGATCCACCATTCTGCCAGACGACGACCGGCGACGGTGCACAGAGCCGCCTGGTTCGCCCGGGGGCGGCCTCAGCTCGCCGGCATGAGCCCCAGCAGCCCGAGCATCAGCACGATGCCCGGCAGCAGATTGTTGACCTGGTGGGCGACGATGCTCGGGAGCAGCCTGCCCGTGTAGAGGCGTGCCGCCGCGATCGGGAGCGCGACGACGAGCAGCAGGGGCGTGCGCGTGAACTCGAAGTGGGCCATGGCGAAGAGCAGCGTCGTCACGCCGAACGCGACCCAGCGGTTCGCGAGCCGCTCCACTCCGCCCCACAGGAGCCCGCGGTAGACGATCTCCTCGCAGAGCGGCGCGACGAACACCACGGTCACCAGCACCAACGCCGCGAGCACCGGCCCGGTCCGGATAGGGCCGAACACGTCGCCGACCGCCGAGGAGGCGTCCTGCCCGACGATCGAGACGTACACGAGCGACGCCGGAACCGTCAGGGCCAGTCCGCCGAGCCCGAAGGCGAGGCCCAGCCCCACGTCGCCCCACGACCACTGCAGTCGCAGGTCCGTCCGCGGTCCGTTGCCGCGCAGCCGGGTGATCACTACCGCGGTACCGGCCGCGAGCACGGTGGGCACCGCGAGCGCGGCGATCAGGCCACCCGCAGCAGGCGGCCCGCCCCCCATGACCACCCAGCCGACCAGCACGGAGGTGAGCAGGAACACGGCCTCGACGAGTAGGTACGCACCCAGGCCCCAGCGGTGGGTCCGGGCCGGGCCTGCAGCGGATATCCCTCGGGGCGGCTGCCGGAGCGGCGGCGGGCCGCCCGGGAAGGACCCCGCAGGGTGGACCGCGGACGGGTAGGACGCCGACGGGTAGGACGCGGGTGGGTAGGACGCGGGTGGGTACGTGCCCGGCGGGTACTGCCCTGGCTGGTACGGGTGCTGTGGGTACGGACTGGGCGTCGCTTGGGCTCCGGGATGGGTGATCGCGACACCAGGAGCTGCGGCGGCCGCCCCCGAGGCCGGCTCCGCGAGCCGCGGCATCCACTCCGGTGCGGCCCACGGGGAGCCGCCTGCGTCACCGCCGCCCTCCGGACCCCCGCCGTTCGACCCGTTCCCGTTGGAGTTGGTGCTGCTGCCGTTCGGGCTGATGTCGGGCGGGCTACCGTCGGGCGCGCTGCCGTCGGGCGCGCTGCCGTCGGGCCGGCTGCTACCGACCACGCTGCCGTCGGGCGCGCTGGCGTCGGGCTGGCTGCTGTCGGGCCCGCTGGTGTCAGGCCCGCTGGTGTCAGGC
>DASRSC010000303.1:0-8997 GCA_035695525.1 Pseudonocardia sp. | reverse complement strand
GTCGCCTGTGGGCTGCAGGAAGCGCCCGGTCCGTCGATCAGTTCTCCCACGGCGGTCACTGGTGCGCCTGCTCCTGCTGCGGGGTCAGTAGCCGCGCCCATCCCGCACTCCGAGCCGGTACGCGTCGAGATCCCCGTCCTCGGAGTCGACTCCGAGCTGATGACACTCGGTCTGGAGCCGGGCGGGGCGATGGAAGTGCCACCGGGCGCTTACCCCGCCGGTTGGTACAGCGGAGCACCGACTCCCGGCGAGCTGGGTCCGGCCATCATCGCCGGGCACGTCAACTGGAACGGCCATGCCGGTGTGTTCTCCAGGCTGCACGAGATGAAGCCCGGAGACCAGGTCGCCGTGCACCGGCGTGACGGCTCCACGGCGCTCTTCCGGGTGGACGATGTGGCCGAATATCCGAAGCACAATTTCCCGACGAAGACGGTTTACGGGAACATCGACCACGCCGGGTTGAGGCTCATCACCTGTGGCGGTGACTTCGACAGCGGCGCCCGCAGCTACCTCGACAACATCGTCGTCTACGCGAGCTTCGTCGGGCCGGCAACGATCTGAGTGACGGCGACACGGGCTCCGACGCGCCCGCCACCGCCGTCTAGCGGTCCCGCCGCGGGCCTGGTCCACCGACGATCCACAACAACGTGGGCCGGCTCATCGCGCACGAGATGATCACCGTCTGCAGGCCGACGAGCAGCACACCGGTCACCACGTCGACGAGCCGGCCGGACGGTGCGGGCTGGACGAGGAGCAGGACCACCGCACCGACGCCGATGGTCCCAGCGGTCGTGGTCAGCAGCAGCCGGCCGATCGGCATCTTCCTGAGGAGGGTCGCGGCGCCCCACAGGAGGTTCAGCCCACTGAATACGGCGACCGCGAAGCTGACGGCGTCGGTGACGCTCCAGCGGTCGAGATTCCCTGCGGCAGCGGTGGCGAGGACGATCAGCAGGAGGCCGTCGCCTGTGCCCAGCACGACTGCGGTGACCGGAGCGGCCCGGCTCGGCCGGGCGTCCCTCCGGGCCCCACGATCGGTCATCTCTGCCCTCGCAGTCGGCGACGCCATGACTGGTGCTCGGCGATGATCGTTCAATCGCTACACGGTGCGGCGACGATCTCGATCACGAGGTGTCCGGGCGCGCCGAGTGGCGCCCCCGACCCGCACCCAGTGCCCGGCCTGGAACTCCGCCGCCACCTGCCGCAGGTACGCGGTCGTGCACGCCGGGACCTTCGATCAACATGATCGTGTTCGGCGCCGACGCGAGGAACTCGCCCCGACCGCGTCGTCGGTCGCGTGGCGAAAGCGTCATACGCGGGAGGGCTGCTCTGATGGCTCGCCGTGACGGAGACCAACAGGACGATCGAGGCGGTCTGGCGGATCGAGGCGCCGCGGCTGATCGCCGGGCTCGCCCGGCTGATCGTGATGTCGGGGTCGCCGAGGAGCTTGCGCAGGACGCCCTCGTCGCCGCCCTCGAACAGTGGCCGGAGTCCGGCGTCCCGCGCAGCCCAGGTGCGTGGCTCATGGCAGTCGCGAAGCGGCGGGCGATCGACCAGATCCGGCGCAACGAGCGGTTCGAGCACAAGCTCGGGGAGCTCGGTCACCAGCTGGTGATCGACGGTGACGCGATCACGCCGGTGTCTCCGGCCGTCAGGACACCGAGAGCCCCGCGGCCCTGCCTGCCTGCCGTCCGGTGAACAGGCACCCGCCGAGGAACGTGCCCTCCAGGGAGCGGTACCCGTGCACGCCGCCGCCGCCGAAGCCGGCGACCTCCCCTGCTGCGTAGAGGCCGGGGAACGGGGTGCCGTCGGCGCGCAGCACCCGGCACGACAGGTCGGTCTGCAGGCCCCCCAACGTCTTGCGGGTGAGGATGTTGAGCCGCACGGCGATCAGTGGACCGTTCGCCGGGTCGAGGATCTTGTGCGGCGTCGCAATGCGGGCGAGTCTGTCGCCCCGGTAGCGGCGTGCTGAATGCACGGCGGCGAGCTGCAGGTCCTTCGTGAAGGGATTGTCGATCTCCCGGTCGCGGGCGACGATCTGGCGCTTCAGCTCAGCGAGATCGATCAGCGGCTCGTCGATGTCGCCGTCCGCTCCGCCAGTGTTGTGCCGAGTGAGCTTGTTCATGCCTGCGACGAGCTCGGCGAGCGTGTCGGCGACGACGAAGTCCACGCCCTTGTTCATGAACGCCAGGACCGGGGCCGGTGCTCCCGGCCGGATCCGGCCGAGGGTGGCCCGGACGTCCTTGCCGGTCAGGTCCGGGTTCTGCTCCGAGCCCGAGAGCGCGAACTCCTTCTCGATGACCTTCTGGGTGAGCACCAGCCAGGAGTGGTCGTAGCCGGTCCGGGTAATCGCTTCGAGCGTGCCGAGGGTGTCGAAGCCGGGGAAGTTGGGTGTGGGGAAGCGCCGGCCCCGCGCGTCGAACCAGAGCGAGGAGGGTCCGGCAAGGATCCGGATCCCGTGGCGGGCCCAGATCGGGCCCCAGTTGTGGACGCCCTCGGTGTAGTGCCACATCCGGTCGCGGTTCACGATCCGCCCGCCCGCGCGCTCGGTGATCGCCAGCATCCGGCCGTCGACGTGCTCGGGGACCCCCGAGATCATGTAGCGGGGCGGGCGGCCCAAGCGGGACGGCCAGTTGGCGCGCACCATCTCGTGGTCGGCACCGATCCCGCCGGAGGTGACGACGACGGCCTGCGCGTGCAGTTCGAACTCGCCCACCTCGTTGCGCGAGCTCGCCGTGCCACGCGCGGCGCTGCTCGGCTCGAGCACCGCACCGTGGACGCCGTCGACCACTCCGTCGGTGACCGTCAAGCCGTCCACCCGGTGCCGGAAGCGCAGCTCGACGAGCCCCTTCGCCGCGGCCTCCCGCACCCGGCGCTCGAACGGGGCCAGGAGACCCGGCCCCGTACCCCAGGTGATGTGGAAGCGCGGCACGGAGTTGCCGTGGCCGTCGGCCAGGTAGCCGCCCCGCTCTGCCCAGCCCACGACCGGGAACCAGCGCACCCCCTGCCGGTGCAGCCACGAACGCTTCTCACCTGCGGCGAAGTCGAGGTATGCCGTCGCCCACTGGCGGCCCCAGAAGTCCTCGCCCGTCGGGTCGTCGACGCCGCGGTCGAAGGCGGCGCTGCCCAGCCAGTCCTGCATCGCCAGGTCGAAGGAGTCATGGACGCCCAACCGGCGTTGTTCGGGGGAGTCGACGAGGAACAGGCCGCCGAAGGCCCAGAACGCCTGCCCGCCCAGCCCCGTCTCGGGCTCCTGGTCGAGCAGCAGCACCCGCCTGCCCGCGTCGGCCAGCTCGGCTGCCGCGACGAGACCTGTGAGTCCCGCGCCGACCACGATGACATCAGCGTCCACCCGGCAACACTCCTGGTGGCGACGAGTCGGGTCAAGGCCGCGTGCCCACGTGATCGTTCCGGTGCGTCCACCAGTGTCCCCGGCGGGGCGCTCAGGTACGGATCGCGTCGATCATTGAGAGCTCCGGACGCGGCACAGTGCCGAAGTGACGGTCGCGTATCCCGCTGCTGCGGCCTGCGTCACCCGCGGGACGTCGATGGTGAGCCCGCGGACGCCGAGGTCCTGCTCCGGCATGAGTGCCAGCAGGTGCGCCCCGTTGCGCGAGGGGTGGGCGGCGTCGTCGAGGACCGCGAGCGCCGGGCCGTGCCGGTTGCTCTCCTGCGCGATCATCCCGAGCCCGGGCGCGAGCCGGTCCAGCGCGCGGGCCCACGGGGCGGGGCCTGCCGCCAGGTCGGCCCGGCGCAGCTCCGGAGCGGTGCGGTTGAGCAGCGCGAGCACGTGGGTGGCGCCGTCCTGTAGGGCCCGCAGCACGGACACCGGCTCCGCGACCGAGCCGTCGATCCAGCGGCGCCCGTGGAGCTCGACGGGCGGCCCGGCGAGCAGCGGGATCGATGCTGTCGCCCGCAGCGCCACCTTCCACTCGTCCGGTGTCGCAGGATCGAGGACGTGCGGCCGCAGGTCGTCCGCCGCCGTGGCCACCACCCGCAACGGCACCGGTGACGGCCCCAGCCGGTCCCACGCCATCGGCTTCGAGTGGACGAGGACGTGGTCGATCAGGTGGTCCAGCGACACCACCGGGCGGCGCGTGCCGATCCGGCGCGGGTCGATGAACGCGCGACAGGCCATGTCCTCGAAGAAGATGTGCGCCGACCCGCGGCCGTTGCCGAGGAGCAGCGCCGCACCGATGTAGGCACCCGCCGAGCTGCCGTAGATCACGTCGAAGCAACCGGCGAGCCCGGCGTCGTCGAGGGCGTGGGCCATCCCGCCGGCGTACGCGCCGCGCATGCCGCCGCCGCTCACGACGAGCGCGATCCGGTTCCCGTCGGCCCTGATGCCTGCGTCGCGGCGCCGCAGCAGCGCACGGAGCACCTCCGCGTCGCCGCGCAGCGCTGGCGAGATGTCGAGGATCGGCTCGGGGTGGAGGGCCACCGCCCGATCCTCCCTCCCAACAGCGGGAGTCATGCCCGAGTGTGACGCGAACGGGTTGCTCAGCGTGACGCGAAAGGGTTGCTCCGCGTGACGAACGGGTTGTCCGGCCGGGTCCGCGGAACCTGGGCGGTGCGCGTCGAGGCCGCTACCCTCGCCGGCATGGCAGGGGGGCAGCTCGCGGTGGTGGAGGACTGGCACGCCGCGGTCAACGGCGGTGATGCCGCCCGAGTCGGGGACCTGTGCACGAGCGACGTCGAGGTGGGTGGACCGCGCGGGTCGGGGTTCGGACGTGAGCTCATCCTCGACTGGGTCGGGCGGGCGGGGATCCGGATGGAGCCGGTGCGCTGGTTCTGCGGGGCCGGCGGTGCCGTCGTGGAGCAGGACGCACGATGGCTGGACACCCACACCGGCGAGCTCGGCGAGCCGGTGCGGTTGGCCACGGCGTTCGTCGTCGAGAACGGCAGGATCTCCCGCGTCCTGCGCCATCCGGACGCCGCCGGAGCGCTGGCGGCGCTGGGTCTGCGGCCGGTCGACGAGGTGGGCCGGGAGATCAACCGGATGTAGGGTCGATTGCGTGATGCAGCTCAAGGTGGACGCTGATCCGGGCGAGGTCGGGATGGACGCCGGCCGGCTGGAGCGGATCGACACGCATTTCCGGCGCTACGTCGACGACGGTCGGCTGGCCGGCTGGACGATCGCCGTGTCGCGCCGGGGCCGGGTGGCGCACCTCAGTCACTACGGGCTCGCCGACCTCGAGGAGCGGCGGCCCGTCGCCGACGACACCATCTGGCGCATCTACTCGATGAGCAAGCCGATCACCTCCGTGGCGGCGCTGATGCTGTACGAGCGGGGTGCGCTGGAGCTCACCGACCCCGTGTCGCGCTACATCCCGGCCTTCGCCGACATGCGCGTCTACCAGGGCGGGTCGGCGGCCAGTCCCGGCACGGTGCCGGCCACCGAGCCGGTGCGGATCTGGCACCTGCTCACCCACACCGCCGGGCTCACCTACGGCTGGCATCACGCCCACGCCGTCGACGAGATCTACCGGGCCAAGGGCTTCGAGTTCGGGTCCCCGCGCGGGTTGGATCTCGCGGGCGCCTGCGAGGTGTGGGCGCAGGTTCCGCTGCTGTTCCAGCCCGGCACGGAGTGGAACTACTCGGTGGCAACCGATGTGCTCGGCCGGGTCGTCGAGGTGGCCTCCGGGCAGTCGCTCGACGCGTTCTTCGCCGAGCACGTGTTTCGCCCCCTCGGCATGAACGACACCGGATTCTCGGTGCCCGAGGACGATGTCGAGCGCCTTGCAGCGCTGTACGGGCCCAACCCCGCGGGCGGGCTCCTGCGTAACCGATCGATGGGCGACGCTGCCACTCGCGCCCCGGCGTTCCTGTCCGGCGGCGGCGGGCTCGTCTCCACCGCGGGCGACTACCACCGCTTCACGCAGATGCTCGCCCGCGGCGGCGAGTTGGACGGCGCCCGGCTGCTCGGCCCGCGCACGGTCGCCTACATGACGCGCAACCACCTGCCCGGCGGTGCCGACCTGGAGCAGTTCGGCAGGCCCATATTCTCCGAGTCGCCCTACCGGGGCGTCGGGTTCGGCCTCGGCTTCTCCGTGGTCATCGACGCCGCCGCGAACAAGGCGCTCACGCACGAGGGCGAGTTCGCGTGGGGCGGCCTGGCCAGCACGGCGTTCTGGATCGACCCTGTGGCGGAGATCACCGCGCTGTTCTTCACACAGCTCATCCCGTCGAGCACCTACCCTGTCCGCACCCAGCTGCGCACGCTGGTCAACCAGGCCCTGCTGGACTGATGCCGATGTCGAACACGCTTGCCCTTACCATCCGCGTGGCGGTGGTCGCCGTCAGCCTGTGGGTGGCCACCCTGATCGTCCCCGGGATCGACGACACCGCGGGCACGACCAGCACCCGGATCGGCACTCTCGTCGTCGTCGCCCTGATCTTCGGCCTGGTCAACGCCGTGCTGAAGCCGCTGATCAAGGTGGTGGGCTGCCCGTTCTACGTGCTGACGCTCGGCCTGATCGGGCTCGTGGTCAACGCGCTGCTGTTCCTGCTGGTCGGGTACATCGCCAGCGGGATCGGGCTGCCGTTCACGGTGCAGAGCTTCGGTGCCGCGTTCGTCGGTGCGATAGTCGTGGCGGTGGTGGGATTCATCCTGCACTTCCTCATCCCCGACCGCTTCGACCAACGCTAGGGCGCCGGCCCTGACGCGTCACACGGGCCAGGTCTCGCAGCGGTAACCCGCGTCCCAGAACATCCACTCGTACCGGGACGTCGTACGGAAGTGCCTGCGCATCAGCGTGCGCTCGCCCTCGGACATCCCGGCCCCGATCCGGTCGGTGAGTGCGAGCACCGCGTCGACCACCGACTGGAAGTCCTCGCTGCCGTACATCGCGATCCAGCGGGCGTACAGCGGGTCGGGTGAGCTGCGGGCCATGAGCTCCTCGCCGACCCGCGCATAGATCCAGTAGCAGGGCAGGACAGCACCCACCGCCTCGGCGAACGACCCGCCGAGCGCCGAGGCGAGCATGTAGCTGACGTAGGCCTGGGTGGTCGGGGCGATCGGCTCCAGCGCCGCTTCCTCCGAGGTGCAGCCCATCTCGCCCATCAGCGCCGCGTGAAGGTCGCGTTCGGCGGCGATGGCCCCCGCAGCGTGCGCGGCGAACATCACGGTGCCGTCCTCGTCGGGCGCTTTCGCGGCGCACACCGCGAGTGCCTTCGCGTAGCCGCGGAGGTAGTGCGCGTCCTGCACGATGTAGTGCCGGAACGACTCCCGGGGCAGCGTGCCGTCCGTCAACCCGGAGATGAAGGGATGGGCGAGGATCGCGGCGTAGACGTCCTCGATGTCGGACCAGAGCACATCACGGGTACGCAGGGCGGAGTCGGCCGGAGTCACCATGCTGATCACGCTAACCCGAGGTGTGACGGGGCGGCGGATGGGAATCTCCCTGTGCACGATCACATACCCGTGGTTCGCGCACTGTGAGACCTCAGTCACTCTTCGGGTACCATTCGTCGGGTAGTCCCGACCTTGGTTCACCATGGAAGGCTCACGGGTGGCGACTCACCGCTGAGAGCGCGCCGCATTGCAAGCACCTGCGGAGGAGAGCCGAATGATCCCCGTCCCGATGGACCACCACGAGAAGATGCGGCTGCGAGCGGCCGCCTTCCGAGCCACCCGGCTGTACCCGGGCCCTGTCGGAGAGCTGCTCTCCCGTGAGCTGCTCACCTGGGAGGAGTTCGGGTACCGGTTGGGCGGCGAGCAACTCGTGATGCGCCTGGTCGACCACGTGCTGCAGTCACCGATCGCCCAGGCCGAAGCGGCCTGAGGTCGCGAGGTCACGGGCCGCTCCGGTCGAAGGTGGCGGTGACGGTCGCGCTCCCACCGGCCGGCATGCCGTCGGCCATCGCGCCCGCCGTCGCCGCCAGCACCACCAGGGCCGCCAGCGTCACGAGGCTCCCCACGCGACCGACCACGTCCACCGCCAGGCCGAGAAGCGTGCGCGGGGTGGTTGCTCGCCGGTGCCTGCCCGCCCGAGCGACGGGATCACGGCGTGACCGGGCAGCAGCCACCCCATCACCAGGGGATGCAGCGGCAGTGGGCATGGCGACCACCGGCTTCGGGAGCAGGGACATGGGACGACAGCCATGCCGCGAGAAGCGGCGATGACGGTCGGGTGTCCGGTCCGGTGCGCGCATGCCGGGTATCCGTACGAACGGGACATCGCTGTCCGGACGCCCGGCGTTAACGTGGGGTCACTCATCCGTGCCGGTGTGCTCCCAGAGCTCCGTCAGGGCAACCGCTCTCGCAGCTCCCGCTTGAGCACC
The DNA here is from genome assembly GCA_035695525.1 of Pseudonocardia sp. GTDB lineage: Bacteria > Actinomycetota > Actinomycetes > Mycobacteriales > Pseudonocardiaceae > Pseudonocardia. Next base: position 717 of record DASRSC010000303.1, on the reverse strand, counting down.
TTTCCGGCGGCCGACACCGGAATCTCGTCCACGAGGTGCAGCTCCCGGAGCCGCTTGTACGGGAGCACCTGCTCGTTGACCGCCTCCATCAGGGCGCCGGCGTCGGCGTCGCCGAGCCCGGGCGCCACAACGAAGGCCACCGGGAGTTCGCCCACCACCGGATCCGGTCGCCCGACAACTGCCGCTCCCGTCACCGCACCCTGCGCGAAGAGAAGCTCCTCCAGCTCGCGCGGGTACACGTTGTAGCCCTTGTAGAGCAGCATGTCCTTCTTGCGGTCGACGATCGACAGGTAGCCGTCCTCGTCGATGGCACCGATGTCGCCGGTGCGCAGCCAGCCGTCCACCAGGGTGGCGGCGGTCTCCTCCGGCCGGTCCTTGTAGCCGACCATCACCTGCGGGCCCCGGATGCACACCTCGCCGGCCTCGCCCTGCGGCAGCGGAGTGAGGTTGCCGCCCTCAGGAGCGACGATACGAACTTCCGTGTCGTACACCGGCAACCCGACGGTGCCCACCTTGCGTACGCCCGACCGCCACGCGGGGCCGAGTGTGGCCCCCATGGTCACCTCGGTCAGCCCGTAGCCCTCGACGATCACGACATCGTCGCCGAAGCGGCGGTGCAGCGCCTCGATCATCTCCACCGGCATCGGCGCCGCGCCCGAGGAGATGCCTCGCACCGACGACAGGTCGCGCGTGGCGAACTCGGGATGGCGCAGCAGC
>DASRSC010000302.1:0-6231 GCA_035695525.1 Pseudonocardia sp. | reverse complement strand
GGCGCCAGGTCCTGGCCGGGCGGTGCTGCACGACCGGTGCTGCTCGTGCACGGTCTGTCGTCCAACGACCGGCTGTGGGACGGCGTCGCGGGGCGGCTCGCCGCCGCCGGGCATCCGGTGGTGGCGGTGGACCTGCGCGGGCACGGGACGTCGGTGGACGTCTCCGACACCGACGACGAGGACGACCTCGACGCCCCGGCAACGGACGCGACACGGGCCGCCGCCCGGGATCTGGCGGCGGTCTGTGCGGGCCTCGGCTGGACGGCTCCGGTGGTCGCCGGGCAGGCGTGGGGCGGCAACGTCGTGCTCCAGCTCGCCGCCGACCGTGCCGACCTGGTGCACGCTCTCGTACTGGTCGACGGCGGGTGGCTGCACCTCGGTGACCAGTGGCCGACACTCGACGCGGCCTGGGGAGTGCTCGCGCCACCCCAGTTCGACGGGATGAGCGCCGAGGTGCTGCGATCGAGCCTGCGAGCCGGGCATCCGGGCTGGACCGATGCCGCAGTCGACGCGGTGTTGGGCAACCTCCGGGTGCGCACCGACGGCACCGTCACCCCGTGGTTGAGCCGCGAGCGTCACCGGGCGATCATCGGGAGCGCGCTCCGGCACCAGCCCCGGACACTGTATCCGCTGGTCGGAGCCCCGGCCTTGTTGCTCGCAGCGACCAGCGACACCACCCCGCCGCGCAAGCGCGAGCAGCTCGCCGAGGCCGTCGCCGCACTGCCGCACGCCCGGCTGGTCGAGTTCCGCGGCGGTGACCACGACCTGCACGCGCAGCAGCCGGGCCGGGTGGCGGAGCTCATTGCCGGGCTGGCTTGAGCGGTCGCCGGATCAGCTCGGGGCGTCCGGAGCCTCCTCCTCGGGCTCCTCGACGCGCTGCACCTGCACCACGCGGTTGTCGAGATCGATCGGGCCGAGCTGCCACTGCTCGCCCTCGCCCGCCTCGCCTGCTTCGTCGCTGATCTTCCGTCCGGGAAACAGCTCGCCCAGAATGCCCATGACCCCACCGTACGACGTTCCTTCCGAGGCCGTGCCCGCCATCATGGGGCCGCGGCAGGCCGGCCGATCGCCCGGCCGATCCGTCGGGCGTCGACGGCCATGTCGCGGAGTGCTCCACTGATCGAGATCCGGTAGCCGGTGAAATAGAGGCCTGGTGCCACCGCGCCACCGGATACCCGCGGGATGCCGCGCCCGTCGAGGACGCCCAGGTGGCCGACGATCGGGTTCAAGCCCCGGCTGTAGCCGGTCGCGGCGATGACGACGTCCGGGGTGATCTCGGAACCGTCTGCCAGGCGCACCACGGCCCCGTCGAACCCGATCACCGACGCCACGGGTTCGACCTTGCCCGTCCGCACCGCGTCGACGATTCCGACATCCTGCACTGGCACCACCCGGTGGGTGAGGATCCGGGTGTACAAGCCGTCCTGTGGCCGGGGCATGCCGTACGGCGTCAGGTCCGGCATGCTCAACCGGGCCTGCCAGTTGGCCGCCCGGTCGACGACGGTGGCCGGCAGATGGCGCATCAGGATCCCGGTGAGCTGGGAGGGCCAGCCCGCGACGTCACGGCGGACGATGTGCGGCGGGGTCCGGACGGCGAGACGTACGCGACCGGCGCCGCCTGCAGCCAGGTCGGCCGCGATCTCGGCGCCGGTGTTGCCGACGCCCACGACGAGTACATCGCGGTCGGCGTAGGGGCCGGGGTTGCGGTAGTCCTTGGCGTGGAGCAGCGCACCGGTGAACGTTCCCGCCCCGTCCGGCAGCTCCGGGGTGTGGTTGTTGCCGGTGGCCACGACGACCGAGTTCGCGGATATCTCGTCGCCTCGGTTGGTGCGCAATACCCAACGGGCACGGCCGTTCGCCCAGTCGATCCGTTCGACCTCGACGCCGGTGCGGACGTCGAGACGATGGTGAGCGCTGTACTGCTCCAGGTACCGCACCATGTCGTCGCGGGCAACCCAACGGCCGTACGCCCGGGGGATCGGAAAACCCGGCAGGCCCGACAGACCGCGGACGGTGTGCAGATGCAACCGGTCGTAGTGCGTGCGCCAACTCGCTCCCACGGCGTCACCGCGCTCGAGGACGGTGACGGGAATCCCGTACCTGCCCAGGACCGCGGCCACGGCAAGCCCGCCGGGCCCACCGCCGACGACGTAAACGGGTTCGGCTCCCGACCGGCCGGAGATCACCGGATCTCACGCCTGACCTGAACCACCGTCATGCCTGCCGCCGTGCGTCCGTCCATCGCCGCCAGCGCCGTACCGGCATCCTCCAGCGTGATCACCTGTCCGACGAGCGACGCCGGGTCGAGCCCGGTGCGCTCGATGAGGTCGAGCATCGCCGCATACTCGTGGGCTGCGATGCCGTGCGAGCCGAAGATCGAAAGCTCCCAGGAGAGCACGCGGTCCATCGGCAGCGGCGCTGACGCGGCCTCACCCAGCAGGAGACCGATCTGCACGTGCCTCCCGCGGCGGCGTAGCGAGAGCACGGAGGCGGTCGCGGCCGACACGGACCCCAGGGCATCGACGGACACGTGCGCACCGCCGTCGGTGATCTCGTGGACGCGAGCCGCGATCTCAGCCGGGCCGGGGAGCTCCGACACATCCAGCGTCGCCGTCGCACCTCGTTCGCGGGCCACCGCCAGCGCCGAGGGCGAGACGTCCGTCGCCACGACCCGTGCTCCGATCACCGACGCGATCAGCACGGCGGAGAGGCCGACCCCTCCGCAGCCGTGCACGGCCAGCCACTGGCCGGGGGCCAGCCCGCCGTGCACGGTCAACGCGCGGTACGCGGTCGAGAAGCGGCACCCCAACGCGGCTGCCGCCAGGAGGCTCAGCCGCTCCGGAAGCCGCACCAGGTTGTGCTCGGCCGCGTGCACGACCACCTGCTCGGCGAAGGAGCCGTGGTGGGTGAACCCGGGTTGGGTCTGGTTCGGACAGACCTGGGGGTCGCCAGCCACGCACACGTCGCATCCACCGCAGCCACACACGAACGGAGCCGTCACGCGCTCGCCGACGCGCCATGACCGGACGCCAGGGCCCGCCTGAGCGATGACCCCGGCGAACTCGTGCCCCGGCACGTGGGGCACCGCGACGGGATCATGGCCGCGCCAAGCATGCCAGTCGGATCTGCAGACCCCGGTCGCGTACACGTCGAGTACGACCCCGTCAGGGGGGCAGGCAGGTGACGGCACGTCACGCACCCGAAGCGGGCCTCCGTACTCCTCGAAGACGAGAGCCTTCACGCCCCGGTCAGACGGAGGTCAGTGGAAGCAGCCGGAGCCCCGTCCGCTCCGCCGGCACCAAGCGGCTCGCGGGCTCGCGGTACGTCGTGCTGCGCTGCCGCACAGGGCGTCCGGCAGTCGCGGCGATCGCCGCGAGCTCGGTCACCGTGCGCGCCGAGCCGTTCTCCGAGCCCGCCATCCGGCTGATCGTCTCCTCCATGAGCGTGCCGCCCATGTCGTCCGCGCCGCCCTGCAGGATCCGCGCGGAGAGGTCGTCGCCGAGCTTCACCCACGAGCACTGGATGTGGTCGATCCGGCCGTGCAGGGCGAGCCGGGCGAAAGCGTGCACCGCCAGGTTGTCCCGCGTGGTGGGGCCCGGCCGGGCGAGGCCTGCGAGGTAGATCGGCGCGTTGTGGTGCACGAACGGGAGCGGCACGAACTCGGTGAACCCGCCCGTCTCGTCCTGCAGGGCCGCGAGGGTGCGGAGGTGGCCCAGCCAGTGCCTCGGCTCGTCGACGTGGCCGTACATCATGGTCGACGACGACGGGATCCCGAGCCGGTGCGCCGTGCCGACGACCTCGAGCCACTGCGCCGCCGGCAGCTTGCCCTTGGTGAGTACCCAGCGGACCTCGTCGTCGAGGATCTCCGCCGCTGTGCCCGGGATCGAGCCCAGCCCGGCATCGCGCAGCTCGGTGAGCCACTCCTCGATCGAGACGCCGGCCTTGGCCGACGCGCTGACGATCTCCATCGGGCTGAACGCGTGCACGTGCATGTCGGGCACCGCGGCCTTCACGGCCCGCACCAGGTCGGCGTAGAAGGACACAGGCAGCTGCGGGTCGATTCCGCCCTGCATGCACACCTCGGTGGCGCCGTCCTGCGCGGCCTCCACCGCCCGCGCTGCCACCTCGTCGAGCGAGAGCCGGAACGCGTCGGCGTCACGCTCCCGCTGCGCGAAGGCGCAGAACCGGCACCCGACGTAGCAGACGTTCGAGAAGTTGATGTTGCGGTTGACGACGTAGGACACCTCCTCGCCCACGACGTCGGCACGCAGCGCGTCGGCCAGCCGAGTGAGCTCCTCGAGCGCGGCGCCGTCGGCGGTGAGCACGGCCATCGCCGCCGCCTCGTGGGCCGGGTCGAGCAGTGCGGCCGGATCGGAGGCAGCAAGCGCGAGCCCCGCACGTACGTCGGAGTCCAGCCGCTCCGGGGCCGCCTGCTGATGCGCTGCGAGCTCGGAACGCAGTTCGTCCCAGTCGCCGTACACCGAGTCGAAGTCGCCGCGCCGGTCCTCCGTGCGCCCCTCGGCGTCGATCGAGGTGTTCAGGTCGATCCGGCCGGTGGACTCGAACCCTCCGTCGGGTTCCTGCCACGGCCGCCCCGTGACCACGGCGCTCGCGTTCGCGAGGCCGGTCTCCGGGTCGGCGAGCGCCGCGACATGGGCGTGCAGCCGCGTGTCGATCCACGGCGAGCCCGCCAGGACGTACTTCGGGTACGCGGTGAGTCGCTCGCGCATCGTGAATCCGGCCGCTGCCGTCTGGGTGGCCAGCTCGTCGATCGCGGGCCACGGCCGCTCAGGGCTGACGTGGTCGGCGGTGACGGGCGAGACGCCGCCCCAGTCATCGATGCCCGCGCGCAGCATCAGCGCGAACTCCTCACCGACGAGGTTCGGTGGCGCCTGTACCCGCATCTTGGGGCCGAGCACGATCCGGGAGACGGCGATCGTGGCCGCCAGATCATCGAGGTCGGCGTCTGGATCGTTCGCCATCGCAGTGTCGGGCTTCGCGCGGAAGTTCTGGATAATCACTTCCTGGATGTGACCGTGCGCCCTGGCCGCCGAGCGGATCGCGAAGATCGACTCCGCCCGCTCGGTGCGATTCTCGCCGATCCCGATCAGGATCCCGGTGGTGTACGGGACACCCACCCGGCCGGCATCGGTGATCGCACGGAGCCGGACCGCCGGCTCCTTGTCCGGGCTCCCGTAGTGCGGGCCCCCAGGCTCGCTCCACAGCCTGGTAGCGGTGGTCTCCAGCATCATCCCCATGCTCACGGCCACCGGCTTGAGCCGCGTCAGCTCGGCCCAGCTGAGCACACCGGGGTTGAGGTGCGGCAGCAGGCCGGTCTCCTCGAGCACCGCGATCGCGCTGGCGCGGACGTAGTCGAGCGTGGAGTCGTAGCCGCGGGCGTCCAGCCATTCACGGGCGGCGGGCCAGCGGTCCTCCGGCCGGTCGCCGAGGGTGAACAGCGCTTCCTTGCAGCCCGCCGCCGCGCCCGCTCTGGCGATCTCCAGCACCTCGTCGCGCTCGAGGAACGCGGCGGGCAGCCGGTGCGGCACCGTGGCGAACGTGCAGTAGTGGCAGCGGTCACGGCACAGGCGGGTGAGCGGGATGAACACGTTGCGCGAGTACGTGACGACCCCGGGCCTGCCCGCATCGACCAGCCCGGCGTCGCGCACCCGGGACGCCGCCGACAGCAGCTCGTCGAGCGCCTCGCCGCGGGCGGCCAGCAGCACGGACGCCTCCGTGACGTCGAGAGCGACACCGTCACGGACCCGGCGCAGGGCACGGCGCAGGGCGGAGGGGGACGCCGGCGGCTCGGGCACGCTCAGGAATTCAGGCACTCCTGAACACTAGGTCGAGAAAGTGAGCCGGTCGACCGGCGGCGCGAGCAGGCGAAGTGACGGCCGCCACTCGCTCGAGCGGGGCCGCGGCGAAGTGCACGCGCCCTCAGGCCACTACCCCGGCGAGCTGCTTGACCAGCGCGTCGACCACGCTCGGAAGGCTCAGCACGGTGCCCCACGTCCACGGCGCAGACACCATCGGGTCCTCGACGAACAAGGACCGCCCGGCGCGAACCACGCCCAGCTGGGAGTAGAGCGGCGCGGCCTCCACCTCCGGGCGGACCGCCGGGCTGAAGCCCGTGTTCCACAGGAGCACATCGCGGTCGAGCAGCCCAGAGATCACACGCTTGGGTGGACTGGAGTCAGCCTGCCCTTGTCTATCCGTCACCGTCGTTCT
>DASRSC010000301.1:0-4654 GCA_035695525.1 Pseudonocardia sp. | reverse complement strand
TTGACGGCGACATTGATGTGAGGACGATCAACGCGTGCCCAGCCTCTTTGTTGACGGAGCATGGACTTCCGGGTGCGGTGGAACCGCCGACGTGATCAATCCGTTCGACGCGAGCGTGGTCGAAACCGTCGACCAGGCCGGTGCCGACGACGTCGACCGGGCGGTGCTCGCGGCGAGGGCGGCGTTCGACGGGGGGCCGTGGCGGCGCATCCCAGCAGCCGACCGCGGGGCGCTGCTGCGTCGCGTGGCCGACCTGCTCGTGCGGGACAAGGAGCAGATCGCCCGCACCGAGACGCTCGACACCGGCAAGACGCTCGTCGAGAGCCGCATCGACGTCGACGACGTGACGGCCGTTTTCCGCTACTACGCCGACCTCGCGGGCAAGGACGCCGGCCGCATCGTCGACACGGGGCAGCCGCACGTGCTGAGCCGGGTCGTCGCCGAGCCGGTGGGCGTCTGCGTGCTCATCACGCCGTGGAACTACCCGCTGCTGCAGCTCTCGTGGAAGGTCGCTCCGGCGATCGCGGCCGGGAACACGATGGTGATCAAGCCGAGCGAGGTGACCCCGCTGACGAGCGTGCTGCTGGTGCGGCTGATCGAGGAGGCGGGTGCTCCGCCGGGCGTGGTCAACATCCTGCTCGGCGACGGCCGCAGTGTCGGTGCCCCACTCACGGAGCACCCGGCCGTCGACATGGTGAGCTTCACCGGCGGCCTCGCCACCGGCCAGGCGATCATCCGCGCGTCCGCGGCCACCGTGAAGCGGGTGGCCGTCGAGCTCGGCGGCAAGAACCCGAACATCGTCTTCGCCGACACCGACTTCGAGACCGCGGTCGACTACGCGCTCACCGCCGTGTTCCTGCACTCGGGGCAGGTCTGCTCGGCAGGCGCCCGGCTGATCGTCGAGGACTCCGTGCACGACGACCTCGTGGCCGAGGTCGCGCGGCGCGCCGAGCGGATCCGGCTGGGCAACGGCCTGGAAGAGGGGAGCGAGTCGGGCCCGCTGGTCTCCGCGGCACACCGCGCCAAGATCGAGGACTTCGTGGCGTCGGCGCAGGCCGAGGGTGCCCGGCTGGTCGCGGGCGGGCGCCGTCCTGAGGAGCCCGAGCTGCAGAAGGGCTTCTTCTACCGGCCCACCGTCTTCACCGACGTGCGCCGCGACATGCGCGTGATCCGCGAGGAGACGTTCGGCCCGATCCTCACCGTGGAGCGCTTCTCCACCGAGGAGGAGGCCATCGCGCTGGGCAACGACACCGAATACGGCCTCGCGGGTGCGGTGTGGACGTCCGACATGGGCCGCGCCGAGCGGGTGGCGGCCGCGCTGCGACACGGCACGGTGTGGATCAACGATTACCACCCCTACGTCCCGGCCGCGGAGTGGGGCGGCTTCAAGCGCTCGGGCAACGGACGGGAGCTCGGCCCGACGGGGCTGGCCGAGTACCAGGAGCTCAAGCACGTCTGGCACAACACGGCACCTGCGCCGATGCGGTGGTTCACGGGCTGATGGATCGATCCTCGGAGGCGACACGATGACAGCAGCGGGCAACAAGGACAGCGAGGATCTCGCCGAGTTCGGGTACAGCCAGACGCTGGACCGCAGCATCGGCAAATTCGCCAGCTTCGCTGCCGGGATCAGCTACATCTCGATCCTGACCGGCACGTTCCAGCTCTTCTACTTCGGTTTCGCCTTCGGTGGCCCCGCCTACTGGTGGTCCTGGCCCATGGTGTTCGTCGGGCAGCTGATGGTGGCGCTGTGTTTCGCCGAGCTGGCCGGGCGCTACCCGGTGGCCGGGTCGGTCTACAACTGGTCGAAGCGGCTGGGCAGCGCCACGACGTCGTGGCTGGCCGGCTGGGTGATGTTCACGGCATCGGTGGTGACGCTCACCGCGGTGGTGCTGGCGTACCAGATCACGTTGCCGCAGATCTGGAGCGGCTTCCAGCTGGTCGGTGACGGCACCGGCGACACCGACTTCGCCGTGAGCGCGGTGATCTGGGGCGCGATCCTCATTCTCTTCACGACGCTGGTCAACGCGTTCGGCGTGAAGCTGATGTCGCGGATCAACAGCGCCGGTGTCTTCATCGAGCTCGTCGCGGCGGTCCTGTTGGTCGTGCTGCTGGCCGTGAACATCGTGAACCCGCCGAGCGTCATCGTCGACACCCAGGGGCTGGGCTCCGACAGCTCGCTCGGCTACCTCGGGGCGTTCCTCGTCGCGTCGCTGGCCAGCGCGTACGTCATGTACGGCTTCGACACCGCCAGCTCCCTGGGGGAGGAGACCGTCGACCCGCGGCGCACCGCGCCGAAGGCGATCCTGCGCGCGGTCATCGCGTCGTTCGTCATCGGTGGGCTGATCCTGCTGTTCGCGATCCTCGCCGCGCCGAACCTGGGCGATCCGGCTCTGGGTACCAGCGCGGGCGGGCTGCAGCTGATCGTGCTGCAGGCGCTCGGCACGAACCTCGGCAAGGTGTTCCTGATCTGCATCGTCGTCGCCGTCACGGTCTGCGCACTGGCCGTGCACACCGCGGGCATCCGGTTGATGTTCGCCATGGCCCGCGACAACGCCCTGCCGGGCGGCGCCCGGTTGGCGCGGATCGACCCACGGCGCAAGACCCCCGTGGTGCCGGCCGTGCTGATCGGCGTCGTCGCCATCCTGATCCTCGTGGTGAACATCGGTGAGCCGAAGATCTTCACGGCCGTCACCAGCGTGGCCGTCATCATGATCTACCTGGCCTACCTCCTGGTCACCGCGCCGATGCTGCGCAAGCGGCTGCGCGGCGAATGGCCGGAGCCCGGCGGGTCGACCGGATACTTCTCGCTGGGGCGGTTCGGCCTGCCGGTGAACATCCTCGCCGTCGTGTGGGGCGCCGCGATGGCACTCAACCTCGCGTGGCCCCGCTCGGAGGTCTACGGGGAGGGGGCGCTCGCCTGGATCGCGTTCATCTTCATCGGCGCCATCGTGGTGATCGGCCTGGCCTGGTACCTCGCGAAGGGACGCCACCAGGTCGGCACGCTCCCCGAGCACATGGCGAAGCAGCTCGCCCTCGACCCCGCGGTCCCTCCGGCCACGGAGTCGTTCCCGGAGGGGAGCCAGGCGTGAGCGACACGTTCGACTATGTGATCGTCGGCGGGGGATCGTCGGGCTGCGCGCTGGCGGCGCGGCTGTCGGAGGATCCCGACGTCACGGTGTGCCTGCTCGAGGCCGGACCGTCCGACGTGGACGACCCGGCGATCCTCAAGCTCACCGACTGGATGGCGCTGCTCGACTCCGGCTACGACTGGGACTACCTCGTCGAGCCGCAGGAACACGGCAACAGCTTCCTGCGTCATGCGCGGGCGAAGGTGCTCGGCGGGTGCTCGTCGCACAACTCGTGCATCGCGTTCTGGACGCCCCGCGAGGACCTCGACGAGTGGGCGTCGATGGGCTGCGAGGGCTGGAGCGCCGACGACTGCTGGCCGCTCATCGAGCGGTTGGAGACCAACGACGGGCCGTGGACGGGGCACGGCCGCTCCGGCCCCGTGACCATCGTGCAGGTGGCGCCCGACGACCCCTGCGGTGTCGCGGTGCTCGAGGCAGCGGCCGCCGCAGGGCTGCCCACCGTGCGGTTCAACGAGGGCAGCACGATCTGCGAGGGGGCTGGCTTCTTCCAGATCAACCGCGAGCCCGACGGCACGCGCGCCTCGTCGTCGCGCGCGTACCTGCACCCCGTTATGGACTCGCGGCCGAACCTGGAGATCCGCACGGGGGCGTGGGCGTCGCGTGTCCTCTTCGACGGGACGCGCGCGACGGGCGTCGAGTACCAGCAGGACATCGGACCCGGCCGCGTCACCGTTTCGGCTCGCCGCGAGGTGGTGCTCTCCGCCGGGTCGATCGACACACCCAAGCTGCTGATGCTCTCCGGGATCGGGCCCGCCGAGCACCTGCGCGACTTCGGGATCGACGTGCTCGTGGACGCCCCTGGCGTCGGGTCCAACCTGGACGACCACGTCGAGGGCCTCGTGATGTGGGAGGCGGCGCAGCCGATGGTCACCCGCTCCACGCAATGGTGGGAGATCGGGCTGTTCACGCGCACACAGCCGGGCCTGGACCGCCCGGACCTGATGATGCACTACGGCTCGGTGCCGTTCGACCTGAACACCGTGCGGTGGGGTTACCCCACCACGGACAACGGCTTCTGCCTCACGCCGAACGTGACGCGCGGCCGGTCACGCGGCACCGTGCGGCTGCGCACCCGCGACTTCCGGGACCGGCCCAAGGTCGACCCGCGCTACTTCACCGATCCCGAGGGCCACGACATGGCCGTGATGCTCGCCGGGGTGAAGCTCGCGCGGCGGATCGCCGAGCAGCAGCCGCTCAAGGAGTGGGTGGCGCGCGAGCTCACACCCGGCCCGGACGCGGTGACCGACGACGAGCTGGCCGACTACATCACCAGGACGCACAACACCGTCTACCACCCGGCGTGCACCGCGAAGATGGGCCCAGCGACCGACCCGATGGCGGTGGTGGATCCGCAGCTGCGGGTGCGCGGGGTCGACGGGCTGCGGGTCGCGGACGCGTCGATCCTGCCGTTTCTCCCGGCTATCAACCCCAACATCACCTGCATGATGATCGGGGAGAAGGCGTCGGACCTGCTACGGGGCTGACGCCCCCGTGCGCGGATA
>DASRSC010000300.1:0-3411 GCA_035695525.1 Pseudonocardia sp. | reverse complement strand
ACCCACTGCCGCTCGTCGGCACAGATCCGGCAGACGTCGACCAGTTCGGCGTGCTCGACGGCGCAGGTCCGACAGATCCAGAAGCCCACGGGTTTCCCTCCTCGTTGCCCCGACCACGATGACCCGCACATCCTCTCGTCTCCGTCAGACGCCGCCGACCTCCCGGGTCAACGGGGGCGGCAGGGTGGTCGGCGCCGGTCGCAACCCGTCGATCAGCAGGGCGAGGTAACGCCTGCGGTCGGCACCACCCGGGTCACCGGGATGCACCGTGGCCAGGGCCATGACGGTCACCGCGGCCAGGTCGCGGGCCTCCAGCTCCGGCCGCACGACGCCGGCGGCTGCGGCGCGGCGCAGCGGGCGTTCCATCGAGTGGACGAAGCGGCGCACGCTCTCCACGTCGACCGCGTCCGTCTCGCGGGCGAGCGCCAGCACCACCTGCCGTCGGGCGAGCACGTCGACCGTGGACTCGAGCGCGCCGACCAGGTCGCGCCACGGATCGTCGGTCTCCATCGCCGTGGCCGGCTCGATCTCGGCGGTGACGAGCTGCTCGAAGACCGCGCGCACCAGCTGGTCGCGGTTGCGGAAGCGCCGGTAGACCGTGGCGACCCCCACGCCGGCGCGCCGCGCGACCTCCTCGAGCGTGACGGCGGGCCCGACCTCCTCGAAGGCCTGGCCTGCGGCGACGACGATTCGTTCGTAGTTGCGCGCAGCGTCGGCTCGCAAGCCCTGCCCGCGCGTCGCCGTCATCCGCGCCCGCTAACAAGCATGTCGTCGGAGCGCGTGGCCCTCAGTCGTCCAGCACGCGCAGCGCACCGGACGGGCACAGGGCGACAGCCTGCCGAGCCACATCGGCGTCCCCCGGCGATACGTCCTCGACCAGGAGCTGGACGATGCCGTCGTCGTCCTGGTCGAAGAAGGCGGGCGCGGTGAGCACACACATCCCCGCCCCGATGCAGGTATCGCGGTCCGCGGCGATCTTCATGCCCGAGCCTCCTGTCCTGTCGCTGTCCTGTCCTGTCGCTGTGCCGCTCACCAGGTGATGGGGAGCGAGCGCAGCCCGTAGATCGCGTTGTAGGTGTGGAAGTCGACCTCGTCGTCCGGCGCGGCCAGGGCGAGGTTCGGGAAGCGCCGCAGCAGCGCGGGGAACGCGATGCGCATCTCCATCCGGGCCAGCGGCGCCCCGAGGCAATGGTGCACCCCGTGGCCGAACGCGACGTGACCGGGTGCGCCGCGGTTGATGTCCAGCCGGCCCGGGTCGGTGATGAACGCCGGGTCCCGGTTGGCGGCGGGGAGTGCGAGCACCACCAGCTCGCCGGCAGGGATCGTGTGGCCCGCGATCTCCACCTCCGTGGTGGTGGTGCGCGGTACGCCGGAGTGCACGATGGACAGCCAGCGCAACAGCTCCTCGACGGCCGGCCCCACCATCGCGGGGTCGTCGCGCACCAGTGCGAGCTGGTCGGGGTGGCGCAGCAGGGCGAGGGTGCCGAGACCCAGCATGTTCGAGGTGGTCTCGTGCCCGGCCACCAGGAGCAGGGACGCGATGCCGATCAGCTCGTGATGGCTCAGATCGTCGCCGTGCTCCCGGATCAGCATGCCGATCATGTCCTCGCCGGGGGCAGCCATCGCCCCGTCGACCAGGCGCGCCATGTACGCGCGGTTCTCGCGCACCACGGCCATCCGCTCCCTCATCGGCACCGACACGTCGAGCAGGCGCCCGGTGCGCTCCTGGAACTCGGCGCGGTCGGCGTAGGGCACGCCGAGCAGCTCGCAGATCACCAGCGACGGGACCGGCATGGCGAAGGTCGACACCAGGTCGGCAGGCTTGCCGGCCCGCTCGATGTCGTCGAGGGCGGCATCGACGATCTCGACGATCCGCGGCTCCAACCGGCGCATCCGGCGCACGGTGAACTCGGGCGTGAGCATCCGCCGCAGTCGGGTGTGATCGGGCGGGTCGAACGCGAGCATCTGCCCGGCCCGCATCTGCTCGAGCTCCTCGTCGGTGAAGTGGGGACCGTCGGGCTGCTGGAACGGCCGCGTCCGGGCGTTGCTGAAGCGGACCGCGTCGGACAGTACCTCGCGGACGTCCTCGTACCGGGTGACCAGATACGCGGGGGGACCGCCGAACAGGGTCGGAACCCGGGTGACGCCATCGTTGTCCCTGGTCTGCACGAGCTCGTCGACCGGGTCGAACTGCTCGCGCTGCATGTACAACGGCAGCGCCGGCGCTTCTGTCATCGCCTGCTCACCCTCTTTCTTGCTCGAAGGACACCGTCGATGCTAGCACCGAAGTGAAAGGTGGCTATCGGATTGTGCGCCTCGTCAAGCGCTGTGCTGATCACCTTGCCGGTCAGCCCGCCGGGGGTGACGCGTCCGCCCTGTAGCCGGAGGGGGGCCTGGCGAGCAGCTGGGTGATTTCGGCGAGCAGCTGGCCCTGCGCGGTGCTCAGGAAGAAATGGTCGCCGGGCAGCATGCGGAGCACGAACCCGCTGCGCGTGTGGCTCGCCCAGCTGGCCGCCTCCGACCTGGTGACGTACGGGTCGGACAGCCCGGAGAACGCGGTGAGCGGACACTCCAGCGGGGGTTCGGGTGTGTAGTGGTAGGTCTCGCTGACAGCGAAGTCGGCGCGCAGCAGGGGGATCGCCAGCTCCAGCAGTTCGGGGTGCGAGCGAATCTCCGGGCTCGTGCCGTTCAGCCGCAGGACGGCCGTCAGGAGGTCGTCGTCGGGCAGGTCGTGGATCGGCCGTTCCCGGCCGGGCAGGTGCGGGGGCCGTCGACCGGACACGAACATCTGTTCCGGCTGCGGCCCACCGGCACGCCGCAGGTACTTGACCAGCTCGAAGCTGACCAGCCCCCCAAGGCTGTGCCCGAAGGTCACGAACGGTCCGTCCAGCAGTCCGCTCAGCGCGTCCGCGAGCGGCGGCAGCAGGTCGGGCAGGCGGGCGTAGGGCGGTTCGGCCAGCCGGGACTCCCGGCCGGGCGGCTGCACGGCGCACACCTCGATGTCGGCCGGCAACCACCGTGGCCAGTCCCGATAGACGGACGCACCGCCACCGGCGTAGGGGAAGCAGAACATGCGCAGCCGCGGCGCCTGCAGTACCCGTCGCCGAACCACCCATCGGTTGTCGGTGCTCACCTGTGCCCGCCCTCGGTTGCGCTGGGCCGGGTCCCGGCATCGGTAACCGCGGGGCGGATCTCGTGGCCCGCGGCGAGCAGCGCCCGCCTTGCCCCATCGATGTCAGTCACCAGTAGGTAGTCGGTGTCGTACGTGGCCACCACGAACACGCTCACGCCCGCGTGCGCCAGCGGGTCGACCACCGACGCGAGCACGCCACGTTCGTCGAAGTCGAAGGGCCCCTCGATCTGCAGGCAGTGCCACTCGACGCCGGCGAGGCCGGGATCCGGCAGCACCTC
>DASRSC010000299.1:0-14189 GCA_035695525.1 Pseudonocardia sp. | reverse complement strand
CCGGGACGCAGCATCGTCGAGCACCTCGTCCGCGGCGGCCAGCAGGTGTTCCTCCTGTCCTGGCGTAACCCCGGCACCGAGCACGCCACCTGGGACCTCGACACCTACGGACGGGCAGTCCTCGACGCGATGGACGCGTGTGAGCACGTCGCCCGCACCGACCGGATGTCGATGATGGCGTTCGGTTCGGGGGGGACGATCACCGCGATGCTGCTGGCGCACCTCGCGGAGATCGGGGCGCAGGAGCGGGTGGCGTCGGTGACGTTCGTGGCCTCCGTGCTCGATCACGAGGAAGCCGGCACCGCGGGCGCAACCCTCATCCCGAAGGCACGGGCGGCGATGGCGGCCTCCCAGCGCACTGGCTACCTCGACGGCCGCGTCCTGGCCGAGGCGCACGCGTGGCTGCGCCCGGCCGACCTCGTCTGGCCCTACTGGGTGCACAACTACCTGGGCGCCCAGTCTCCCCCGGCGTCCGACGTCATGTTCTGGCTCGCCGACACCGTGCGCCTGCCGGCGCGGCTGCACCGCGACCTGGTGACCATCGCTCTGGACAACCCGCTGGTCACGCCGGGCGCGTGCGGCATGCTCGGCACGGCGGTCGACCTGTCGAAGGTCGACCGGGACGTGTACGTCGTCGCCGCCATCACCGGCCGCCCGTCCACGTGGCGATCCTGCTACCGCACCACCCTGTTGCTCGGCGGTACCAGCCGGTTCGTGCTCGGCGGCTCCACCGCGTCGGTGGTGTGCCCGCCCGGTGAGGCCACGGCGAGCTTCCGCGTCGCGGACACCACACCCGCTGAGGCGGAGCGCTGGCTCGCCGGGGCCCGAGCGGTCGCCGGCTCGTGGTGGTCGGACCACCTGGCGTGGCTGGACGAGCGCAGCGGCCCGCTGCGCGACGCCCCGCCGGAGCTCGGCGGGCGCGGGATGCATGCGGTGGCTCCCGCACCCGGGGAGTACGTGCTGCAGCGCTGAACCGGCCCGGGCTCAGGCCGCCCTCGTGCTCCTACCGTTGCCGTGGTCGCTGACCCGGGCCACGGCGAGCCGGTACGACGAGTGCCGCGTGCTGCTCATGGTGGTGAGCTCCATCAGCTCCATACCGGCGGCGGCGAACGCCCGACGGAAGTCGTCCTCGTACGTCACGCGCCCGAACTCGATGGTCGTGACAAGTCGGACCAGCGGCTTCGCCCGCTCCAGCAGGGGCGAGCGGCGGTGGTGGAAGGTCTGCGTGGCGAACAGCCGCCCGTCCGGGGCGAGCTGACCCCCCACGTGCACGATGGCCGCGACCGGGTCGGGCAACAGCATCAGGCTGGCGCTGAAGTACACCGCGTCATAGGGGCCGCCGTGGTGGTCATAGACCGACGACAGCACCGGCGAGACCTGCGCGGACAGCTGCGCGCCCGCGATCTCTGCGCGGCACCGTTCGAGGTAGTCGGTGTCGATATCGAGGCCGACGACGTCGAGCCGCTTGGCGCGCACCACATCGGCACAGCGGGCCAGTGCCGCGCCGGTGCCGATGCCCACATCGAGGAGGCGCGCACCGTCCGGGAGCCTGATCAGCACCTCGCGATACCAGTCGGTGGTCATCCCGGCCACCAGACGGTCGTACAGCCATCCGCGCAGGACGCTACGCATCGGCACTGTGCTCACCCGATGTTCGGTCAGTCGTCGCCGCCAGGGCGCAGCGAGTCGTAGATCTTCTTGCAGTCCGGGCAGACCGGCGAGCCGGGCTTCGGCGAGCGGGTGACCGGAAAGGTCTCGCCGCAGAGCGCCACCACCATGTTTCCCAACACCGCGCTCTCCGCGATCTTGTTCTTCTTCACGTAGTGGAACATCTTGGGCTCGTCGTTGCCCGTCGTGTCGGTGCCCTCTGGGCGGGTCTCGACGTCGGGCAGCACCTGGGTGGCCATGTCCTCCATGATGCCGCACGTGCCCGTTCCCGTCTCCCCACCCGCCCTGCCGCCGCCGACACCGATCGTGATGTCCCCGGAGGTCGCCGACGCCGTCGCGACCAAACGCCCCGTCGTCGCGCTGGAGAGCACGTTGCTCGCCCACGGCCTGCCCAGCCCGCACAACCGCGCGGCCGCCGACGATCTCGAGACCGCGGTCCGGGCCCACGGCGCGGTGCCGGCCACCGTCGCCGTCCTCGACGGGGTGCCCCGCGTCGGGCTGTCCGGCCCCGAGCTGGACCAGGTGTGCGGCGGCGGGCTCGTCAAGCTGTCGGCACGCGACCTCGGCGTGGCAGTCGCGCTGGGCCGGGACGGCGCGACGACGGTGGCCGCAACGGCGGCACTGGCGCATGCGGTGGGCGTGGCGCTGTTCGCCACGGGTGGCCTGGGCGGAGTTCACCGCGGTGCCCGGGACACCTGGGACGTCTCCGCCGACCTCGCCGCGCTGGCGGCCACGGGGGTGTTCGTCGTCTGCTCGGGGGTGAAGTCGATCCTGGACGTGCCCGCGACCCTCGAGGTGCTCGAGACCGGGTCGGTGCCGGTGATCGGCTACCGCACCGACGCCTTTCCCGGCTTCTACCGGCGCGACTCCGGGCACCCGGTGCCCTGGCGGGTGGACACACCCACCGAGGCCGCCGCCGTCTGGCGAGCCCACCGCTCGCTCGGCTCCCCGTCGGGGATGGTGCTGGCCAAGCCCGTCCCCGAGGCCGACGAGCTCAACGCCGGCCTGCACGACCGGCTGCTCGAGGAGGGAACGGCCCTGCTGGCACGGCGCCGCATCACGGGCAAGGACGTCACGCCCGCGCTGCTGGAGCATTTCCACGCCGGCAGCGGTGGGGCCAGCCTGCGCACGAACATCGCGCTCGTGCGGGCCAACGCGGAGCTTGCCGCGCAGGTCGCCGTGGCACTCGCCGCCCGTCCGCGCCCGTGAGCGGGAGTGGTGGGGCGGTGCCGGGCACACGCCGTCCCCGGGTCGTGGTGGTCGGCGACGTCGCGGTCGACGTGCTCGTCGCACCGTCCGGGCCTGCCGTGCACGGGGCGGACGTCCCGGCCCGGATCCGTACCGGCGCCGGGGGCGCCGGGGCGAACACGGCCGCGTGGCTCGCCCACCTCGGTGCCGACGTCACGCTGGTCGCGCGGGTGGGCGAGGACGCCGCCGGGAGTGCGGCCGCAGCCGACCTGGCGGACGCCGGTGTACTCCCGGCGCTGACCGTGGATCCGGACGTGCCGACCTGCACGGTCGTGGTGCTGCTCGACGAGGGTGAGCGCACGATGCTGTCGGACCGGGGAGCGGCGGCGCGCCTGGATCCCGCCGACCTGCCCGCGCTCGACGGCGCCGACCACCTGCACCTCTCTGGCTACGTGCTGCTCGATCCGTCGTCCCGGCCGGCCGGGCTCGCGGCGCTGGCCGCCGCCCGCGCGGCCGGGCTGAGCACGTCTGTCGACCCGCAGGCTGCTCCCGCGCTCACGCCGGAGTTCCGGGAGTGGGTGCGGGGTATCGACCTGCTGCTGCCCAACACCGACGAGCTCGCGGCGCTCGGCGGCTCGGAGACGGAGTTGCTGGTCGAGATGGGCACGGCGGGCGCGGTCTGCGTCACAGAGGGAGCCCGGGGTGCCCGGTGGGTCGACCACCGTGGCCGCTGGGAGGTCACGGCCCCGGGGGTGGACGTGGTGGACCCGACGGGGGCCGGGGACGCCTTCGACGCCGGGCTGCTCGTGGCGTGGCTGCGGGGTGCCGGCCCGGCCGACGCCCTGCGGGCGGGCTGCGCGGCGGGCGCCGCCGCGGTGGGCGGGCTCGGAGCCCGTCCCACCGGCCGGCGAGGCGTCAGCCCTCGATGACGGGGTGCTCGCGGGCCTCGATCTGGCGCCGCTCGGCCTCGTAGCGGCTGACGGCCTCCGCCTTGATCGGCAGCCGGTCGTTGGCGATCAGGACCGCGATCCAGGGCAGCGGGATGGACAGCACGAGCAGCGTCACCGCGAGCCACGGAATCTGGTAGAAGACGGCCGCCAGCACCATGAACGGGATGCGCATCCCCATCATGATCTTGTAGCGGCGCTTGCGGGTGGCCAGCTCCT
Organism: Pseudonocardia sp.; assembly: GCA_035695525.1. Lineage (GTDB taxonomy): Bacteria > Actinomycetota > Actinomycetes > Mycobacteriales > Pseudonocardiaceae > Pseudonocardia. The sequence continues at coordinate 10,167 of DASRSC010000299.1, read as the reverse complement.
CCTCGTAGGAACGAGCGGCATCAGTGATCAGAACCGGCTCCACCCCACTACGCTGCGGGTCTGCCACGGGAACTCCCTCGTTGGCCTCGACGGCGCTGTCACCCGGCGGTGCTGCGCTGAGCGGTGGCCCGGCCGGAGGCACTTCGTCCGCCTGGGACATCGTGCCACTCACCGGGTCGGCGCGCCTGTCGACCCTGGGGCCTCACCGAAATGCGCAGTGAAACTGTCGCGGCTCCGACGACCGTCAGTCGTTGACCACCGCCACCGCCTCCCCGTGCGCCCCGGCGGCGCCATGCGCGTGCAGCACGACGTCGACGCCCACCACGCCCTCGGACACGACGTCGAGCAGCCGTGTCGTCAGCTCACCGACCACCCGGTACCGGACGAGCCTGCCCTCGCGCTGGGCGCTGACCATCCCGTGCGCCCGCAGCAGCCGCAGCGCGTGCGACACCGCGCTGTCGCTCATGCCCACTGCGAACGCCAGGTCGGAGACGCACAGGTCACCGGCGTGGTGCAGGGCGAGCAGGATGCTCAACCGGTGGACGTCGCCGAGCGCGTCGAGTACCGCCGCGGAGTGCTGCAGCTGGGCGCCGTCGGCGAGCACGGCTGCGGCGTCGCACACCTGGTCGGGGTCGATGACGCGGACGTCACGACGCGCTGGGGGCACCTGGTGCACGACTTCGATGTTAGTGGCGGGCCGACCGGTCAGCCCTTCGCCGGGGCCGCGGCCTTCGATCCCGCCTTCGCCGCCGCCTTCTGCGCCTGCTTGTACTCGCGGACCCGGCCCAGCGAGGCGACGTCGACGACGTCGGCGACCGAGCGGTACGACCCCTCCTGGCCGTAGCCGCCCGCGGCCTCGCGCCAGCCCGCCGGTGTGACGCCGCGCTGCTTGCCGAGCAGTGCCGTGAAGATCTGCGCCTTCTGCGTGCCGAAACCGGGCAGGGCGTTGAGCCTGCGGAACAGCTCGCGGCCGTCCTCGACGTCGCGCCAGATCAGGGTGACGTCGCCGTCGTACTGGTCGACGACGGCGGCGGCCAGCGCCTGCACGCGCCCGGCCATCGACCCCGGATAGCGGTGCACGGCGGGCGGGCCACGGAAGATCTCGACGAGCGCGTCCGGGTCGTAGGACGCCAGTTCGCGGGCGTCGAGCTCGGTGCGGCCGAGGCGTTGCGCCAGCAGGGCCGGTCCGGCGAAGGCGCGCTCCATCGGAAACTGCTGGTCCAGCAGCATCCCGACCAGCAGCGCGAACGGGTCGCGGTCGAGAAGCGCGTCGGCATCGGTGTCCTGACTCAGGCAGAGAGGCACGGCGGAAGCGTAGCGCCGCGACGGCGGCTGGGAGGATCTCTCAGGTGCGACCCCACCTCACCCCCGCCACCGCCGACTCGCTGCGCACCGCCCTGCTGCGGGCCGGCTACACCACCGACGGTGTCCTGGCGTTGCTCGGGCCGGCAGCGCACGCCGCGCTCGGCCGGGGAGAGGTGGAGCCCGCGTTCCGCGCCGCCCGGGACGGCGGGGAGCTCGGTGTGCTCGTGCGACTGCTGCTGCTCGGGTCCGTGGAGCCGCACGCCGCCGTGACCGCCGCGCTCGCCCCGCTCGCCCCCGCCGACGCCGCCGCGGCCGGGCTGCTCCGGGCCGCCGGCGACGGCTGGACCGCGGCGCTCGACCTGCGCCCGTACGGCGACACCTCGGACAGTGCCGACCACATGGACGGCGACACGGGCGGCGACTGGTGGGTCCTCTCCGACCTCGACCAGCGCCGCCAGGAGCGCGACCACGTCACGGGAGTGGGCGCCGCGTCGCTGACGCTGGCCGCCGCGACAGCGCGCCGCCCGGTCGGCTCACTGCTCGACCTGGGCACGGGGTGCGGCGTGCAGGCCCTGCACGCCACCCGCCACGCGGGGGCCGTCACCGGCACCGACCTCGCGCCGCGTGCACTCGCGATGGCCCGCGCCACATTCGCCCTCAACGACCTCGACGTCGAACTGCTGGACGGCCCGTGGCTCGAACCTGTGGAAGGCCGCCGGTTCGACCAGATCGTCTCCAACCCGCCGTTCGTGCCCGGCCCGGCTCGGGTGGACTACGTCTACCGTGACTCGGGCCAGGACGGCGACGCGGCACTCGCCGCGCTGCTCGGGGCGCTGCCCGAGCACCTGGAACCGGGCGGGGTGGCGCAGCTGCTCGGCTCATGGCTGCATGTGCGCGGGGAGGACTGGCCCGACAGGGTGCGGTCCTGGCTGCCCGCCGGTGTCGACGCCTGGATCGTGCAGCGCGAGGTCGCCGACCCGGCGTTGCACGTCGGCACCTGGCAGCGCGACGCGGGGCTCGACCTCACCGCACCCGCCGTCCGCGAGCAGGCCGGTGCGTGGCTGGACTGGCTGGACCGGGAACGGGTGGAGGGGGTCGGCTTCGGCTTCGTCACCCTGCGCCGACCCCGTGGCGGTGATCCGCTGGTTGTCTTCGAGGACATGCCCGGCGACATCGAGGACCCGCTGGGCCCGGAGGTCGAGGGCTGGCTGGACCGGGTGGACTGGCTGCGCGCCCACACGGGCGACGAGGCGCTGCTGGGAGCCCGCCTGACCGTAGCGCCGTCGGTGGTGCTCGAGAGGTACGCGGAGGCGGGTGCGGACGGGTGGGCCGAGGTCGGCTCCGCGGTGGCCCGGCGGGACGGGCCACGCTGGCGCCATGAGGTGGACGGCCCGGCCGCCGCGTTGCTGGCCGGGTGTCAGGGGGCTTTGCCGCTCGGGGAGCTGGTGGAGCTGCTGTCGTTCGCCCACGACCGGCCCACCGGCGAGTTGGTCGCGGCGGCGCTGCCCGCGGTGCGCGAGTTCGTGCGGCACGGCGTCCTGGTGCCCGCCGGGGAGCTGGGTCAGGGCCGGTGAGGGCGGTGGCCGCCCGGGTGAGCCGGGCCAGCGTGCACGTGGACGGCGAGGTCGTCGGGCAGATCGACCGGCTGGGCCTGCTCGTGCTTCTCGGGGTGCATCGCGACGACAGCCCCGAGGCCGCGCCCGCGATGGCCCGCAAGCTGCACGAGCTCCGGATCCTGCCGGAGGAGCGGTCCTGCGCCGAGGAGGATGCGCCGCTGCTGGTGATCAGCCAGTTCACGCTCTACGGCGACACGCGCAAGGGCAGGCGGCCCTCCTGGTCGGCGGCCGCCCGGCCCGAGCACGCCGAGCCGCTGGTCAAGGCCGTGGTGGCCGCGCTGCGGGCGCGCGGGGCGGAGGTGGCGACGGGGGTGTTCGGCGCCCGAATGGCCGTGGAGTCGGTGAACGACGGTCCGTTCACCGTGATCGTGGAGGTCTGAGACGGCGGAAGCCCCGCCGGCGTTCTGCCGGGCGGGGCTCCTGCGCCAGGCGCTCCTGCGACTGCTCGCGTGCTGCAGTCAGCGCCAGGTGGTCGAGGTGGTGCTGTCAGCTCACTTGCTGGCGTTCTGCGCGGCGCGGGCCGAGGCTGCCGTACGCTCGCCTGCCGCCTTGGTGACGTCGGCGGCCTTGGTCGCAACGGTCTCGGTGGCGTTCACCGTGCGCGCGGCGACCGACTCGGCGGTGCGCGCAGCCTGCTCCGTGACGCTCTCGGCGGCCTGGGCCCCTGCGGTCAGCACGCTCTTGGCGAGCCGGCGCTGGTTCTCCAGGACCTGCTCGGCGAAGTCGAAGTACCGGTCGACGACGACCTGGGCGTCGGGCAGGGCCGGGCGGGAGCCCGTGATGCTGCCGGTGAACGTCTGAACGGTGTCGGCCCAGGTACGCACGGCGGTGGTGACCGCCTCCTGCGTACGAGTGGCGATGTCGGCGAACTGGTCGGTGGACGCAGTCATGGCTTGACCTCTCTCTCGTGCTCGGTTGGCTGTCTGCTATCTAGACTGCGCACGTTTGATAAGTATGTCAAGCAAGCGGGATGTGATCCCGCCCTCTCACTCCGTGGCGCCTGCGACGAAGCTGCGGTACACGCCGAGCAGCGCGATGCGCTGCTCCGGACTGAGCCGTGGGTCCTTGCGGATCGCGTCCTCGGTTCCGCCCGACTCCGCGGACGCCGTGGCGGCCCCCGTGCCGGTGACCCAGCCGGCCTGGCCGAGCAGCTGCTCGGTGGACAGCTGCAACGCGTCGGCGATCGAGTGCAGCACCTTCAGCGACGGCTGGTGCAGACCGCGCTCCACCTGGCTCAGATAGGCGTTCGACACGCTGGTCATCGACGCCATCTCCCGGAGCGACAGGTTCGCCAGCTGACGCTGCGCCCTGATGAAGTCTCCGAGCGCATTGATCTGGGCCGACCACCCGGCGGCGGGAGAGCCGTCGGCCGTCGCGTCGTCGTCGGCGGGCCGCGCTGCGCACATGGGAGTCATCATTCCGCTTCACGCCGCGGAGGGCGAGGGCACCCACTCGATCCTGTCGCGTGGCATACCCGCCACTGACGCTCACCTTGTTGGGGATAGCTATCGGAGCTACCGTCTAGTAACCGATTGTCGGACACCGAACGACCTTCGGCACCGTCACCGTCGATGGGAGTCTGACATGACTGCGACCTCCGGCACCGGCACTGCCGTGGCACGCACGGCCGACATCATGGCCGCACTGACGCACCTCACCGGGTACAACGCCGCCGCCGCCATGAGCAGCCTCACCGAGATGACCAGGGTGACCGGCGCCGTCTGGACGGACGCCCTCACCCGCAGCGCCACCCCACTCGACATTGCGGCCCGCAACCTGCGCTGGTGGCGTGCGATGCGCCACCGCAACGAACCGCAGTGGCACCTGCCCAACGAGATCGTGCTCAGCACCCCGTTCGCGCACCTGCGCGACTTCACCCACCGGGATGGCAGCGACAACAGCAGCGACAACGAGAGCGATGTCGTACCGACCCTGGTCCTCCCTCCGCAGGCCGGCCACTCCTCCAGCGTGATCGACTTCTCGCCCACCCAGAGCCAGCTGGCCGTGATCACCGCGGCCGGTCTCGTCCGGCTCTGGGCGCTCGAGTGGCGCCCCGCGACGGCGGCGACGGCCCACGTCACGATCACCGACTACCTCGACGTCATCGACCGCTCCGTCGAGCTGATGGGCGGGCGCGCCAACCTCATCGGCGACTGCCAGGGCGGCTGGCTCGCCGCGATCTATGCGGCGCTGCACCCCGAGCGTGTGCACACCCTGACCCTGGCAGGCGCTCCGATCGACTTCCACGCCGGGGAGTCGGTCATCGCGTCCTCGACACGGGCGCTCACCACCGCGTTCGGTCTCGCCCCCTACCGGGCGCTCGTCGCGCTGGGGGGTGGCAACATGCCGGGCAAGGCCGTACTGGGGAACTTCATCGCGATCCAGCCGCAGTCGGAGATCTCCCGCCAGCTGCAACTGCTGGAGAACATCGACGACGCCGCACACGTCCAGCGCTACCGCGTCTTCGAGGACTGGTTCAAGAACACCCAGGACATCCCCGGCGCCTTCTATCTGTGGCTGGTCGAGCACCTGTTCTGGGGCAACGAGCTCATCTCCGGCGACCTCGTCGTCGACGGCCGCCGCGCCGATCTGGCGAACATCACCTGCCCGCTGTTCCTGCTCGCCGGATCGACCGACCACATCACGCCGCCACCGCAGCTCTTCGCGGCGGCCGACGCCGTAGGCACGCCGCAGGACCAGATCTGGTGCCGTACCGCGGAGGGCGGGCACCTCGGCCTGTTCATGGGTCGCGACGCGCTGCGGACCGATTGGCCGCCCCTGCTGGAGATCGTGCGCGCGCTGTCGGAGCCGCAGCCCGCCGGTGCCGCGCCGAGGCGCCGCAGAGGACGGACCGCCGACGTCGTCGCTGATCCCGGCGGTACGCCGCGAGTGCCCGCCCCCTGACGACGTGACTGAGGAGGCGCTGAGAATACCCGGCACCCCTGGCGCTCGCGGGAACGTTCTGCCGCTTGCAGGCGTTCAAACACGTGACAGCCCCGGGCGACGGGAGTCTCCATCGCCCCGCCCGGGCCGCGGCAGGGGAGGAATGATGACAGCGCCCACCAAGACCGGGCCGACAACTACGGCCGGCCGAGCCATCCCGACGCAGCGTACCGACTCCGAGCACCAGGAGGCCACCTCCGAGCGTCCAGAGCTGTCCGCAGAGGACCTCGACGCTCAGAGCCCGGCGGCCGACCTGGTTCGCGTGTACCTGAACGGTATCGGCAAGACCGCTCTGCTCTCTGCGGCGCAAGAGGTCGAGCTGGCCAAGCGGATCGAGGCCGGGGTCTTCGCCCAGCACGTACTCGACGCGGCCGTCGAAGAGGGCACCGACCTGGAGAGCCGGTACGCAGCCGACCTGCGGGCCGTGGTCCGCGACGGCATGCGCGCCCGCAACCACCTGTTGGAGGCCAACCTCCGGCTCGTGGTCTCGCTGGCGAAGCGCTACACCGGCCGAGGCATGCCGCTGCTGGACCTGATCCAGGAGGGCAACCTGGGTCTGATCCGTGCGGTCGAGAAGTTCGACTACGCCAAGGGCTTCAAGTTCTCCACCTACGCCACCTGGTGGATCCGGCAGGCGATCACGCGCGGCATGGCCGACCAGGCCCGCACGATCAGGCTGCCCGTGCACCTCGTGGAGCAGGTCAACAAGCTGGCCCGGATCAAGCGCGACCTGCACCAGAAGCTCGGACGCGACGCCACCCACGAGGAGCTGGCGACCGAGTCGGGCATCGCGGAGGAGAAGATCGCCGACCTGCTCGACCACGCCCGCGACCCGGTGAGCCTGGACATGCCGGTGGGGTCCGAGGAGGAGGCGCCGCTCGGCGACTTCATCGAGGACGGCGAGGCCACCGACGCCGAGACCACGGTGATCTCGCACCTGCTGCACGACGACCTGCGGCGGGTCCTGGCCACCCTGGACGACCGCGAGCAGCAGGTCATCCGGATGCGATACGGCCTCGACGACGGGCAGCCCTGCACGCTCGACCAGATCGGCCGCCGCTTCGGGCTCTCCCGCGAGCGCGTCCGGCAGATCGAGCGCGAGGTGATGGCCAAGCTTCGCATCGGGGAGCGGGCCGACCGGCTGCGCGCCTACGCGAGCTGATCGCCGCCCGTCGCGGGCGCGGCCGTGTGTGGTGATACCGCGCACACTCGCGGCAGGTCGGTTTCCTCGACGGTGGCCGGGCGAGCACAGTGCACGGTGTGCAGGAGTTGATCGTCCCGCTCACCGACGGCACACTGTCCGTCCCGTACGTTGACGTGACGGGTGCGTCGCCCGGTCCACACCTCACGGTGCTCGCTGGCATACACGGCACCGAGTACACCTCCATCGCCGCTGTCCGCGAGTTCGCCCGCGGTCTCGACCCCGCGTGGATCTGCGGGCGCATCACGGCGGTGCCGATCGTGAACCTGCCCGCTTTCTGGGAACGCTCGCCGTTCGTCGTCCCGCTCGATGGGAAGAACCTGAACCGCAGCTTCCCCGGGGATCCCGCCGGAACGGCGGCGGAGGTGCTGGCGCACCACGTCACCGAGTCCTTCATCCGGCCCACGGACTACCTGCTGGACCTGCACGCCGGCGATCTTCCCGAGGCACTGGAGCCCTTCGTCCTCTACGACGAGTCCCCCGTCGAGGAAGAGTCCCGCCGGTTGGCCCGCGCCTATGGCCTCGGCCACCTGGTCCGGCAGGCTCGGGCCGGGCGCGCGGTCGGCGGCAGCACCTCCGCGGTCGCGGCCGACCTCGGGATCCCCTCGATCACCGCCGAAGCGGGCCAGAACGGCATCCTCGACCGCGCGAGCATCGACCGCCATCTCACGGGTCTCGCGGGCGTCACCCGCCTGCTCGGGATCGACAATCGACTCTCTCCGGGCAACGGGGTGACCGCTCCACCCGTCGAGCACGACGGCTGGGTGTGGCTGCGTACGAGCACGTCCGGTTGGTGGGAACCTGCCGTGGCCGTCGGAACCGACGTCGATGCCGGCGACCTACTCGGCACGGTCAGCGGGTTGCTCGGCGACGACCGGACCGAGATCCGGGCGCCCGAGGCGGGCGTCCCGTTGTTCGTGACCAGCAGCCCGGCCGTCACCGCCGACGGCCTGCTGATGGGCCTCGCCCGCGCGGCCCGCTGAGCCGTTCCCACGCGTGCGTGAGAACGGCTCTTCCGGCTTGCTGGCCGACGGCGAGCACCGGCCTCCCCGCACGGTGACCACGGTGCTCGCGCCGCGCCTGCTCAGGGCGCCGCGAGCGCAGCCTCGACGGCCGCGGCCACCCGCAGCAGGCCGGCGTCGTCGCCGCACCGCGCCGCCAGCTGCAGCCCGACAGGCAGCCCCTCGGCGGTCAGCCCGCACGGCACGACGATCGCCGGTTGCCCGGTGACGTTGTACGGACCGCTGAAGATCCCCTCGATCTCTCCCTCCGGCGTGTCCACCGGCGGGGTCCGCTCCGGGGCCGCGTAGGGCGTGGCCGGCCCGACCAGGACGTCCACCCCGTCGAGGAGCCCCTCGGCCGCAGGAAGCAGCTCGGCCCGCCGCGCCAGCGCGGCCTCCCGTCGCCGCGGCTCGACGTCCGCCGCGCTGCGGAGCAACCGTAACGTCGTGGCTCCGAACAGCTCGGGGTCCGCGTCCGGACCGCTGATCGCCCGGCCGTGCACCTGCCAGGCCTCGACCAGCAGGATGTCCTCCAGGCACTCTGCCAGCTCGGTCAGCACCGCCCCGTCACTGTCGGCCAGCACCAGGCCGGCCACGACGAGCCGGTCCAGCGCCGCCCGGGTGATCGCCGCGAGCTCGGGGTCCAGCCGCGGGTCGGCGAGCTGATCAGTCAGCACCCCGAGCCGGTAGGGCCGCGCCGGTGCCTCCTCCAGCGGCGGCGCGCCGGGCCCGGTCAGCGCCGCCAGCACCGCGGCGGCGTCTGCAACGGACGCCGCCAGCACTCCGACATGGTCCAGCGTCGGCGAGAGCGGAGTGACACCCTCGGCGCTGACCAGGCCGGAGGTCGGCTTCAGGCCGACGATCCCGCAGTATGCCGCGGGGATGCGGATCGACCCCCCGGTGTCGGTGCCCAGCGCGGCCGGGCAGACGCCGGCGGCGACCAGTGCCGCCGACCCACCGCTCGATCCGCCTGCGGTTCGGTCCGGTCGCGCGGGGTTCATCGCCTCCGGCAGGTCCGGATGGGGGGCGCCCGCCGCGTACTCGAGCAACGAGGCCAGCGCGAAGACGTCGGCGCCGGCCGCCCGCAGCGCGGCCACCGCCGGAGCGTCCGACCCGGCGGGCGGGCCGGCCATGTCGTGCGGGTTGCCATTGCCCCGCGGGCTCCCGGCCACGTCGATGATGTCCTTCACCGCGACCGGCATCCCGTGCAGCGGCCCCGCCTTGGCCCGCTGCGGCGCGGGCAGCGCGGCCACTACGGCGTGCAACGGACGGCCGAGCCGCTCCAGCCGCTCGTAGGCGGCGAGCAGCTCCAGATTCGCAACCTCGCATACGCGCTCGCCGCGCTCGATTGCGCGGATCAGCTCGGCGACGTAGCCGGTGAGCGGACCAGTGAGGGGGTCGAGCTGGATCTCGACCTCGGTCCTGCGGTTGCGCACGGCGAGGTCCCGGTAGATCCCGCTGTGGCTCTTGGCGCTGCCCCGGTTGAACGCGACGAGCCTGGTCAGTGATCCCAGCAGATCCTCGGGATCGAAGCCGTCGAAGGGCATCGGGGTGACCGGGGCCTGGGCGAGCACCTCGCGGGCGATCGCCAGCATCAACGGTCGGAACCGCGGGTCCTCCAGGGAGTCTGCGATCGACAGGTCCGACACGGCACCGGCGAACAGCATGGCGCCGTAGGCCTCCTTGGCCCAGAGGTAGCCCAGGATGTTGTCGGTCGGCTCCGCGTAGGGCAGCGCGTCGGCGATCTCCCGCAGCCGGTCGGTCATCCGCCCGTCCAGCTCACCGATCCGGAACGTTCCGACGTTGCCCTGCATCACGACGCCGGGCTCCAGCACGTCGGCGCCGAAGTTGACGAAGCAGGCGAGGAGCCGCTCGCGGCCGACCACCTCGGACAGCAGGTCCGTGGTCAGACCGTTCTGCATCGACACGACGAGCGCGGTGGGGGCCAGCCGGTCGCGCAGCACCTCGGCGGCCGCGGCGGTGTGGTGCCCCTTGACGGCCACCAGCACCACCCCGTCGATCGAATCCGGGAGGCCGGCGGGGAGCACCGCGGGCGCTCGGACCGTGAACTCACCCACCGGGCCGGTGATCCGCAAGCCCT
>DASRSC010000298.1:0-7255 GCA_035695525.1 Pseudonocardia sp. | reverse complement strand
CATCCCGGCGTCCACCTTGCTCGGCCCGGCCGACCTCGTCGACCGGGTGGAACGCGGCCAGGCCAAGCACGTCGTGGTCCGCGCCGCCGACGCGCCGAAGTTCGCCGGGATCGAGGGCGGCTACACGCGGATCGCGGTCGGCGCGCCGGTGGAGGGCTGGCACTCGTACTCCACCGCCTACGCCGAGCCCGCGGAGTTCACCCCGGACGGTGTCACCCCCGCGGGCGACCCGCTGCTGCTGTACTTCACCTCCGGCACCACGGCGAAGCCGAAGCTGGTGCAGCACACGCAGGTGTCGTACCCGGTCGGCCATCTGTCCACAATGTACTGGATCGGCCTGGAGCCGGGCGATGTCCACCTGAACATCTCCTCGCCCGGCTGGGCGAAACACGCGTGGAGCAACGTGTTCGCGCCATGGAACGCCGAGACCACGGTGTTCCTGTACAACTACAACCGGTTCGACGCGCCGGCCCTGATGGCGCAGATGGACCGCTGCGGCGTGACCAGCTTCTGCGCGCCGCCCACGGTCTGGCGGATGCTGATCCAGGCCGACCTGAGCGTGCTGCGGACCCCGCCGAAGAAGGTCGTCGGCGCGGGGGAGCCGCTGAACCCCGAGGTGATCGAGCAGGTCGAGAAGGCCTGGGGCGTGCAGATCCGGGACGGTTTCGGCCAGACCGAGAGCACCGTGCAGATCGGCAACCCGCCGGGGCAGACCGTCAAGCCGGGTTCGATGGGACGCCCCATCCCCGGCTACCCCATCGCACTGATCGACCCCGCGACGGGGGAGAAGGCCGAGGAGGGGGAGATCTGCATCGACCTCTCCCAGCGGCCGCTCGGGCTGATGGTCGGCTACGCGGGTGACGACAAGCGAAACGCCGAGGCGATGGCGGGCGGGTACTACCACACTGGTGACGTCGGCCGCCGCGACGACAACGACTACGTCACCTACGTCGGGCGCGCCGACGACGTGTTCAAGGCGTCGGACTACCGGATCAGCCCGTTCGAGCTGGAGAGCGTGCTCATCGAGCACCCGGCGGTGGCCGAGGCGGCGGTGGTCCCGTCCCCCGACCCGGTGCGCCTCGCCGTGCCGAAGGCGTACGTGGTGCTGGCCGCCGGGCACGAGCCGACCGAGGAGACGGCGCGGTCGATCCTGGAGTTCGCCCGCGACAACCTGGCGTCGTACAAGCGGATCCGACGCCTCGAGTTCGGCGAACTACCGAAGACGATCTCGGGCAAGATCAGGAGGGTGGAGCTGCGAGGACGGGAGACGGAGCTGCACGGTGCTGACCGCGGGGACGGCGGGCCGCCGCCAAGCGGCGAGTTCGTCCTGTGAGCCCGAGCGCCTCGAGCGCCGGGTAGATTTCCGTGTCACCGTCGCCGTCGCCCTCACTCGAATGCCGGGCGACGAGCGGCAGAGCGTCATGGGGTGACCGGGTCTGGCCCGCGCGGGAGACGCCGATCGGGTGGCGCCGGTCGCACACCGGGTGCCGCTCGGCGACAGTCCGTGCAGATCTGAATCGCCGGTGTGGCGAAGCAGGTTGAGGGGACCGTGACGCAACCACGTAGGCCGGGTGCGGGGCCGCTGGCGGAGGTGATGGCGGGCATGCCGGAGGTCTGGCGCCGGCTGCTGGCCGCGCACGTCCCCGACCGGATGGGCCGGTGCACCTCCTGCCGCACCTCCAGCGGCTCGGGCGAGCGCTGGCCCTGCTCGCTGCACCGGATCGCCACGGACGCAGAGCGGGTGTACGGGCTGCGACTCGGTCAGGCGGTGGGCGGGGAGGAGCGCCCGGCGTAGTGCCCCGGCCATTCCTTGTGCGAGATCCGGGTGATGTCGAGCACGTCGCCGATCGTCGACCACTCGTTGCGTCCGAGCCGGGCGAGCGGGCGCAGCTTGTCGATCGAGGGCAGCGCCCCACTCTGCGGGTCGCCGTCGAACATGTCGGTCGTGACCGCCGCGTGCACGACGCGGCCGATGACGACCGTCGAGTCGCCGAGTTCGAGGGTCTGGTGCAGCCGGCACTCCAGCGCCACCGGTGACTCGACCACCCGCGGCGGCGCCACGACAGCGCTCGGCTCGGGTGTCAGGCCCACCTCCGAGAACTCGCTGACCCCGGCGGGGAAGTCGGTCGCGGTGGCGTTGACCTGCTCGAAGAGCTGTTCGGTCGCGAGGCACACGACGAACTCGCCGGTCTCCTGGGCGTTGCGCAGTGAGTCCTTCCTGCCGACGCTCGTGAACTGGACCATCGGCGGGTCCACGCAGGAGACCGTGAAGAAGGAATGGGGAGCCAGGTTGTCGACGCCGTCGGTGGAGCGGGTGGACACCCAGGCGATCGGGCGGGGCACGACGACCGCGGTCAGCAGCCGATAGGTCGGTCCTCGGCCGAACTCGACGGGATCCAGTTCGGTGCGCATGCAGCAATCATCCCTCGCAGGGAAGGCGGCACCGGGTCCCGCCGTACCGTCGCCGGCGTGAGACCGCACGCATGGGTCCGGCCGGCCGGACTGCTGTTGGGGATGGTCGCGGACGCGGCACTGGGCGACCCCCGCCGGTGGCATCCGGTGGCCGGGTTCGGGTCGGTGGCCGCCGTGCTGGAGCGGCGCTGCTACAGCGACCGGCGGGTGACCGGCATCCTGCACACCGCCGTACTCGTCGTAGCGGCCACCGGGCTGGGGGTGCTCGCCGAGCGAGCCGTGGCCGGCCGTCCGCTGGCCTCCGTGACGCTCACCGGCGCGGCGACGTGGGCCGTGCTCGGCGGCACGTCGCTCTCCCGGCACGGCGCTGCGCTCGCCGCGGAGCTCACCGACGGCGACCTGGTCGCAGCCAGGTCACGGCTGCCCTCGCTCTGCGGCCGCGACCCCGCCGTGCTCGACGCCGACGGGATGACGCGGGCCGGCACGGAGTCGATGGCCGAGAACACGTCCGACGCGGTGGTTGCCCCGTTGCTGTGGGGCGCGGTGGCGGGCGTGCCGGGGCTGCTCGGCTACCGCGCCGTGAACACCCTCGATGCGATGGTCGGCTACCGGTCGCCCCGCTACCGGCGCTTCGGATGGGCAGCCGCCCGCCTCGACGACCTGGTCAACCTGCTGCCATCGCGGGTGGCGGCGCTGCTCTTCGCCGGACTCGCGCCCGCCGTCGGCGGCTCGCCCGCCGCAGCGCTGGCGGCGTGGCGCCGGGACGCCTCCGCCCATCCCAGCCCGAACGCCGGCCCGGTGGAGGCGGCCGTGGCAGGCGCGCTGGGCGTCGGGCTCGGGGGGCGCACCGTCTACCCGCACGGGGTGGAGGAGCGTCCGCGCCTCGGTGCAGGCCGCGCCCCGTCGCCTGTCGACCTGCACCGGGCCGCGCGACTGTCCCGGCTGGTCGGCTGGGCGACCGCGGGGCTGGCGGCGATGGTGGCGTCCTCAGCGCCCGAGTACCGGCGGTGCGCCTCCACCTGACGCGGGTCTGTCAGGTCGCCGACACGCCGTCGGCTGCGCTGTGCAGCGCAGCGATGTCGAGCTTGCCCATCCCGAACATCGCCTGCATCGCGCGCTGGGCGCGCGCCGGATCCGAATCGGTGATCAACTCCTCCAGTCCCGTCGGAACGACCTGCCACGACAGGCCGAACCGGTCCTTGAGCCAGCCACATGGACCCTCCTGCCCGCCCTCGGACAGCCGCTCCCAGAAGTAGTCCACCTCCTCCTGGGTTTCGCAGTTGATCTGGAAGGAGACGGCTTCGTCGAACGTGAACTCCGGGCCTCCGTTGATGCCGACGAACCGCTGACCGTCCAGCTCGAACTCCACGGTCATCACCGTCCCGGCCGGACGGGGCCCGGCGTCGGTGTAGTGCGTGACCTTCAGGATGCGCGAGTTGCCGAAGACGGAGATGTAGAAGGCCGCTGCCTCCTCGGCCTCGGTGTCGAACCACAGGTTGGGGATGATCTTGTGCCGCATGGCGCTGCGTCCTCTCGTCGGGTGCGGGACCGAGGGCCCGTCGATTGCTGCACGGAGTGGACCCTGCGACGGCGGAGAACTCAGCGCCCTTCGCCCGACCGGACGAATGCCGCGCCCCTCCCAGCTCATTTGGCGCCCCGCCCCGCCGCCGCCCGGCGCGGTAGTCGCTAGCAGATTTGTGACGCGACATCGGTGCTTTGATCACCGCTGGATTGCTGCGCTCCAGAACCGGGCATCGGCGCTGCAGCGGCGGCCGAAGCTGACCGACGGGGTCGACAACCCGAACTCGGATCGCCCTGCTGACCGGGCTAGCGGCGGCCGTAGCGGTCGGCGAGCGGGGTCTCGTTCGGGTTCGCGTCCGGGTCCTCGCCGGCGAGCGCCTGGCGGAGGGCGGTGCGGTCGGCCTTCCGGTCGCCTCTGCGTTGCAGCAGCTCCAGCCGCACGAAGTAGGCCATGGCGAAGAGCGCGATCGCACCGAACGTGAGCCACTGCAGGGCGTAGGAGAAGTTCGTGAACGGGGCCGCGCCCGTGTCCGTCGCCACGGCGAGCGGGCTGAGGACGCCGGGCTGGTCGGCCGCCAACTGCAGGTAGCCGGGCTCCAGGTCGAGCCCGGTGGCAGTGGCGAGTGGGCGAGAGTCGGCCGCGTAGAGCTGGCGATGTCCGCCTGACTCGAACACGGGGCGGGCCTCCGGGTCAGTCTCGTTCATCCGCAGGCGAGCCGTCAGCGTGACGTTGCCACTCGGCGCTGTCGCGAAGGCGGGTACCTGGGCGCCGCTGGGCGTGGTGACGGACCCTCGGTCCACGGTCACCAGCCGCCCGTCGTCCGTGCGGAACGGGGTCAGCACCTCGAACGCGGGCTTGCCGTCCACCACCCGAAGCCGGACGAGCGCCTCGTCCTCTGGCAGGTACGTACCCGACACCGTGACCTGCCGCCACTCCACCTCGGGACCTACGCCGCGGCCGGCGGGCAGGAGCTCGGCGAGCGGCACGGGCGCGGTGCGGTAGGAGGCGTCGATCGCCTGCTGCTCGGCGTCGCGCTGGGCTTCGCGGCCGAACTGCCACGGGGCGAGCAGCGTGTAGCAGGCGATCGCGAACCCGACGACCACCGCGATGAAGGCGAGCCAACCGGGACGTAGGAGAAACCGCACAGGGCCACGGTAGGCGCTCGGCCGTCCGAGAGCGCGCCCGCCACCGACCGGAGCAGCCGGACTGACGAAACAGGGCCCCCGGCGACGTAGGGTGTGTCCGCGGCCCCGGGGAGGATCAGCGTGGGGAACGATCTACGTGGTGCGCTGCTGGTGGCGGGCACGACGTCGGACGCCGGCAAGAGTGCCCTGGTCGCCGGGATCTGTCGCTGGCTCGTACGTCGCGGGGTGGCCGTGGCGCCGTTCAAGGCGCAGAACATGTCGAACAACTCGGTGGTCACGACCGACGGTGGCGAGATAGGCCGGGCTCAGGCGATGCAGGCGCACGCCTGCGGGCTGGAGCCCAGCGTCGCGTTCAACCCGGTGCTGTTGAAGCCGGGGAGCGACCGCAGCTCGCAGGTCGTGGTGCGCGGGCGCGTCGACGGCACGGTCAGCGCGCGGTCCTACTACGCGCGGAAGGCGGCCCTGCTCGATGTCGTCGGGGCGGAGCTCGCCGGGCTGCGCGAGCGCTACGACGTGGTGGTCTGCGAGGGCGCGGGCTCGCCTGCGGAGATCAACCTCCGGGGCAGCGACATCGCGAACATGGGGCTCGCGCAGGCTGCCGGTCTGCCGGTGGTGGTGGTCGGCGACATCGACCGCGGCGGCGTCCTCGCCCATCTGTTCGGCACCCTCGCCGTGCTGGACGCGGCCGACCAGGCGCGCATCGCGGGCTTCGTGATCAACAAGTTCCGCGGTGACCTCTCCCTGCTCACCCCCGGCCTCGACCGGCTCCGTGAGCTCACCGGACGTCCGACGTTGGGTGTCGTTCCGTGGGTCGAGAATATCTGGCTCGACGCGGAGGACTCGCTGTCCGCCGTGGCCGACGGCGTGCTCGGCCGGCCGGCGCCGCCGCACGGGTCGCAGTGGCTGCACGTCGCCGTCGTCCGGCTTCCCCGGATCTCCAACGCCACCGACGCGGAGGCGCTGGCGTGCGAGCCGGGCGTCGCCGTCCGGTACGTGACGGAGCCGTCCCGGTTGCTGGACGCCGACCTGGTGGTGCTGCCCGGTTCGAAAGCCACGGCCGCCGACCTGGCGTGGCTACGCCGTACCGGGCTCGCCGACGCGG
Source organism: Pseudonocardia sp. (assembly GCA_035695525.1). Taxonomy (GTDB): domain Bacteria; phylum Actinomycetota; class Actinomycetes; order Mycobacteriales; family Pseudonocardiaceae; genus Pseudonocardia. The sequence continues at coordinate 1,074 of DASRSC010000298.1, read as the reverse complement.
TGCTGGCGCACGCCCGCGCCGGGCGGCTGGTGCTCGGGATCTGTGGCGGCTATCAGATGCTCGGGCGCCGGATCGTCGATCCGCACGGTGTGGAGGGCGGCGTCGAGGGCCGTGACGTCGAGGGGCTCGGCCTGCTCGATCTCGAGGTGGCCTTCGACGCCGAGAAGCACCTGGGCAACCCGGCGGGTACGGCATGGGGCGAACAGGTGCGGGGCTACGAGATCCACCACGGCCGTGTGGTGCGCTCGGGCAACCCGCCACTGCTCCACGCCGCAGGTCCCGGCGAACCGGCGGCCGGGTCGGTAGGAGCCGCTGAGCGAGGCGATCCAGAGGGATCCGACGCCGGCGTCGTCATCGGGACCCACTGGCACGGGCTCCTGGAGAACGACGGATTCCGCCGCGTGCTGCTGCGGCGCGTCGCGGAGCAGACGGGCCGTTCCGGGTTCGAGCCCGCGCCGGACACGAGCTTCGCTGCGGAGCGGGATGCCCAGCTCGACCTGCTCGGTGACCTCGTCGAGGAGCACATCGACACCCGCGCACTTGAACATGTGATCAGTCACGGTGCGCCCCTCGACCTCCCGGTCGTGACGTCCGGTCTGGCAGGCTCGTCCCGATGACCACGTTCCCCTTCTCCGCCGTCGTGGGCCACGACGACCTGCGGCTCGCGCTGTTGCTCAACGCCGTGCATCCCGGCGTCGGTGGGGTGCTGGTGCGCGGGGAGAAGGGCACCGCGAAGTCGACGGCCGTGCGCGCGCTGGCGGCGCTTCTGCCCCGGCTGCACGTTGTGGCCGGTTGCCGGTTCAGCTGCGACCCCGACGCCCCCGATCCGGAGTGCCCCGACGGCCCGCACCCGGCCGTACCCGCGCACAGTGGGCAGGCCGAGTCCGTGGTCGGGTCCTGCCCGACCGATACCCGCACGGCCCGGCTCGTCGAGCTTCCCGTCGGAGCGACGGAGGACCGGCTCGTCGGCTCGCTCGACCTGGAGCGCGCGCTGAGCGAGGGCGTGCGGGCGTACCAGCCGGGATTGCTCGCCGACGCCCATCGCGGCGTGCTCTACGTCGACGAGGTCAATCT
>DASRSC010000297.1:0-7983 GCA_035695525.1 Pseudonocardia sp. | reverse complement strand
CGGGTAATGCCGGCGTCGGGAGGGAAGCATGAGCGAACGCGCCGTCGGTGTCTCGCCGCCGAGGGTGATGACGATCGCCGGCACTGATTCCGGTGGGGGCGCGGGCATCCCGGCCGATCTGCGTGCGTTCGCGGCGTGCGGTGTGCACGGGTGCGTGGCGGTCACCGCGGTCACGGTGCAGAACTCCGTGGGCGTCACGGGCGTGCATCCGATCCCGCCGGAGACCGTGGCAGCTCAGATCGAGGCGGTGGCCAGCGACATCGGGCTGGACGCGGCGAAGACCGGCATGCTCGCGAGCCGGCCGATCATCGAGGCGATCGCCGGAGCGTGCGACCGGGTCGGGATCGGCGGCACCGGATCCACTCCGCTCGTGGTCGACCCGGTTGCGGCGTCGATGCACGGCGACCAACTGCTGGCCGACGACGCCCTCGATGCCTTCCGTGCGTTGCTCTTCCCGCGCGCCACCGTCATCACCCCGAACCTCGACGAGGTGCGGCTGCTGGTCGGGATCGACGTGCACGACCGCAGCGCCCAGTACGAGGCTGCGAAGGTGCTGCACGGCCTCGGGCCGCAGTACGTGCTGGTCAAGGGCGGACACCTGCACGAGGACACCGACGGCTGCGTCGACCTGCTCTACGACGGACACACGTTCACCGAGCTGCCGGGACCGCGGTTCGACACCGGCAACACCCATGGCGGCGGCGACAGCATGGCATCCGCCATCGCGTCCGGGCTGGCGCGGGGAATGGCCGTGCCCGACGCCGTTGCGCTCGGCAAGCGCTACATCGTGGAGGCCGTCCGGCACTCGTACCCGCTCGGCGCCGGCCATGGGCCGGTGTCGCCGCTGTGGGCGGTGCGCCCCTGGTGGGAGGAGCCCACCCCCTGATCACCCGGTCACTCGACCGGTGAGCACAACTTCAGATGACACGCGGGAGCTCGTGGTGGAACGGGCTGAGAGGGCGGCCGAACGACGCCGCCGACCGCAGAACCTGTCCGGGTAATGCCGGCGTAGGAAGGAATTGCCATGACGGCACTCGAGGACCGTACGGTCGCGCCTCAGGTCACCACCGGTCCCATCAGGGGCTCACACAAGGCGTACCTGGACGGGCCGGACGACCTGCGGGTCCCGGTCCGCCGGATCGAGCTCGGCACCGGCGAACACCACGACGTCTACGACACGTCAGGGCAGTACACCGACGACAGCGTGACGATCGAGGTCAGGGACGGGTTGCCGGCCCTGCGCGCCCCATGGATCGCCGCCAGGGAGCCGGTCGGCGGCGCCGCCACGCAGCTGGCCTGGGCGCGGGCCGGGGTCATCACACCGGAGATGCGGTTCATCGCGATCCGGGAGAGCGTGGACGTCGAGCTGGTGCGGTCCGAGGTCGCGAGGGGACGGGCGGTGATCCCGGCCAACCGGTGCCACCCCGAAGCCGAGCCGATGATCATCGGGAAGGCGTTCCTGGTGAAAATCAACGCCAATCTCGGCAACTCGGCGGTGACCTCCTCGATCGAGGAGGAGGTGGAGAAGATGGTGTGGGCGACCCGCTGGGGCGCCGACACCGTCATGGACCTGTCGACGGGCAAGAACATCCACGAGACGCGTGAGTGGATCCTGCGGAACTCGCCCGTCCCGATCGGCACGGTGCCGATCTACCAGGCGCTGGAGAAGGTGGGCGGCGACCCGACGGCGCTGTCGTGGGAGGTGTACCGCGACACCGTGATCGAGCAGTGCGAGCAGGGCGTCGACTACATGACGGTGCACGCGGGCGTGCTGCTGCGCTACGTCCCACTCACCGCGAAACGCGTCACGGGCATCGTCTCCCGGGGCGGGTCGATCATGGCCGCCTGGTGCCTCGCGCACCACCGCGAGTCGTTCCTCTACACGCGGTTCGAGGAGCTGTGCGACATCCTCCGCACCTACGACGTGACGTTCTCCCTCGGCGACGGGCTGCGGCCCGGCTCGATCGCCGACGCCAACGACGAGGCGCAGCTCGCCGAGCTGCGGACCCTCGGCGAGCTCACGGCGGTTGCCCGTGCTCGCGACGTGCAGGTGATGATCGAGGGCCCCGGCCACGTCCCGCTGCACAAGATCGCGGAGAACGTGCGGCTGGAGGAGGAGTGGTGCGGCGAGGCGCCGTTCTACACGCTCGGCCCGCTCGCCACCGACATCGCACCCGGCTACGACCACATCACCAGCGCCATCGGTGCCGCCACGATCGCCGCGCGGGGCACCGCCATGCTGTGTTACGTCACACCCAAGGAACACCTCGGCCTGCCGGACCGCGACGACGTCAAGACCGGCGTGATCACGTACAAGATCGCGGCGCATGCCGCCGACCTGGCCAAGGAGCACCCTCGGGCCCAGGCACGTGACGACGCCCTGTCGGCGGCGCGGTTCGAGTTCCGCTGGCTCGACCAGTTCCACCTGTCGCTCGACCCGGACACCGCGCTGTCCTTCCACGACGAGACCCTGCCGGCGGAGCCGGCCAAGAGCGCGCACTTCTGCTCCATGTGCGGGCCGAAGTTCTGCTCGATGCGCATCACGCAGGACGTCCGGGACTACGCAGAGGCGCACGGGCTCACGAGCGTGGAGGCAATCGAGGCCGGGATGTCGGAGAAGTCGGACGAGTTCACAGATGCCGGCGGCCGCGTTTACCTGCCGCTGTCGGACGCCTGAAATCTCCCCTTGTCGCCGGGAAGCCACGTTCGTGTCGCGCTTGGCTGCGTGAACGTGGCTTTCCTGCAACTGCCTGGTCACCGAGGGTGTGAACGCGCCTGAGGGTGTGCCCGAGATCTTGTCATCCCGTCCCACCGGACCGTGGCCTGCGAGCTAGGCTTTCGTTCGATGAGCATCATGGGCACGCGTGTGGTCCGCACCGAGGATCCGGTGTTCCTTTCCCGGGGCGCCACATATACAGATGACCTGACCGACGAGCGGCTGAACGGTGCGCTGCACCTGACGCTCGTGCGGTCCCCACTTGCGCATGCGCGGATCACCGCCGTCGACGTCGAGGCCGCCCGCGAGGCGCCCGGTGTCGTCGCGGTATTCGCCGGCGCCGACATCGACCTGGCTCCGACGCTGTTGTTCGCCGGCGCGAACCCGGGCATGGTCCGCCCCTGGTTGGCCACCGACAAGGTGCGGTTCGTCGGCGAGCCGGTGGCCGCCGTGCTGACCGAGCAGTCCTACCAGGGCCAGGACGCCGCCGACCTGGTCGAGATCGACTACGACCCGCTTCCGGCGGTGGTCGATCCCCGGGCGGCGCTGACGGACGAGGTGCTGCTGTTCGAGGAGGTGGGCACCAACCTCGCCGGCGGCTTCGGCCACGACGAGGAGTTCGACGAGCACTTCTTCGACGACTGCGAGGTGGTCGTCACGCGCGACATCGTCAACCAGCGCCTCGCCGCCTCTCCCCTGGAGGGCCGGGCGGCCGCGGCGGTCTGGGGGGACGACGGGCGCGTCACCCTGTGGGCCTCCACCCAGAACCCGCAGTCGGCCCGGGACGAGGTCGCCTCGTGGCTGGGTATCGACGCCGGGCTGATCCACCTGATCGCCCCGGACGTCGGCGGGGGCTTCGGCGCGAAGATCGGGGCCGACCCCGAGTTCGCGCTCGTGGTGTGGCTCGCGCAGCGCCTGAAGCGTGCGGTGCGCTGGACCGAGACCCGCTCGGAGAACCTCACCGGGATGCTGCAGGGTCGCGCGCAGCTGCAGACCATCACGATCGGCGGCAACCGTGACGGCGACGTGCTCGCCTACCGCCTCGACGTGCTGGCCGACGCGGGCGCCTATCCGCGCCTCGGCGTGTTCCTCCCGTTCTTCACCCGCCAGATGGCGCCGGGGGTCTATGACATCCCCAAGGTCGAGTCGCGGGCCCGCACCGTCGTCACCACCACCACGTCCACGGGCGCCTACCGCGGCGCCGGGCGTCCGGAGGCCACCGCGGCGATCGAGCGGGCCATGGACCTGTTTGCCGCCGAGATCGGCAAGGACCCGGCCGAAGTCCGCAGGCGCAACGTGGTGCCGCCGGACAAGTTTCCCTTCGAGACCAAGGGCGGCGCCGTCTACGACAGCGGCGAGTACGCCAAGGCGATCGACCGTGTGCTGGAGGGTGCGGGCTACGCCGAGCTGCGCGCCGAGCAGGCGCGTCGCCGCGAGCGTGGCGACGTCGTCCAGCTCGGCATCGGGGTCTCCGCGTACGTCGAGATCACCGGTGGCGGCGCGTTCAGCGAGGACGCCTCCGTCGAGGTGCACGCCGACGGGTCGGTCACGGTCCTGACGGGCACCTCACCGCACGGCCAGGGCCACGCCACCGCATGGGCGATGCTCACGAGCGACCGCCTGGGCATCCCGATCGAGAAGATCACGGTGAAGCACGGCGACACGGACCTCATCCCGCGGGGCGCGGGCACCATGGGCTCGCGCAGCCTGCAGACCGGCGGCGTCGCCGTCCACCAGGCGGCGGGCGAGCTCGTGGAGCTGGCGAAGCAGCGTGCGGCTGACCTGCTGGAGGCGAGCGTCGACGACCTGGAGGTCGCCGACGGCGCGGTGTCGGTCAGGGGTACGGACTCGAATGTCACGCTCGCCCAGCTCGCGGATCGGGAGCAGCTGAAGGTCGACACCGTGTTCGACAGCGGGGCGCCGACGTTCCCGTTCGGCGCGCACGTCGCGGTCGTGGAGGTCGACATCGAGTCGGGCAAGGCGGTGGTCGACCGGATCGTCACGCTCGACGATGCCGGACCGATCGTGAACCCGCTGCTCGCGGAGGGCCAGCGCCACGGCGGCATCGCCCAGGGCATCTCCCAGGCGCTGCTCGAGGAGGTCGTCTACGACGCCGATGGCAACCCGCTGACGGCCACCTTCGCCGACTACGCCTTCCCGTCCGCGGCCGAGCTGCCCAGCTTCACGTTGCTGGACATGGCCACGCCGACCACCCTCAACCCGCTCGGGGCCAAGGGCATCGGCGAGGCGGGCACCATCGGTGCGACTCCTGCGGTGCAGAGCGCGGTGATCGATGCCGTCTCCCACCTCGGAGTCCGCCACATCGACATGCCCACCAGCCCGCTGCGGGTGTGGGAGGCCATCAACGCCGCCCGTGGCGAACGCGGAGCCGGCAGCGACAGCTCCGAGGGAGCGCAGCAGTGACCACCTCAATGAACACGACCGTGAAGGTCGGAATCACCGTCAACGGCACGGAGACCACGGCCGACGTCGAGCCGCGCCTGCTGCTCGCGCACTATCTGCGTGACGTGATCGGCCTCAAGGCCACGAACGTCGGATGCGACACCACCTCGTGCGGCGCCTGCACGGTGCTGGTGGACGGCGAGTCCGTGAAGTCGTGCACCGTACTCGCGGTGCAGGCCGACGGGCAGTCGGTCACCACGATGGAGGGGCTGTCCCCGAACTCCACGAAGCTGCACCCGGTGGCTGCTGCGTTCCGCGCCGAGCACGGACTGCAGTGCGGCTTCTGCACCCCCGGAATGGTGATGGCCACGGTCGGCCTGCTGAAGGAGAACCCGAAGCCCACCGAGCGTGAGGTGCGTGAGGGTCTCGAGGGCAACCTCTGCCGGTGCACGGGTTACCACAACATCGTCCGCGCCGTGCTGGCCGCCAGCGGACAGGATCCCGACGCCGGGCAGACGACCACCGTCGAGGCGGATGCCGACCGGTCCCCGGGCGGTGGCGTCGAGTCCGCGCCGGGCTTCTCCACCGGGAGCGGCGCGTGATCCCGGTCGCCTTTTCCTACGCCCGCCCGGACTCCCTCGAGAGCGCGCTGGCGCTACTCGAGGAGCACGGGGAGGACGCCACGGTGCTGGCAGGCGGCCACTCGCTGCTGCCCGTGATGAAGCTGCGGCTCGCTGCGCCCGAAGTGGTCATCGACATCGGACGGCTGTCCGAGCTGCACTACATCCACCTCGACGGTGACGAGGTCGCGATCGGCGCCGGAACGCGGCACCGCGACCTGGAGGCCTCCGACGTGCTCGGCGCCGAGGTACCGCTGCTCGCGGCGGTCGCCCGCACGGTCGGCGACCCGCAGGTCCGCCACCGCGGCACCATCGGCGGGTCCCTCGCCCACGCCGACCCGGCGTCCGACCTGCCCGCCGCAGTGCTCACGCTCGGCGGCACCGTCGTGCTGCGCGGTCCGCGCGGGGAGCGCCAGGTGCCCGCCACCGGCTTCTACACCGGGATGTTCTCCTCGGTGAAGGAGCCGGACGAGCTGATCGTGGAGATCAGGGTGCCGCGCACCGGCTCGGCCGGGTGGGCCTACGAGAAGTTCACCCGTCGCGCCAACGACTGGGCGATCGTCGGAGTGGCCGTGGTCGACGGTCGCGTCGGGCTGGTCAACATGGGCGCGACACCCCTGCGAGCCTCGGCCACGGAGGCCGCACTGGCGGACGGCGCATCGATCGAGGAGGCCGCTGCGCTGGCCGCCCAGGGCACCGACCCCACGAGCGACATCCCGGCCACTGCCGAGTACCGCAGGCACCTGGCCCGGGTCCTCACCCGCCGGGCGCTCACCACCGCCGCCGGCTGATCTCGTTCGGGGCCGATCCTTCGGATTACGCATGGATCGGACCCATCGGGGGAACCGGTCCGCATGGCCCTCGACGAGTCCGGTCCGTCGAAGGAACGGCCTGGCGCGTCTGCGGCCGAGCCACGGCTCGTCGCCGGCCGGTACGCGCTCGGCCGGGTGCTCGGCATCGGCTCGTCAGCGGTGGTGCACCGTGCCCGCGACCTATGGGGCGGCGCGGACGTGGCGGTGAAGCGCTTCCATTCCGGTGCATCGGCGCACGACCTGCGCCAGCAGCGGCAGGAGATGGAGGTGCTGGCGCGACTCGACCACCCCGGTCTCGTCGGCCTGCACGGCGGCGGCACGGAGGACGGCAGGTCGTTCGTCGTGACCGACCTCGTCGAGGGACCGACGCTGGCCGAGCGGATCAGAACGGGCCCACCGCTGGCACCCGGTGCGGTGCGGACGCTCGGCAGGCACCTGGCTGAGGCGCTCGCCCACGTGCACAGCGGCGGGATCATCCACCGTGACGTGAAGCCCGCCAACGTTCTGCTCGACGGTGTCCGGCCGCGGCTCGCGGACTTCGGTATCGCCCGCGCGCTCGAGGGAGCCGGGGCAACCGCGAGCGGGTGCGTGGTCGGCACCGCCGCCTACCTCGCGCCGGAGCAGGTGCGCGGGGAGCGCGTGGGCCCGGCCGCGGACGTCTATGCGCTGGGGCTCGTGCTGCTGGAGGCCCTGACCGGACGCCGCGAGTACCCAGGCCTCGCGATGGAGTCGGCGACCGCGAGGTTGCACCGCGCTCCGGCGGTGCAGGCCGGGCTGCCCGGCGGGTTGGGGGATCTCCTCGAAGCCATGACGCGGGACGACCCGGAACGCCGGCCCTCCGCCGCCCAGGTCGCGGCACTTCTCGCCGCGGATCCGGCGTACCGCGTGCGGCGGTCGCCGGCAGGTGTGTCGCGCGGGCGCCACCGGCTGCCCGGCCGCGGTCGGCGGAAGCCCGCGACGGCCCGGTTCGTGCTGACTATGTTCACCGGGGCTGTCGCGGTGCTCGCCGGGGCCGCACCGCCCGCGGCCTCCGACGCCGTCATCTCCGTCTCGGACCAGAACGCCGCGGTTCCCGCAGCGCCCACCGTCATTCCGCCCGGTGGTTTGCTGGGCGAGTAGCCCGGACCCGGGGGCCGCGTCGGCACCCCGGACTCAACCGACCAGGCTGGCCCACATCCTGCGCCGCGATCGCCGCCTGCACGGGAACGTAGCCCGAGCTTGGTGAGCACCCGGGATACGTGCGTCTTCGTGGTCGCTTCTGTGATCACCAGCTCCGCGGCGATCTCGGCGTTGGACAGGCCGCGCCCCAGGCAGGTGAGCACGTCGGTCTCGCGGGGGGTGAGGTCGTCGGTCGATACCGGGCGGCGGTTCCGGGCGGCGCGTGGGCGGGGTGAGGCGCGCGATGGCCCGCCGGGTGATCTCCGGGGCGAGC
>DASRSC010000296.1:0-5551 GCA_035695525.1 Pseudonocardia sp. | reverse complement strand
TACGGATCGGTGTCCGTGCGGCGCCGCGGCCTCGCCGCCTACTGCGGCGGTGCCTGCAACGAGACGGACCGTTCAGCACAGGTGATGGCGCACGTGGCCGTGGCATGCGGAGCGGATCAGATCCTGGCCGCCGGGCACGGGAGGTGAGGGCATGATGATCGTCGGCAACGAGATGGTCCGGGTGGCCGCCCTCGTGGGGTCCTGAGCAACCGAACGCGCTCCGGGTCTCTCGCTCAGCCCGGGACGAGGCGCGGGTGCCGATGACATCGACCCGGCCCGGGTGCGTGAGGCCCCATGGACCTATCACTTCCGCCCGCCCCCTTCTGCTACGTGCAGCTGCCGTCGACAGCGGACATGTTGACCTGCCGGAACGCCTCGCGGACGGCAGGTATATCGGCGCCGGCGGCCAGGGCCAGGCTCAGCAGGATCCGGGCCTTCAAGCCGTCGAGGAACCCAGCCGCGATGAGTCCGCGGCCAAGCAGATCCCGCTCCGCGCCCGGAGACCCGTAGGTCTTCTGGAGCGTCTCGCCGCCGCCTGTGCGCGAGGCCAGCACAACCGGGACACGCTCGCCGAGGTCCTGCAACGCCGGTACGACGTGGGCAGGGACGTGGCCGCCGCCGAAGGCCTCGAGAACCAGCCCGCCGTACCCGAGCTTCCCCACCTGGGCGATGAGTCGCGCATCGTCTCCCAGTGTGGACGTGAGCAGGGCGACGGCTGGGATCCGGTCCGAGCACACCGAGGAGAAGCGCGTCCCCAACGCGGGCAGGCGGAACGCGAAACGAGGTCGTCCTTCGACGATCCAGCCCCACGGGCCCGCTGTGCTCGACCGGAACGCGGCCGGGCTCGAGGTGTGGGTCTTGCGCACGAAGCGCGCGGCGTGGATCTCATCGTTCATGACGACGATCGCTCCCGAGCCCGCGTGGGCCGGAGCGACCGCCACCTGCACGGCTGCGAGGAGGTTGGCAGGTCCGTCCGACCCCGGGAGGGTGGGATTGCGCATCGCGCCGGTGACAACCACCGGCCGCGGACCGCGCACGAGCAGGTCGAGCGCAAAGGACGTCTCCTCGATCGTGTCCGTCCCCTGCGTGACTACGACGCCGCTCACCCCCCGGTCGAAGCGCCGGGTGATCTCGGCGGCCAGATCGACGAGGTCTCGCAGCGTCAGGTCGCCGGAGGGGATCTGACGGAAGGACACCGTCTCCAGTTCGGCGACATCCCGAAGCTGGGGCACAGCCTCGACGAGCTGACCTGCCCCGAGCCGCGGAGTAACACCCCCCGCTGCCCCGCGCTCGTCCGGCGTGCTCGTCGAAGCGATCGTGCCGCCCAGGGAGAAGACTGCTACGCGAGGCAGGTCGGCTCTATCGGCCACCGTTTCCTCCGGCCGGCGCGACAGCGGGGACAGCGTGGCAAGCGATCACAGCCGGTGCCGGCTTTCGGACGGAGGGGGATCCGGGCGAGGTCACGGTCACAAGCATCGCGGATGGCTGCGACGAGGCGGCCGGGGCGGGCGCTGCGCGGCTTGCCCCCGCCCGTTTGCACTCATGCACGCTTCCGCATATGTTGTGGGCCATGGGGGCGGGTCACGGTCACGGCACGGAAGCGACGGCCGGTGGTAGTGCGTCGGGACGTTACGTGCGGCGCCTCGCGATCTCGCTCGGTGTGCTCGTCGCGTTCCTCGTACTCGAGGTCGTCGTCGGGTTGGCGACGTCGTCGCTGGCGCTGCTCTCGGACGCCGGGCACATGTTCACCGACGTGCTCGGCGTCGGTATGGCTCTCGCCGCCATCGCGGCGGCCCGCGCATCCCGACGTACCGACCGCAGGACGTTCGGGCTCTACCGCGCCGAGGTGCTCGCCGCGCTCGCCAACGCCGTACTGCTGTTCGGCGTGGCCGCCTGGGTACTCGTGGAGGCCGTGCAACGCTTCGCCAACCCGCCGGACGTGCCGGGCCTGCCGCTGATGCTCACCGCCGCAGCCGGGCTCGCCGCGAACCTCGTCGTGTTCGCGATGCTGCGCAAGGGCGCGCAGGAGAGCCTCAACGTGCGTGGCGCCTACCTCGAGGTGCTCGCCGACACGCTAGGTTCGGTCGGGGTGTTGCTCGCCGGTGCGGTGACACTGCTGTTCGGCTGGCGCTACGCGGACCCGATCGTCGCCATCGGGATCGGGCTCTTCGTACTGCCGCGCACCTGGTCGCTGGCCCGTCAGGCGGTCCGGATCCTCGTACAGGCCGCGCCCGCGCACGTGGACATGGCAGCCATCCGATCCGAGCTCGTCTCGCTGGAGGGCGTGCAGGACGTGCACGACGTGCACGTCTGGACGCTGACCTCCGGGATGGAGGTCGGTTCCGCGCACCTGACGGTCGACGCGGACTGCGACCCGGCCGTCGTGCTCACCGATGCGCAGCGCCTCCTCGCCGACCGCCACCACCTGGCCCACTTCACCTTGCAGGTCGAGCCGCCGGGGGCCCGTACGGGCTGCACGGAACTCGCATGGTGATGCGGCATCAGCGTGGCACATACATGATCACGGCGACGCCGACGAGGCACAGCGCCGCGCCGATGTAGTCGAGGCGGTCCGGGCGGAAACCGTCCACCAGCACCCCCCACGCCAGCGATCCCGCCACGAAGATCCCGCCGTACGCGGCAAGGATGCGGCCGAAATGCGGGTCTGGCTGCAGCGTGGCGACGAACCCGTAGGCCCCGAGCGCCAGTACTCCCGCCCCGATCCACAGCAGCCCGCGTTGCTCACGCACGCCCTGCCACACCAACCATGCTCCGCCGATCTCGGCGACGGCTGCGAGCACGAACAGGAGGACCGATCGCGCCACCATCATCGCGTCAGGAGATCACGAGCAGGAACAACCCGGCCATCGTGTAGCCCACCATCAGCAGCACCAACGGCACCTGATCGGCGAGCCGCCGGTGCTCGGGCAGCAGAGCCACGCTGCGGTCGTGCGCGGCGAAGACGGCCACGACGTGTCCGACGAGCACGGCGGCGATCTGGGCGCCGGCCACGATCGCAGGTGCGGGCACAGCGGTGACGGCGCCGAGCTGGGCGCCGGCGAGCTGCGTGAGCCCACGCGGCCCCTCCACCAGCAGCAACGTGACGTAGTGGGCGATCGTGTACCCAGCCGCGATCGGGACCAGGGTGGTCACCAGCGGACCCGCCAGCGCCCCTGTTGCGGCCCGGTAGAGCCCGGCGACCATCAGTACCAGCCCGAGGAGCACGAGCGTGTCGAGAACCGGCGGCAGGCCCAGCGCCTGCCAGCCCACCCAGCCGGTGAGGCCGTCGAACACGGTGGAGCCCCACCACACCGCGACGAAACCGACGAGCCCCGGCGCAACGGGCACGGCCGCGAGCCCCCGGAACGGGTTGCGCAGCCCGATGCGCCCGGTGTCCAGCCGACCGATCGGTGCGAGTGCTCCGGTGAGTGCGGAGTAGGCCTCGAAGGCGTCAGCGCGGTCGAACCAGCGCTCGCCGAACCACAGCGCCGCCAGCGTGTGCAGGACGGCGTAGGCCAGCAGGAACGTCGCGACGACGGCGGGCCGGTCCCGTCCGGGCGCCACCAGCTCCAGCCAGACGAACACCAGCAGCCCGGCCGCAGCCGGAAGGTAGCCGAGTCGATCGGACAGGGGCGCCGTCCCGTGCACCGGGCGGCGTAGGGCCGTCGCGGTGAGGCGGTGCAGCAGCCGGAGCGGGTTCAGCACCCGCCACACCGGCCCGAACACCAGCGACGCCGGAACGAGCCCCACCCACAGCAGCACGTAGAGCGCGCGGGGAGCGGGGTTGGCGTCCGGGTCCTGCGGGCCGGCGAAGCCGTACCCGACGATCGCAACCGCCCCCGCCAGAGTCACCGCCTGCAGCGCGGACCGCAGTGACGGGGCGTCCAGGACGGCGGGCAGGGGTCGTCCGGTCACCGGACCGGCGAAGCGCGGCCGCCTCCACAGCAGCGCCACCGCGAGGAAGGACACGAGCACGACGACGCCGCCGGTCTGCAGCACGAGCTCACCGTTCAACGGCAGCCCTTCGACACTTCCGATGCCGTGCGCGAGCACCATCTACGACGCCGGGACCGTCCCGCGCCGCAGCACCGCCATCCCCGCGACGACGACGCCGAGCCCGCCGCCGAGGGTCAGCGCCACGAGCGCGCGGTCGAGATCCGCACCCCAGGCGTACGGCACAACGGCGTCGACGAGAGTGAAGGCGTCGACCGGGGTGATGACGATGGCGAACAGGCCCCCCGCAGCGACGCACAGCAGGGGACCCGCGGCATGCCCACGCACCGTCAGCCACGCGCCGACTGCGCCGAGCGGCCAACCGAGCAGCGCGTACCCCGCGGCGCTGAGCAGCATCAACGGGTACGGCTGGTCCTCGGGCACCCCGGCGGAGCCGAGGACGTGCACCAGGTGCGCACCGATGACGGCGACCGTCGCGACGGCGAGCACGACCCGGCCCCACCGGCGTGCCGCCCCGAGCACACCGGCCACGGCCGGGACCGCCAGTGCGAGCAGGGCGACGCCCACCCACTGCGCGGTGGCCGGTCCCGGTGGCCAGAACTGCTCGCCGCGCACCGTCACCGCGGTGGCTCCGACCCGCAGCGGAACAGCCCATGCCACCCGATCACCGTCCGGGCGCTCTCCGGCAGCGGCGGCCGTGACGCGGGGGTCGGTCCAGTAGGCCCGGCCACCCGGTGCGACGACCGGTAGGCCTGAGAGCTGGGAACCGGGCAGCGGCTCGACGACGACCGTGTCGCCGGTGCCGTTGTCCACCCGGAGCCTGGCGCCGAACTCCACGGCGCGCACGTCCAGCCCTGGTACCGGGGGGTCGATCGCGAGCACCCGCGCCTCGCTGCTGGACGACGTCAGCCCGCCGGCGTGCGCGAGGGCCGGCGTTGCACCGCCGGGCAGCAAGAGGGCCGTCAAAGCGACGAGCAGGAGGAACCGCATGATCCGCTCCACTGCCACGTTCTCACCCTACGAGCCTCCGCCACCCCGCCCGCGACTCGCCATGACCCGGCGCACGGGAACCCGGCTCCCGGGCGACTCGCGCATCCTGGCGAGTCGTTCGGGGCGACTCGCGGGCGGGAATCGGGCGACTCGCGCACGAACCGGGCGACTCGCGGGCGGGAATCGGGCGACTCGCGGGGTGGGGCGGGGTCAGGCGATTTCCAGTTGCGTCAGGGGGAGGCCGCGCTGCTCCAGCTCCACGTCGAAGACCCCCGGCAGGTCGGCGACGAACCGCACGGAGGTGGTGGCGCCCGCGGTGACGTAGCTCAGCCGGTCGTAGCCGTGCACGTGCACCTCGTCGGCCACGTCGCTGGCCACCACGAGCTCGACGGTGGACCCGAGGGGCACCGCGTACCGCCGCAACCCGCCGGTGACGACGCCGCCTGCGAACGCCACCTCCACGCGCTGCACGCCGTCCGCCGTGACGGCGGGCGCGAGCCTGGCGGTACCTGCCGCCCCGCATCCACCGAGGGCGAGCGCAGCCGCCACCAGCGTCGCGGCGAGCAGGCCGCGGCCTCGGCCTCGGCTGCCGAAGATGGTCCCGTTC
>DASRSC010000295.1:0-9599 GCA_035695525.1 Pseudonocardia sp. | reverse complement strand
GGTCTCGACGTGGCGTCGCCAGTTCGAGGTGAACGTCGTGGCCGTGGCCGAGCTGACCAGGCTGCTGCTACCGGCGCTGCGGGCCGCCCGCGGGCGCGTCGTCCTGCTGAACTCGGGAGCCGGACTCTCCGCTTCTCCTGGCTGGGCGTCCTATGCCGCGAGCAAGTTCGCGCTGACGGCGTTCGCCGACGCACTGCGGGCCGAAGAGGCTGTCAACGGCCTACGGGTCACCTCGGTGCACCCCGGTCGCGTCGACACCGAGATGCAGCGGGGTGTCGTCGCGCAGGAGGGCGGCGAGTACCACGCCGAGACCTACCTGCGGCCCGAGTCGGTGGCCGGGGCCGTGCTGCTGGCCGTCACAGCGCCCGACGACGCAGCCCTCACCGAGCTCGTGCTGCGACCCGCCGCCCGCTGACCGGGGACGACCTCCCGTGGCACCGCGGGCCGGCTAGACCACCACGTTGACCAGGCGGCCGGGTACGACGATCACCTTGCGCGGCTCCCGGCCGTCCAGCAGTCCGGCGACCTTCTCCTCGGCCAGCGCCGCTGCCTCCACCGTCGCGGTGCCGGCATCGGCGGGGACGACGATTCGGGAGCGGACCTTGCCATTGACCTGGATCGGGTACTCGACCGTCTCGGCCACCAGGTACTGCTCGTCGGCCACCGGAAACGGACCGTGGGCCAGCGAGTCCTCGTGGCCAAGCAGCGCCCACAGCTCCTCGGCGACGTGCGGGGTCAGCGGCGCCATCATCAGCACCAGCGGCTCGGCGACGCTGCGCGGCACACCGGTGCTGCCGTAGGTCTTCGTCAGGTGGTTGTTCAGCTCGATCAGCTTGGCCGCGGCGGTGTTGTAGTGCAGCGCCGCGAAGTCGGTGTGCACCCCAGCGATCGCGCGGTGCAGGGCACGCAGCGTCTCGACCTCCGGTTCCGCGTCGGTGACGCGGGCCTCGCCCGTGCGCTCGTCCACCAGGTTGCGCCACACACGCTGCAGGAAGCGCTGCGAGCCGACCACGTCACGGGTGGACCACGGACGGGAGACGTCCATCGGGCCCGTCGACATCTCATAGAGACGGAAGGTGTCGGCGCCGTAGCGCTCGCACATCTCGTCGGGCGTCACCACGTTGCGCAGCGACTTCCCCATCTTCCCGTACTCCCGGCGGACGGGCTGCCCGTTCCACGTGAAACCGACCGTGCCGTCCGGGGCTGTCGATTCGGCAACCTCCTCCGCAGGCACGTACGCACCACGGGCGTCGGTGTAGGCGAAGGCCTGGATGTAGCCCTGGTTGAACAGCCGGCGGAATGGCTCCTCGGAGCTGACCTGGCCAAGGTCGTACAGAACCTTGTGCCAGAAGCGGGCGTACAGCAGATGCAGCACGGCGTGCTCTACACCGCCGACGTACAGGTCGACGCCGCCCGGATCGGCGGGGCCACGGGCCGGATCTTTGCCCAGCCAGTACCGCTCGACCTCCGGATCGACGAAGCGCTCCTCGTTCTCCGGGTCCAGATAGCGCAGGTAGTACCAACAGGAGCCGGCCCACTGCGGCATCGTGTTGGTCTCCCGGCGGTAGTGCCGTGGCCCCGACCCCAGGTCCAGGTCGACCTCCACCCACTCCGACGCGCGTGACAGCGGCGGCTCCGGCTCGGTGTCCGCGGCGTCGGGGGCGTAGGTCTTGGGTGAGTAGTCGTCAATCTCCGGCAGCGCGACGGGCAGCTGGTCATCCGGCAGCGCGACCGGCATGCCGTCGGCGTCCCACACGATCGGGAACGGCTCGCCCCAGTACCGCTGCCGGGAGAACAGCCAGTCGCGCAGCTTGTACTGGACGACCGGCTCGCCGGCCCCGCGCGCGGCCAGCCAGTCGGTGATCGCGCGCTTGGCCTCGCCGATGCCCAGCCCGTCCAGGCTGATCTCGTCGTTCGCCGAGTTGATCGCCGGACCGTCACCCGTGTAGGCCTCGCCGTCCCAGCCCTCGGTCGGCTGCACGGTGCGGACGATCGGCAGGCCGAACGCCGTGGCGAAGTCCCAGTCGCGCTGGTCCTGAGCAGGCACGGCCATGATCGCGCCGGTGCCGTAGCCCATCAGCACGTAGTCGGCGACGAAGACGGGGATCGGCTGTCCGTTGACCGGGTTGGTGGCATAGGCGCCGATGAAGACACCGGTCTTCTCCCGGTTCTCCTGCCGGTCCAGATCCGACTTGCGGGCCGCGGCGTCCCGGTACGCGGCGACGGCCTCGCTCGGGGTGGCGGCCCCACCTGTCCACCGCGCGTCGACGTCGGAGGGCCACGCGTCGGGGGTGATCGCGTCGACCAGCGGGTGCTCGGGCGCCAGCACCATGTAGGTGGCGCCGAACAGCGTATCGGGGCGGGTGGTGAAGACCTCGATCGGCGTCGCGACGCCGGCGACGGGAAAGCGCACCTGCGCGCCCTCCGAGCGGCCGATCCAGTTGCGCTGCATCGCCTTGACCGAGTCGGGCCAGTCCAGCCGGTCCAGGTCGGCAACCAGCCGGTCGGCGTAAGCGGTGATCCGCATCATCCACTGCTTCAGGCTGCGCCGGAACACGGGGAAGTTGCCACGCTCGCTGCGGCCGTCGGCGGTGACCTCCTCGTTGGCCAGCACCGTGCCCAGCCCGGGGCACCAGTTGACGGGGGCCTCGGAGATATACGCCAACCGGTGTGAGTCGACGACCCCGCGCTGCTCGACGCTCGTCAGCTCGCCCCAGCTCCGCCCGTCGGGGGTGGGACGGGTGCCTGCGGCGTACTCCGCCTCCAGCTCGGCGATGGGCCGCGCCCTCTGCTGCGCCTCGTCGTACCAGCTGTTGTAGATCTGCAGGAAGATCCACTGCGTCCAGCGGTAGAACTCGACGTCGGTGGTGGCCACCGAGCGCCGCTCGTCGTGGCCCAGGCCCAGCTGGCGCAGCTGAGCCTTGTAGCGCCGGATGTTGTCCTCTGTGGTCGTGCGCGGGTGCGTGCCCGTCTGCACCGCGTACTGCTCTGCGGGCAGACCGAACGCGTCGAAACCCATCGCGTGCAGCACGGTGTGGCCGGTCATCCGCAGGTAGCGCCCCAGCACGTCCGTGCCGATGAACCCCAGCGGGTGGCCGACGTGCAACCCGGATCCGGAGGGGTACGGGAACATGTCCAGCAGGTAGACCTTGTCGCCGCCGAGGCCGGCGGGGTCGGCCCACGGACCCGACGGGTTGGGGGCGTGGAACGTGCCCTCGGCCTCCCACCGATCCTGCCAGCGGCGTTCGATCCCCGCGGCCAGCGGCGCGCCGTACCGGTAGGGCAGCGCCGCATCGTCGGCACCGCCGTCGGCGCGCCGAGGTGCAGCTGCGGTCGTGTCCGTGCTCATGTCCCACTCCTGGGAAGTCTCTAGTCGGCCCGAAAACCAGAAGACCCCCCTGCCGCTCGGGCATGAGGGGTCGGCCGCGCCCGGTTCTGCTAGTGCGGCGCGGCCTCGACGAGGAGTCGGTGGGCCACGTACCCAGCGTAACTCCGCTGGCGGTGGGCCCGCGATCGGGTTCGCCTACCCTGGTCGCCGTGCCGCTGCCACTCCGTCTGATCCTCGGCTCGCTGCTCGTGCTGGCCGGCGTCGCGCTCGTCGCCGTCGCCGTGTTCGGAGCGCGCTCGCGGCTGCGTCGCAACGCCTGGGTCGGGGTCCGTACGCCGGCGACCTTGCTCTCGGAGACGGCGTTCGCCGTAGCCAACCGGGCGGCGGCGCCGCCGGCAGGCGCGGCAGGCGCCGTCGCCATCGCGGGCGGGGCTGTCCTGCTCGCCGGCACGAGCGGCACGCTCGGCCTGGTCGTGCTCGCCGTGACCGTCGTCGGGGTGCTCGTGCTCGCCGGCGTTGCCGGCGCGGTCGGGGACCGAGCCGCGGCGGCAGTGGCACAGCCGGTCGCCGGACCACCCGCCTGCGGGGGCTCGTGCGCGGGCTGCGACCTCGTGGCCGGCTGCCGCGACGCGAGCACCAGCGTCCCGAACGGCTCCGACCACGGCTGACCGCCGGGCCTCACCCACGCAGGTGGAGTCGCGCCGCGCGGACCGGCGTCAGTTCTGCCGGACGTCCGCCGGGTAGGTCGCCAGCAGCGACAGCGGCATGCCCTGCCGGCGCAGCACGTGGCCCCACAGACCGCCGTCCTGCCGGGACAGCACGTCGTCGGGCAGCGCGGGCACCACGATCCAGTCGCCCCGATCGATCTCCCCGGCGAGCTGCCCGGCGTCCCAGCCGGAGTAGCCGGCGAACACCCGCAGGCCGCGGAGACTGGGTCCGATCATGGTCGGGTCGGTGTCGAGGTCGACCAGCACCACGGGGCCGCGCACGCGCACCAACCCCTCGATCACGGCCGGATCGTGGCCGGTCCGCACCGTGGCGAGACACAGTGCCGTCTCGGCCTCCACCGGGCCGCCGACGAAGACCGCGCGCGGCTGCGCGGACAGCGATGCCCAGGACGGCAGGACGTCACGCACCGTCACCTCGCTCGGCCGATTCAGCACCACGCCGAGGCTGCCCCGCTCCCGGTGCTCGATCATGAAGATGACGGTGCGCCGGAAGTTGGGATCGAGAAGTCCGGGCGCCGCCACGAGCAGGCTGCCCGGTACCGGCTCGGAACCGGGAGAAGCGCCAGAGCCGGAGCGGTCGTCCACCACGGGACCATCGTTGCATCCGCCCGGCCGCGTAACCTTCGGCCGTGTCGACATCGGGACCACCGACGCCGCCCCTCGCCGTGGGAACGCCCACGGCGACGGCGACCGAGCGACTGGGTTTCGCCCGGCTGGTTCGTACTCGCGGCTACCGCAGGCTGCTTGCCGTGCGCTTTGCCACGCAGTGGGCCGACGGCGTGTTCCAGGCTGCGCTCGGCGGGGCTGTGCTGTTCAACCCGGAGCGGCAGGCCGACCCGCTCGCCGTCGCGGCGGGGCTGGCCGTGCTGCTGTTGCCGTACTCGGTGATCGGCCCGTTCGCGGGGGCGCTGCTGGACCGGTGGGACCGCAAGCGCGTGCTGATGAGTGCCAACCTGGCGCGAGCCGCGCTCGTCGTGGTCGTCGCCGCCATCGTCTTCGCCGGGGTCACCGGACCCGGTCTGTACCTTGCCGCCCTCGCCGTGGCCGGGATCAGCCGGTTCGTCAACTCCGGGCTGTCGGTCGCGCTTCCGCACGTCGTTCCCCGTCGTCACCTCGTCGAGGCCAACACTCTCGCCGTCACGGCAGGGGCGGCCATGGCGGCGATCGGCGGGGCCAGCGCGATCGGGATCCGCCAGCTCCTCGGCCCGGACGACACCGGCTCCGCGATCACCACGCTGGCGGCCGTGGCCGGATCGGTGCTCGCCGCCACCCTGGCCGCCGGCTTCGGCCGGAGCGCCCTCGGACCGGACCGGACGGACCCGGGCTCACGTGCCGCCGTCACCGTCCTGCACGGACTCGCCGACGGCGCGCGCGCCACCGCCGCCACGCCTTCGGTGGCCGCATCCTTCCTGGCGCTCGCCGCCCACCGGCTCTCGTTCGGGATCACGACGCTGCTCACGCTGCTGCTGTTCCGGTACGCCTTCACGGACAGCGGGCCGTTCCGCGCAGGCCTCGCGGGGATCGGCGAGGCTGTCCTGCTCGCCGCGGCAGGCCTCGGGACGGCGGCGCTGCTCGCACCGTGGATGGTCCGGCGGTGGGGTCGTCCCCGCACCATCCGCGTGGCGCTGCTCGTCGCCACGGTCACGCAGCTCGCGCTCGCCGCGCTCCTGTCGATGCCGGCGGTGCTGGTCGCGGCGTTCGTGCTCGGCGCCACGGGCCAGATCGTCAAACTCTGCACCGACGCCGCCGTACAGGGGGAGGCGGGCGACGGAGTGCTCGGACGGGTGTTCGCGCTCTACGACATCGTCTTCAACGTCGGCTACGTGCTCGCGGTGGCTGTCGCCGCCCTGCTCAGCCCCTCCGACGGCAACGCTCCATGGCTCCTCGGAGCAGCGGCCCTCCTCTACGTGCTCGGCCTGCTGGCGCACGACCAGCAGCTACGCCGCCGCCCCCGCACCTTGGCGGGTTGACGTCCGAGCTCAGCCCACACGGTTCTCGGACGCCCAGCTCCGTAGCTCGGCCTCCGCCTCCTCATGTGACAGCGGACCGCGCTCCATGCGCACGGCGAGCAGGTGCTTGTACGCCTTCCCGACGAGCGGGCCCGGTGGGATGCCGAGGAGCTGCATGATCGCGTTGCCGTCCAGGTCCGGACGGATGGCGTCGAGCTCCTCCTGCTGACGCAGCTGCGCGATCCGGTCCTCGAGCGAGTCGTAGCTGCGCTGCAGAGCAGCCGCGCGGCGCCGGTTGCGCGTGGTGCAGTCGGAGCGCACGAGCTTGTGCAGCCGGTCCAGCAGGGGTCCGGCGTCGGTGACGTACCGGCGCACTGCGGAGTCGGTCCACTCGCCATTGCCGTAACCGTGAAAGCGCAGGTGCAGGAACACCAGCTGGGCGACGTCGTCGATGATCGCCTTGGGGTAGCGCAGCTCCCGCAGCCGTCGCCGCACCATCTTGGCCCCGACCACCTCGTGGTGATGGAAGCTGACGCGCCCATCGGGCTCCCTGCGCCGCGTGTCGGGCTTGCCGATGTCGTGCAGCAGCGCGGCGAGGCGCAGCACGAGATCCGGAGATCCGGGCTTCTCGCGTTCGATCGCCTGCTCCATGACGACCAGGGAGTGCGTGTAGACGTCCTTGTGCTGCATGTGCTCGTCGACGGCCAGTTGCATCGCCGGCACCTCCGGCAGCACCTGCTCGGCGAGCCCTGTCTCGACCAACAGCTCGATTCCTCGGCGCGGGTGCGCGCCGCAGACCAGCTTGGTCAGCTCGACCTGCACGCGCTCGCGGGTGATTCGGCCCAGCTCGGAGGCCATTGCAGTCATCGCCGCGACGACTCGCGGCGCGGGTGCCAGACCCAGCTGGGAGACGAACCGCGCGGCCCGCAGCATCCGTAGCGGGTCGTCGGCGAAGGACTCCTCGGGTGTCGCCGGCGTGTCGAGGGTGCCGGCGGCGAGTGCGGCGAGCCCGCCGTGGGGATCGACGAAGCGCCGCTCGTCGACCGTGAGCTCCACCGCCATCGCGTTGACGGTGAAGTCCCTCCGGACGAGGTCGTCCTCGATGGTGTCGCCGAAGGCCACGACCGGATTGCGCGTGACGCGGTCGTACGCGTCGGCCCGGAACGTCGTGATCTCGACGGTGCTGCCGTGCCTGCGCGCGCCGACCGTGCCGAAGGCGATGCCGGTGTCCCAGATCGCGTCGGCCCAGCCCGCCAGAACCGCGAGGACCGCATCGGGCCGCGCATCCGTGGTGAAGTCGAGGTCTCCGGACTCGCGCCCGAGCAGGGCGTCCCGGACGCTTCCGCCCACGAGGTAGAGCCGGTGCCCGGCCTGTGTGAAGCGGGCCGCCAACTCCTCGGCGACCGGCCCGATCTGCACCATCTCCACGACCGCATTCTCCTGCGAACGTACGAGGTCGGGGGGGACGGCGCCGGGCGCCAGGGCTGTTGCGGACACGGCGGGCCAGTGTAGGCGCCCCGCTGGGACGCAGCGACGAGGATGCCGGGCCGGCAGCGCTGTGACGGCAACGTAACCCGTCTGCTCGATACGATCGCCGCATGTCCACATCCCGCGGCCGCTCCGGGGGGCACCGTGCGGGTCGCCCCTCGGACCGCCGTCGGCGGCTGCGGACGGTCGACGAGACGTCGGCCGGTGGGCTGGTCGTGGACCACGCATCGGGCACGGCCGCGGTGATCGGCAGGCTGGACCGGCGGGGCCGCCTGCTGTGGTCCCTGCCCAAGGGCCACATCGAGGCCGGTGAGACGGCCGAGGAGGCGGCGGTGCGCGAGGTCGAGGAGGAGACCGGCATCATCGGCCGCGTGGTCGCACCACTGGGCACCATCGACTTCTGGTTCGTCGCCGAGGACCGGCGCGTGCACAAGACCGTGCACCACTTCCTGCTGCGCGCACTCGGCGGCGAGCTGTCCGACTCGGACGTCGAGGTCTCGGAGGTGGCGTGGGTGCCGCTCGACGAGCTCGAGTCGCGGCTGGCCTACGCCGACGAGCGTCGCTTGATCAGGCGGGCCACGGAGCTCATGGAGGAGACGGCGTGAAGCCGGTCGCGGCCCTGGTCGCGATCCCAGTTCTGGTGCTCACGGCGCTGACGCTGGCGGGGCTGGTCCTCGGTGGGCCGTTCCCGACCCCGGCGTCCGCGGCCCCGGCTCGGGCCGCCGCCGCCCCGTTCCAGCCGGAGCCCGACGAGATCGCCGGACCACTCCGGCTGCAACTGGCCCAACTTGGTCCCCGCATGGTCACGGCCGACGGCCCTCGCGACCTCACCATCACCGGCACGCTGACGAACACCGGCGACCAGCCGATCGGGCAACTGCAGATCCGCGTGCAGCGCGGCATTCCGCTGGGCACGGAGGGCGAGGTGCGCGACGCGCTGGACGGCAGCGCGGCCACCGACGCCACGACTCCCCGGTTCACGTCGCTTCCCGGGGAGCTCGCACCGGGCAGCCAGATGCCGGTCCAGCTGACGGTCCCGCTGCGGGGCGCACCCCCGACCAGCCTCGCGCTCGACTCCACCGGCGTGTACGAGCTGCTCGTCAACGTCAACGGGGTGCCCCGCGACGGCCAGCGGGCGCGGTTGGCCGCGGTCCGCATGTTGCTGCCCGTGCTGTCGCTGCCACCCGACCCCGACGAGCCGACGGCGGTGCCCTCCGCCACCACCGGCGGCGCCACTCCGTTCGCGCTGCTGTACCCGATCGCCGACACGCCGCGGCGGGTCGCGACCGTGCCGGGCGAACCCACCCTTCTCACCGACGACGACCTCGCCGCGTCCATGGCTCCGGACGGGCGGCTCGGCGGCCTGGTCGCGGCGCTCGCCCAGAACGCTCCGGCCGGGTCCAGGGTGCGGGCTGCGACCTGTCTCGCGATCGATCCCGACCTCGTGGAGACGGCATCCCTGATGCGCGCGGGTTACGAGGTTCTCGGGGCACAAGGAGCCGCCCCGGTGCCCGGGACGGGGGCCGAGGTGGCCGGCCGATGGTTGGACAGCCTCGCCGCGGTGGCCAAGGGCGGCTGCGTGATCGCTCTGCCCTACGCGGACGCGGATCTCGTCGCTCTGACGAGAGGTGGGTTGGGAGCGCTCGCGAGCTCGACGATCCGCGACGGAAGACAGGTGCTCGCCGACATCCTGCATACCCCGGTCGTACCCGGTGTCACCTGGCCCGTCGACGGCGTGACCGACGACCCCACGCTGGACCAGATCGCCGCGGCCGACGGTCGTTCACTGGTGCTGTCCGCGAACGGCGTCGAGCACGGCGGGGTGCAGCGCCACAGCGGTGTGGTGCCCATCGCCGGCGGACGGCAGCCGCAGTTCGCGGTGCTGACCGATCCCCTGCTCAGCCGCGCCGCCAGCGGGCCCACCTCGTTCACCGAACCGGACCCCGGCAGCGGCGGGGCGGTGGCCTCCGCCACTCCCGCGGGCGCCGTCGGTCCGCTGTCCACCCAGGACGCCATCGGCGCGCTCGCCTTCCGCACCAAGGAGGGTCCTGGCCGGGGCGCCGGGGCGGCCGGCCCGCTCGTGCTCGCCCCGCCGCACCAGTGGGC
>DASRSC010000294.1:0-9721 GCA_035695525.1 Pseudonocardia sp. | reverse complement strand
GCCGAGGTCGCCGCCCAGGCCAGGTCCCGGCTCGGCTACGTCACGCCGGGGGAGGTGCCCTACGTCGTGCAACTGCCGGTCGACCCGTCCGCCACCGGTGCGGGAGCGAGCGCCGCGGGCGTGCCGTGGTACCGGCAGCTGTGGCGCGAGGCCGCGGGCCCGCAATGAGCCCGGCGACGCCGCGCTCGCCTGCCCCGGGCATCAGCGAGGCCGACTCCGCCGCCGTGGCAGCGCAGCTCGGACGCGCGCCGCGGGCCGTCCGCGAGGTGGCACACCGCTGCCCGTGCGGCCTCCCGTCGGTGGTGCAGACTGCCCCGCGGCTGGAGGACGGCACCCCGTTCCCGACGCTGTACTACCTGACCTGCTCCCGGCTGAACTCGCGTGTCGGCGGCCTCGAGGCCGACGGCCGGATGCGCGAGATGACCGAGCGGCTGGCCGCGGACCCGGAGCTCGCCGCGGCCTACCGGCGGGCCCACGACGTCTACCTCGCCGAGCGCGACGCGATCGAGCCGCTGGGCACCGACGTCACCGCAGGCGGTATGCCGGACCGGGTGAAATGCCTCCACGTGTGCGTCGCGCACGCCCTCGCCGCAGGTCCCGGCGTGAACCCCTTCGGCGACGAGGCACTCGCCGAGCTGGGGGAGTGGTGGCAGCCGGGCCCCTGCGCCCGGCCTTCGTCCTGATCCGCGCCCGTCAGGTGGGGGTGACCCGCGCCAGCAGAGCCGCTGTGTGCGACTCCGCCGGCAGGGTGCCGGCCGTGCGCCACGGGCCGTCGGGGAGGAAGCGCGAGCTCACGAACGCCGACGAGACCTCGTCGGGTGCGTACCGCAGCAGCAGTGACCCCTGCAGGCACAGGGCGAGCATCTCGGCGAGCCGGCGGGCCCGCCGCTCCTCGCGGCCCCGCAGCTCCGTGCGCAGCTCGCGGACGCCGCGGTCGAACCAGGTGTCCGCCCCCGCGGCGGCGTCCACCTCCGCCAGCACCGCGTCCGCGGAGTCCGGCTCGCGGGTCACCGCGCGCAGGACGTCGAGCGCGGTGACGTTGCCCGAGCCCTCCCAGATCGAGTTCAGCGGCGCCTCGCGGTAGAGCCGCGGCAGCGCCGACTCCTCGACGAAGCCGTTGCCGCCGAGGCACTCGAGCGCCTCGGCCACCACGGTCGGCGCCCGCTTGCACACGAGGTACTTCGACGCCGGGAGCGCGAGCCGGAGCAGCGAGCGTTCTCCCCGGTCGACGGCGCCGGCGAGCCGCAGGGCCAGGGCGGTGGCCGCC
This sequence comes from Pseudonocardia sp., assembly GCA_035695525.1. Lineage (GTDB taxonomy): Bacteria > Actinomycetota > Actinomycetes > Mycobacteriales > Pseudonocardiaceae > Pseudonocardia. The sequence continues at coordinate 8,454 of DASRSC010000294.1, read as the reverse complement.
TCGGACTCCAGCGCCAGGTCGGCGACCACGGCCTGCATCAACGGCTGGTCGGCCAGCCGGGACCCGAACGCGCTCCGGTGCGCCACGTGGTGCGCCGCCTCGGTCAGGGCTGCCCGGGTGAGGGCGGCGGAGCCCAGCACGCAGTCGAGGCGGGTCATCGACACCATCTCGATGATCGTCGCGACGCCGCGTCCCTCGGCGCCGAGCCGCCAGCCGGTGGCGCCGGCGTACTCGAGCTCGGCCGACGCGTTAGAGCGGTTGCCCAGCTTGTCCTTGAGCCGTTGCAACCGGATGGCGTTGCGCGTTCCGTCCGGCAGCACGCGGGGCAGCACGAAGCAGGTGAGTCCGCCGGGGGCCTGGGCGAGTGTGAGGAACAGGTCGTTCATCGGCGCCGAGGTGAACCATTTATGACCGACGAGCTGGTACGTCCCGTCCGCCGACGGGGTGGCCGATGTGGTGCCGGCGCGGACGTCGGAGCCGCCCTGCTTCTCTGTCATCGACATGCCCGCCAGCAGTCCGGCTTTCGTTGCCGGCTCGGCCAGCCCGAACTGGTAGGTCGTCGACCGCAGGCCCGGCTCGTAGGCCGCCGCGAGCGCGGGGTCGTGGCGCAGCGCAGGAACAGCGGCGTACGTCATCGAGATCGGGCAGCCGTGTCCGGCCTCGAGCTGGCTCATCAGGTAGAAGCCCGCGGCCCGCGCCACGTGGGCGCCGGTTCCGGGCTCGGCCACCCATGGGGTCGCGTGCAGTCCCCACCCGACCGCGGTGCGGAGCAACCAGTGCCACGACGGGTGGAACTCGACCTCGTCGATGCGGTGACCGAACCGGTCGTGCGTACGAAGGACGGGCTCGTGCTCGTTCGCCAGCCGTGCGTGCTCCCGCGCCTCCGGCGACGCCATGACAGCACCGAGCTGGCCCAGAGCCGGCAGGGCTTCTGTCGCGCCCTCCCGCCGGACGGCATCGGCGAGCGCGGGATCGCAGGCCAGCGGGTCGTAGCCGGCCAGGGGTGGCGGCTGGTTCTCGACGCGGTGCGTGCGGTGGTCGCCGGGCTGCAGGGGCGGTTCAGCCGGTTGCTCGACCCGGGAGGCGGAGAGGGTGGAAGGCGGCGCGCCCGTGCTCGGCTGGTCCACTCCGGTCGCCCCGGCAACGGTTGCTGCCCCTGGCGGTCGGCCGTCCGTTGTCGGCTGTCCGGACGTCGCCGGTTCGGCAACGCCCGCCGTGCGCCTCGCCCGGCTCGGCCGCCGGGGTTGGGCCGGGATGGACAGCCCGCCGGCCGTGCCGCGAGGGGTCGGAGCGGAGCCGGCCGGAGCTGACGTCGATGCGCCGGTGCCCGCCCGGCCCTTCTCGTGCCTTTGGGGGTCGACCACGGGCCGAGGGTAGCGGCGCACGGCTCGTTCGTGTGCTACTCGCGGTTCGGGTCGCCCTGTTCGAGTGCGGCGCCCCGCGTACCGTGGGCGCGACCCCTGGACCAGACCGAGGAGAGCGCATGCCGCGCGTGGCCGCAATCGACTGCGGGACGAACTCGATCCGGCTGCTCGTCGCCGATGTCACGACCAGTGCCGACGGCACCGTCTCCCTGCGTGACGTGCACCGCGAGATGCGCATCGTCCGGCTCGGACAGGGCGTCGACGCGACCGGCGAGCTGGCTCCGGAGGCACTGGAGCGCACGCGCGCCGCACTCGTCGACTACGCCGCGGTGATCAGCCGGGAGAAGGCAGAACGGGTGCGGATGGTCGCCACGAGCGCCACCCGTGACGCGCGCAACCGCGACGCGTTCTTCGGGATGGTCCGCGACACGCTCGGCGTCGACGCCGAGGTGATCTCCGGCGACGAGGAGGCGAACCTGTCGTTCGTCGGGGCGGTCGGCGACCTCGATCCCGACGACGGGCCATTCGTTGTGGTCGACGTGGGCGGCGGCTCCACCGAACTCGTCATCGGGACACTGGACGGCGGCAAGGCGACGGTGCAGGCCGCCCGCTCGGTGGACATCGGGAGCGTCCGGATCACCGAGCGCTGCCTGGCGGGCGATCCGCCGACCGGGGAGGAGATCGAGGCCGCCCGCGAGCTGGCCACCGCGATCCTCGACGAGGCGTTCGACACGGTGCCGGTGGAGGGCGCGCGCACCTGGGTGGGCGTCGCCGGTACGATCACCACCTTGTCGGCCGTGGCGCTGGGTCTGGCCGAGTACGACGCCGACGTCGTGCACCGGTCCCGGCTCACGAACGAGGATCTGCACCGGGTGACGGCCGAGCTGCTCGGCATGTCTCGGGAGGAGCGCGCCACCCACGGCGCCATCCATCCCGGCCGGATCGACGTGATCGGCGGGGGTGCCCTGGTCGTCGACGTGCTGGCGCGCGAGCTGCAGGCCCGCGCCGGCATCACCGAGCTCGTGGTGAGCGAACACGACATCCTGGACGGGATCGCGCGCTCACTCGTCTGAGCCCGGCCGCCGAGCTACCGGCTCCCCGTCACGAACGCCGCCAGGTCGGCCGACTGCGCCAGCCGCGAGGGCTCGTGCACGTACATCATGTGCCCGGCTTCGTAGTAGCGGATCTCGATCCCGGTACGAAGCTCGTCGGGGATCGGCAGCTGGGCGAGCACGTACTCTGCCGCCGTGTACGGCGTGGCCGCGTCGTGGTATCCGCAGGCCACGTGGATGCGCAGGTGCGGGTTGGCGCGCATCGCCGCCGAGAGCTTGCCGACAACCGACACCGCGCGGCCCTCGAAGTCCCGGTACGACCAGGGCTGCACCCGCCCGCTCAGCACCTCGTAGGGCAGGTCACTGGCGTAGCCCAGGTTGCTCCGCACGTGTGAGTTGAACGCCGCGGTGTAGGGCCCGGTGATCGCCGCGATGGACGGGTCGTAGCTGGTCACCTCGCCGCCGCCGTCGTCCTCCCAGCCGGTGAACCGGCCGTCGATCCGGCCGACGGTCCGACCGGTGCCGCGCAGCAGCTCCCGGAAGAACCGGTGGTGCTCGATCCGCAGGCGCACCCGGCGCACGTAGCCCTCGTCGAGCCCGCTGAGGGCGGCCAGCCGCCCGGCCACCCGGTCGAGGTCGGCAGTGGGGAGCCGGGAGCCGCGGGCGAGCGCCCAGGGGTAGTCGCCGGAGGCGAAGTCCTCGGCGTCGTCGAGCACCTCGCGCAGCTCGCGACCGGGATGGAACCCGTGGTGGTGCGCTATCGCCGCGTAGGTGGGCAGGAACAGCGGGTAGGGCCGGTCGTTGCCCTCGGTGAAGCGAATCGAGCCCATGTCGAGCACGCTGGAGATGAGCATGAGCCCGTTGACGTACATGCCGTGCCGGTCCTGCAGGTACGCGGCGAGCGCGGCGGCGCGCAGGGTGCCGTAGGACTCACCGGCCAGATACTTCGGCGACAGCCACCGCTCGTTGCGCGTGATCCACAGCCGGACCACCTCGCCGATCGTCTCGACGTCGGGCGTGTAGCCGTGGAAGTCGGCGGGCTTGCCGCCGGTGACCGCGCGCGAGTAGCCGGTGGAGACGGGATCGACGAATACGAGGTCGGAGTGGGCGAGCAGTGACTCCGGGTTGTCGACGAGACCCCACGGGGGCGGGGTGAGCGCGCCCGCGTCGCCCATCACGACGCGTCGTGGCCCGAGCAGCCCGAGGTGCAGCCAGACGCTCGACGAGCCGGGCCCGCCGTTGAACGCGACCGTGACGGGGCGGGTGGCCGGGTCGGCGCCGTCGAGGGTGTAGGCGACGAGGAACACCTCGGCCTGCGGTTCGTGCCCGTCGAAGGTGCCGTCGCTGTGCTTCTCGTGGCGCAGCACCACCCTGCCCGTGGTCGCGGTGTAGGCGAGCTCACCCGTGGGCGTGCGTAGCGTGTGTGAGGTGGTGACGAGGTCGTCGACGGGCGGTGCGGGCTTCTCGGGTGGGCTCTCCGCAGTCACACACCCGACCCTAGGTGATCTCGACGCGGCCCTCGTCGAGTGCCGGGCCTGCCCCCGGCTGGTCGCCTGGCGCGAGCTCGTGGCCAGGGAGAAGCGCGCCGCGTTCCGCGACCAGGAGTACTGGGGACGTCCCGTGCCGGGGCTCGGCCCGGAGGACGCCTCGCTGCTGGTCGTCGGGCTCGCGCCTGCCGCCCACGGCGGGAACCGGACCGGTCGGATGTTCACCGGCGACCGGTCCGGCGACGTGCTGTTCGCTGCCCTGCACGCCGTCGGTCTGGCCAACCAGCCGACGGCCGTGCACGCGGATGACGGGCTCGAGCTCCACCACACCCGGATCACCTCGCCGGTGCACTGCGCGCCGCCCGACAACAAGCCGACGCCGGCCGAGCGTGACACCTGCGGCGGCTGGCTGCGTGCCGAGCTGGCGCTGCTGCGCCCGCGCGCGGTGGTGGTGCTGGGCGCCTTCGGCTGGCAGGCGCTGCTGCCGGTGCTGGCGGGAGCAGGGTGGCTCGTGCCGCGCCCTCGGCCCCGGTTCGGGCACGGGGTCCACGTCGAGCTGGCAGGCGACCGGGGGCCGCTGCACGTGTTCGGCTGCTACCACGTCAGCCAGCAGAACACCTTCACCGGCAGACTCACATCGGCGATGCTGGAGGACGTCCTGCGCCGGGCCGCACACGCTGCGGGGATACCACCCGAATGGGGGTTGCCACCGTCACGTGCGCTCGATGCGTAAAGTCGCCGTGAGAGTGGGACCATTGCATCATGGCGCGCAACACGAGGATCGTCGTGGTAGGCGGCGGCTACGTCGGCATGTACACCGCACTGCGGCTGCAGAAGAAGCTGCGGCGCGGGGAGGCCGACGTCACGGTGATCGACCCGCAGTCGCACATGACCTACCAGCCGTTCCTTCCTGAGGCCTCGGCCGGATCCATCGAGCCGAGACACGTCGTGGTGCCGCTGCGGAAGGTGCTGAGGAAGTGCCACCACCTCACCGGTCGCGTCACCCGGATCACCCACGCGACCCGCGAGGTGACGGTCGAGCTCGTCGCGGGCAACGTCACCACCGTCGGCTACGACGTGCTGGTCGTCGCGCCGGGCTCCGTTGCGCGCACGCTCCCGATTCCCGGCCTGGCCGAGTGCGGTATCGCGTTCAAGACCGTCGGTGAGGCGATCTACCTGCGCAACCACGTGCTGTCCCGGCTCGATGCCGCGGCCACCACGATCGACCCGACGCTGCGCAGCCGGTTACTCACGTTCCTGGTGGTGGGCGGGGGCTACGCCGGTGTCGAGGCCCTTGCCGAGCTGCAGGACATGGCCCGCTACGCCACGCGGTACTACGAGAACATCACGCCCGAGGACCTGCGCTGGGTGCTCGTCGAGGCCGCCGGGCGGATCATGCCCGAGGTGGGGCCGAAGATGGGCCGCTACACCGTCGAACGGCTGCTGGACGCCGGTATCGAGGTCTTCCTCGACACCCGCGTGAAGACGATGGAGGGCGGCCACGTCGTCCTCGACGACGGCACCGAGTTCGATACCGACACGATCGTCTGGACCGCGGGCGTCAAGCCCAACCCCATGCTCGAGCAGACCGACCTGCCGCGGGACGCCAGGGGCCGCGTCGAGTGCATCGCCGAACTGCAGGTCGTCGACATGCCCGACGTGTTCAGCGCGGGTGACTGCGCCTCGGTGCCCGACCTGTCGAAGGACGACCCGGAGGCCAAGACCAGCCCCTCGGCCCAGCACGCGGTGCGGCAGGCGAAGGTGCTCGCCGACAACATCGTGGCGTACCTGCGGGGCCGGCAGCTCACCAAGTACAAGCACGCCTACGCCGGGTCGGTGGCGAGCCTCGGGCTGTACAAGGGCGTCGCGGAGATCTACGGGATCAAGCTGCGCGGGATCGTCGCGTGGCTCATGCACCGCACCTACCACGTGAGCCGCATGCCCACCTGGAACCGGCGCGTCCGCATCGTCGTCGACTGGACGGGCGCGCTGTTGCTGGGCCGGGAGGTGGTGGCACTGGGCCAGATCAACGACCCGAGGGCCGAGTTCAACCGCGTCGCAAACCCGACTCCGCCGGCCCAGCCCGCACAGCGGCTCGCACCGCAACAGCAGGGTGCTCCGGTCGGCGCGGGCCAGCGCGAGGAGGCCGTCAGACCGGGCCTCCGCGGCGCCTGACCGTTCGGTTTCTCATGTGGGGTGGCAGACGGCCCCGTGGTGTCCTAGCCTCAACCAAGTGGTTGGTGGAGCTAGGGTCGATCGCCGTGAGCAACTGGTCGCCGCGGCGTTCCGGCGTGTGGCCGAGGCGGGGTTCGAGGGACTGCGCCTGCGTCAGGTCGCCGAGGACGTCGGCATCGACCATTCGACGCTGCACCACCACTTCGCCACCAAGCAGGACCTCATCGGTGCCATCGCCGAGTACACGACGAGGCAGTTCTGGACGACGGGACCGGAGACCTCGGATCCCGCCTCGGCCCTGCGTGGGCACCTGCTGGCGCTGCGCCGGATGGTCGAGGACCAGCCCCACCTCTTCGCCGTCACGGTCGAGCTGGACCTGCGGGCCCGGCGGGACCCGGCGGTGGCCACCGCGATGGCTCGTCACGAGGCCGGTTGGCGCTCCTTTCTGACGGGAGTGTTGGTCGACGGCACCACTCGCGGTGTGTGGGACCTGCCGGTTGACGCCGAGGCCACCACTGAGCTCGTCATCGCGGCGGTCAAGGGCGTGCGGCTGGCGCCCGAGGCCGCGGCGCAGGTGTTCGGGCAGCTCGAGGCACTGCTGGTCGGTCGGGCGCCGGACGACACAGAGGGGGAGCGACTGTGAATGTGATCATCATCGGGGGCGGTATCGGTGGCCTCTGCCTCGCCCAGGGTCTGCGCCGGGCGGGCATCGACGTCACCGTCCATGAGCGGGATCGGGCCCCGGGCAGCCGATGGGAGGGCTACCGGATCCACATCAACCCGGTGGGCGCGCGAGCGCTGCACGCCTGCCTGTCCGACGCCGGGTGGCAGGAATTCCTCGCCACCGCGGGGCCGGGCGGTGACTTCGGGTTCCTGACCGAACAGCTGGAACAGCTCGTCGTCGTCGAAGAGTCGATCATGTATCCCGATGGCGCCGATCCGGCGGAGAGCCACTACGCCGCCGACCGCGCCACGCTCCGGCGGCTCCTGCGGACCGGCCTGGAGGACGTCGTGCAGTTCGGCGCCGAGTTCGTCGGTTACGAGCAGCGTCCCGACGGCAGGGTGGAAGCGACCTTCGCAGACGGTCGCACCGCCGTGGGCGACGTACTCGTCGGGGCGGACGGCGCCGCGTCGCGCGTCCGCCGGCAGTACCTGCCCCACGTCCGCACAGTCGATGCCGGCGCGGTCAGCGTGGCGCACAAGATCTGGCTCACCGACGAGGTACGTGCCGCGCTGCCGCGGCTCGGCACGGGCATGAACATCGTGAACGTCGACGCCCCCTGCTTCCTGTTCACCTCGGCCTTCGAGCCGCCCGGCGGGGCGTCCCGCCCGTACCTGCTGTGCGCCCTCGTGACCCGCCCCGACGTGCTCCCACCCGACCTCACCGAGCTCGACGGCGACGCGTTGCGCGCCGCGGTCGACGTGCTCGTCGCCGCCTGGCACCCGCAACTGCGACGCGCGCTGGCCGAGTCGGATCCGGAGAGCCGCACCGCGATCGCCTTCCGCGCCGCGGAACCGGGGCCGGCGTGGCGGAGTACTCCGGTCACGGTCATCGGCGACGCGATCCACCTCATGCCACCCATCGGGGGGCTCGGCGGCAACACCGCGCTGCGCGATGCGCACCTGCTCAGCCGCCTGCTGGCCGCGGTCGCGCGAGGCGACCAGGACACCCTGGCGGCGATCGGGGAGTACGAGTCCGACATGCGGGAGTACGGCACTGCAGCCGTCCGCTCCGCGCTGGCGCAGAAGGAGCAGGCCCTGTCCCACGGCGCCGTGGCGACGGCCGGTGCACGCACCTGGTTCCGGCTGTGCGCCGCGGTACCTGCACTGCGCCGGCGCACCTTCGGCCAGAGCTACGCCGGACCCGCCGCCCCCCGTCCGTGGGAGCGCGAGCTGGCCGTGACGCGTGATCCGTAGGCTGGACCGGCGCCCCCGTAGCCCAACCGGCAGAGGCAGGCCCCTTAAAAGGGTTCCAGTGTGGGTTCGAATCCCACCGGGGGCACCCCACAGCAACCAGCAAAATTGCCCGCTGAGCAGCAACAACACGGTCGGCAGGCGATCTTGTGCTGTCCGGCTGTGTGCGGCGGACACCGGCGTCTGGCGGGTATCTGTGCCCAATACGTGCCCAAGTTCTACGCATCAGGCTTCACCGCGAGCGCCGCGGTGATCCGCTTCCGGGCCGCGTCCTCCTGGCCGACGATGCACTTGGCGTAGATCTGGTGAAGTACCCCCACGCTGTGTCCGGCCCACTCGGCGACCTGAGTCAAGGCGCCGCCTCCGGCGGCGCGCGTGGCCGGCGACGCCGGCCCCGCCACCCCAGTCACTCTGTCTCCGCCCCGTGCCTGGTGTGGCGTGACCGTCTACCCAGCCCCGCTC
>DASRSC010000293.1:0-2575 GCA_035695525.1 Pseudonocardia sp. | reverse complement strand
ATCATCGGCGGACGGGGTGCCAGGACTCGGGTAACGGATGCGTCCCGAGCGAACGGCGTCCACCAGCTCGACCGGCGTGACCCGGTTGAGCTGCTGGTCCGTCGATGTAGCCACCTGTCCAGGGTAATGGCGCCACGGCTTCCGCTTCCGCAGCGACAGACGATCAGGCCTTGAGGAGCTCCCGGGTGGCGCCGAGCAGCGTCACGACGGAGCGCTCGGTGGCGGCGTGCCCCATCAACCCGATCCGCCACGCCCGCCCGGCGTACGCCCCGAGGCCGCCTCCCACCTCGATCCCGTAGTCGGCGAGCAGGCGCGTGCGCGCCAGCGCGTCGTCCAGCTCGTCGGGCAGCACGGCGGTGGTGAGCTGGGGCAGCCGGGCACCGTCGGGCGCGACCACCGTGAAACCCAGCTCCGGCAGCGCCGACTGCAGCAGCGCACCGACCCGCGCGTGCCGCTCCCAGACCGGCTCCACACCCTCTTCGAGCAGCCGTCCCAGCCCGGCGTGCAGCGCGTACGCGAGCGTCGAGGACGCCGTGTGGTGGTAGCGCGGCGGGCTCGCCAGGAAGTACTCGTGGAGCAGGCCGAGGTCCAGGTAGAAGGAGTGGATCGGGGTGGTGCGGGTGCGCAGCTTCTCGACGGCGCGCGGCCCGAGCGTCACCGGGGCGAGGCCTGACGGTGCGCCGAGACATTTCTGGGAGGCCGAGTAGCAGGCGTCGATCTGCCAGGCGTCGACCTCGAGGGGGGTGCCCCCCAGTGCGGTGACGGCGTCGACGAGCAGCAGCGTGTCGGTCTGCGCGAGCGCGGGCCCGAGCGGAGCGACGTCGTTGCGCACCCCCGTGGACGTCTCCGCAGCGACGACGGCCACGAGCGCGGCCTGCGGGTGTGCCCGCTGCGCGGCGAGCACGTCCGCCGGGTCGAGCGCGGTGCCCCACGGTGCCTCGACCCGCACCACCCGGGCCCCCCCACGGTGGGCCACCTCGCAGATCCGCTCACCGAAGTAGCCGTTCACGCCGACGACCACGGTCTCCCCGGGCTCCAGAAGCGACGCGAGGCAGGCCTCCATGCCGGCGGAGCCGGTGCCGCTGACGGGCAGCGTGAGCGCGTTGTCGGTGCGGAAGACCTCGCGGAGGCGGTCGCCGATCTCGTGGACCACCGCGAGGTACTCGGGGTCGAGGTGGCCGAGCACAGGGCGGGCCAGCGCCTCGACGGCCTCGGGATACGGGGTCGATGGTCCCGGGCCGAGCAGAAGACGGTCACCGTGCATGGGTCGAACGGTACGCGCGGACGGTGGTCAGGAGTTCTCGGGCGGGTCGAGGAAGGCTTCGCCCAGCTCGCGGGACAGCGCGAGGGCCTGACGTGCCCACGAGGGCGTCGCACCGGCAAGACCGCAGGTCGGAGTGGGGACGGCCAGGGCAGCGAGGCGGGATCGGTCGAAGCCCAGCCGGTCCGCCAGGTCGAAGGCGGGGCGGGCAAGGTCACGCGACGTCACAGGCCGCCCGGGGTCGAGCGTCGGCACCAGCCCCAGCAACAGCGGCGTTCCGGCGTCCCAGATCTCACCGAGCGCGTCGAGCGCGGCAGGCTGCGCCGTGTCGCCGGAGAAGACCGGGCGCGTGGCGTCGATCCCGATCCCTGCGGCGCCGATGTCGGCGAGGAGCCGGAGGGGCGGCCGGTCCGCGCAGCAGTGCACCACCACCGGCACTCCCAGACCGGTGACGAGGTCGCGCAGCGCGTCCTGCGCCTCGTTCCGCCCCACCGACCGCACGGTCCCGTAGCCCGACGCCGTCGGCAGCGTGCCTGCCAGCACCGCCGGCAGGGTCGGCTCGTCCAGCTGCACCAGCACGTGGGCACCGGTGCGGGTGGCCACCTCTGTGACGTGCGCGCGCAGCCCCTCCTGCAGGCTCGCCGTGAACTCGCGGACCGCACCGCGATCGGTCAGCACCCGGTGCCCCGCGTGCAGCTCCACGCCGGCCACGAGCGTCCACGGCCCCGCGGCCTGCACCTTGACCCAGCCCGGGCGGGCGACCTCGCACGCCTCGTCGAGCGCGTCGAGGTCGGTACGCAGCAGGTCGACGGCCCGGCGGTGGACACCGCCTGGCCGAGCGGTGACGCGGTAGCCGCTGGGCACGAAGTCGACGGCGATGTCCACGAGCAGCCCGGCCGTCCGCCCGATCATGTCCGCGCCCACGCCACGCGCCGGCAGCTCGGGCAGGTGCGGCAGCAGGGGCAGCTCGCCCACGACCATGGCGGCAGCCTCGCGCGGGTCGGTGCCGGGTAGCGAGCCGACACCGGTGGCGGCTCCGTCGGGCCATCGCGGGCGGGCTGCGGCGGCCTCGGCCGCCGCAGCGTCCTGCTGGTCGACCGGACCGGGCACGACGATCGCACCGCCGCCCGCCGTCTGCTCCGGGGTGGCCCCGGCCAGGCCGGCCGCGGCGAGCGCGGCCTCGAGGGCGTCATCGGTACTCACGGCCGGTGTCTACCACCCGCCGTGCGCAGTCATGCCTTCCGGTACCGGGCGTCGAAGAAGCAGTGGACTCGAGCCGCCCCGACGGATCTGCGCGCCGGACCGCTCTGGGCC
>DASRSC010000292.1:0-32646 GCA_035695525.1 Pseudonocardia sp. | reverse complement strand
CATCCGGCGCGGCTTGCGGAACCCGGTCAGGAGGCTCTCGTTGCGCGCGTAGATCAGGGCCCGCTGCAGCTTCTGGACGACCGGCGCGGCCTGGTAGACCCGCCGCCACAGCGGCGACACCGCCCGGTCCGGCTTGGGCAGCACCCACGGCGCGGTGCGCTGGAAGACGGTGAGCCGGGCGACGCCCGGTTGGATCGCCGGCACGAACTGGATGGCGCTCGCGCCCGTGCCGAGCACGGCCACGCGCATGCCCCGCAGGTCGTGGTCGTGGTTCCAGCGAGCGGAATGGAACACCGTGCCGGCGAACTCGTCGAGCCCCGCGATGTCGGGGATCGACGGCTCGTGCAACGCTCCCGTGCCCCAGACCAGGACGCGGGCCGTGATGCTCTTCCCGTCCGCCATCCGCACGGTCCAGTGCCTGCCACCCCACTCCGCGGCGACCACCGTGGAGCGGAAGCGGATGCGGGCGCGCAGGCCGTAGCGGTCGGCGATGTCCTCGAGATAGGCGCGGATCTCGGGCTGTTGCGCGAACAGGCGGGTCCAGTTCGGGTTGGGCGCGAAGGAGAACGAGTACAGGTGCGACTGGACGTCGCACGCGCAACCCGGGTAGGTGTTGTCACGCCAGGTGCCGCCGAGGCTCTCGCCCTTCTCCAGGATGACGAAGTCGTTGCGGCCCGCCTGTGCGAGCCGGACAGCGGCGCCGAGGCCGGCGAAGCCGCTGCCCACGATGGCGATATCCACAACGGCATCCGCGACGTCGGCGCTGCGATCGGCGGTCGGCTCGCTCATCCTGTTCCCTCCGTTGGCATCGCCACGAAGTTACCACGAGTAGGTTACTGCCGGTAGATTCGAGTTACCTGCGGTAGGTTGGCGGCATGGACACCAGGACGCCCCGCCGGCGCGTGAGTCGCGCCGAGCGCGAGCGGCAGATCCTGGACGCGGCCGTGGCGGTGTTCGGCGAGCGCGGTTACCAGGCGGCCTCCATGGACGTCGTGGCCGAGCGGGTGGGCGTGACGAAGCCGGTGCTCTATGCCCACTTCGGGTCCAAGGACGGGCTGCTGCTCGCGTGCATCGCCCGCGCCCGCGCCGAGCTGCTCGAGGTGACCACCACGGCTGCGGCATCGGCGGACGGCCCGGAGGAGATGCTGCGGCGCGGCACGCTCGCCTTCTTCGAGTACCTCGAGCGACGCGAGCCTGCCTGGACGCTCCTGTACTCGGAGTCGACGGTGGCGGGCGAGGCGCTGGAGGGCATCCGGGCCCAGCAGACCGACTTCATCGCCGCCCTGCTCGCCGTGCAGGCACCCGACGCCGACCCGCAACGGCTGGCCGGCTGGGCGCAGGTGATCGTCGGAGCGTGCGAGCGACTGGCGCTGTGGCGGGGCCGCGAGCGGACGGTCACCAGCGAGCAGGCCACGGAGTACCTGATGGACCTCGTGTGGACGGGCCTCGCTGCCGCGGGCGGGGCAGCGGCACAATCGTCGCGATGACGACGACGGCACCCCGGCTGCTGCAGGTGCGACGCAGCGAGCGGATCTCCCCACGGATGATCCGCGTGACGCTCGGCGGCGACGAGCTCGCCGGCTTCGGCGGCGACGGACCGGACCGTCGCATCAAGATGTTCTTCCCCGTGCCAGGGCAGGATCGGCCTGCGGTGCCCCGGGCGACATCGGGCGGGCCACTGTGGCCGGCGGGCGAGCCCCGCCCGGCGATCCGGACGTACACCGTCAGGCGGTTCGACGCGGCCGCGGGTGAGCTGGACGTCGACTTCGTGCTGCACGACGGGCACGGACCCGCGGCCGCGTGGGCGCGGGGTGCGTGCCCCGGCTCCTGGGTGGGCGTGTCCGAGCCCGGCGGCCGGTACGAGCCGGACCCGGCGGCGGACTTCCACATCGTGATCGGCGACGAGACGGCGCTCCCCGCCGTCGCCACGGTGCTCGACGCCCTCCCCGCCGGTGTGCCGGCGCTCGCCTTCCTCGAGGTGGCCGACGCCGACGAGGAGCAGCAGCTGCCGGGAGCGGCCACGATCCGCTGGGTCCACCGCGGCGACCGGGAACCGGGCGTGCCGCTGACCGCGGCCGTGCGGTCGACCGAGCTGCCGGCAGGGGCGGGACAGGCGTGGCTCTCGGGCGAGTCGGCCTGCGTGCGTGACCTGCGCAAGCACCTGCTCGACGACCGCGGCCTGGACCGCCGCAAGGTCTACGCGACGGGCTACTGGCGCGCCCGCTGAAGCCCCCGCTACCGGTCGGCCGACTCGACGATGACCGATTTCATGGTGTCCGTGCTACTATCTGCGACCCCGGGACCGGGTACTCGTCGGGGCAGCGGCACCCGCTCGGCCGCACCCACGTGCAGGTCCAGCCAGGCGACGACCGGGCCGGCCGCCCGCCACGCCACCCGGACCCAATCCAGGGGCTCGCGAGTCGCGAGCCACTCCCCCGCCGGCCGCGAACGTACGAGCTGCACCCCGCGGCGGCGCAGCAGCGCGATGCGGGGGTGGTCGGCACGGAACCCGCGCGGGATGCCGGTGAGGGGACGGCCGGGCTCGACGGCGTACCCGTCCAGCTCGGCGAGCAGCTGGGCGAGCTCGGCACCCGCCGGAGTGTCGAGGGCGGCGCGGTACCGGCGGAGCTGCCCGGCGTCGAACGACCGGTGCCCGGCCGACACCGACAGCCCCGCTGCCGACACGACGACGGCGAGCGGGCAGCCCCCCGCCGTGGTGGCCACACCGCCGGCGTCGGTGCGGTAGGGCGAGGCATCCGGCCGGAACCGCAGGTTGACGAACGGCCGCAGCACCCGGACCGGCCCGAACTCCGGCTCCAGCTCGGCGGCGAGCGCCCGCATCGGCGAGTGCACAGAGGTGGCATGCCGGTGCCGGTGCTCGGCCCAGAACTCGCGGGTGTTGTCGGCGGCGATCTCGGCCAGGAATGTCGTGGCGTCGGCGGGCCAGCCTTCGAACGTGTCCATGTCGTCTCCTCGCGTGCGGTGGGATGCGAACTTGGACGACGGAGCACGCGCTGCGGTTCCACAGCGGACGCACAGGATTCGCTCATCCACGGCACAGTGGCGCGCGCGAGGCTGGCTAGCATGTCGACGATGAGGGACCAGGCCACGGCATTGCGGCGGGCCGACGGAAGCGCGATCCGGATCCTGGTCGTCGACGACGAAGCCTCGCTGTCGGACCTGCTCTCGATGGCCCTGCGGTACGAGGGCTGGGACGTCCGCTCCGCGGCCGACGGGGGCTCCGCCGTCCGCGCGGCCCGGGAGTTCCGGCCGGACGCCGTCGTGCTCGACGTGATGCTCCCCGACTTCGATGGTCTCGAGGTCCTGCGCAGGATGCGCGCGGAGACCCCTGACGTACCGGTGCTGTTCCTCACGGCGAGGGACGCCGTCGAGGACCGGATCGCCGGGCTCACCGCGGGCGGTGACGACTACGTCACGAAGCCCTTCAGCCTGGAGGAGCTGGTCGCCCGGCTGCGTGGACTGCTGCGCCGGTCCGGGATGTCGGCGGCGAGGCAGGGCTCCGAGCTGGTCGTCGGCGACCTCGTGCTCGACGAGGACAGCCACGAGGTGCGCCGGGGCGACGCGCCCCTCGAGCTGACGGCCACGGAGTTCGAGCTGCTGCGTTACCTCATGCGCAACCCGAAGCGCGTGCTGTCCAAGGGGCAGATACTGGACCGGGTGTGGAACTACGACTTCGGCGGCCAGTCCAACGTCGTCGAGCTGTACGTCTCGTACCTGCGCAAGAAGATCGACGCCGGGCGGGCGCCGATGATTCACACCGTGCGCGGTGCCGGCTACGTGCTCAAACCGGCGGCCGGGGGGTGAGGAGCCGCTCGCTGCGGACACGGCTCGTCGCGATGCTGCTGCTGCTACTCGCCGTCGCGTCGACCGTGGTCGCGTTGGTCACGGCCCTCACCCTGCGGGGCTTCCTGATCAGCAGGCTCGACGGTGACCTGCGGGCGTCGAGCAGAGTGCTCACCCGCCTTGGCCCGTTGGATCCGCTCCTGCCGCCCGACGCGGGCGGCCGGCTGGGCCCACGGCCGCCCGACAGCCTGACCGCCGTGCTCCGGGACGGCAGCGTCGTCTCCGCGTGGGTGTTCACCCGCGACGGTGGCGTACAGCCCGTACCCCCGTCGGAGTACCCCGATCTGACCTCCATCACTGTGGACCGGCCGCCACTGAGCGCCGACCTCGGGCCCATGGGCGCCTACCGCCTCGTGGCCGTGTCGGGCGGGAACGGCGAGGTCTTCGTCACCGGTTTCACCGAGCGTCCGGTGCGGGACACCGTCGCCCGACTCGTCACGACCGAGCTGATCGTCGCCACGGTGACGCTGCTGGGCGCCGGACTCGCCGGCGTTGCACTGGTGCGGCGCGAGCTGCGGCCACTGGAACGGGTGGCGGCCACCGCAGCGCGAGTGAGCACGCTGCCACTGGACCGGGGTGAGGTCTCGCTCGTCGAGCGGGTGCCCGCCGCTGATCCGCGCACCGAGGTGGGCCAGGTCGGCGCGGCACTCAACCACATGCTCGACCACGTCGGCGCGGCGCTGGAGGCCCGTCAGGACAGCGAGATGCGGTTACGCCAGTTCGTTGCCGATGCCAGCCACGAACTGCGCACGCCGCTCGCCGCCATCCGCGGGTACGCCGAGCTGAGCAGGCGCGGGGAGCTGTCGGACGAGGCCGCGTACGCCCTTGCGCGGATCTCCGCCCAGTCCGAGCGGATGACCACGCTCGTCGAGGACCTCCTCCTGCTTGCGCGGCTCGACGCGGGGCGCCCTCTGGAGCGCGCCGAGGTCGACCTGACCCGGCTCGTCGTGGACGCAGTGAGCGACGCGCACGCGGCGGGCCCCGACCACCGCTGGCAGCTCGCGCTCCCCGAGGAGCCCGTGACGGTACCGGGGGACCCGTTGCGGATCGCCCAGGTGCTGGCCAACCTGCTGGCCAACGCCCGTACCCACACCCCGACGGGCACCGCGGTGACCGTCGCCCTCGCCGTGGAACCCACGGCCGCCCGGCTGGACGTGGTGGATAACGGGCCCGGCGTCCCGCCCGAGCTGCTGCCCCACGTGTTCAAACGGTTCGCGCGGGGCTCCACCTCGAGATCACGGGCGAACGGCAGCACCGGGCTCGGGCTCGCCATCGTCGACGCTGTCGTGACCGCGCACGGCGGGGCGGTGAGGGTGGCGAGCGCCCCTGGTCGGACCGCGTTCACCGTCCACCTCCCGAGCGATCCACCTGTGCGGATGCCGACGCGCGTGCTGCACCTCGACCCCACAGGCTCCCCGGGAACCGAGCCGACGCCACCCCGGCCGCAGCTCCGCTGAGCGGAATGACCATCGTCACCTCGGGTCCGTGGGACGCACAGCCCGTTCACATCATCGGCACAGGGTTCGGACAGCGCGTCCATAGACGTTCGATGCAATGAGCGTCGATACCGCGCTGCATCCGACCACCGCCGGACAACCGCCCCTCGGCGTGCTCGACGTCGCCGTCCCCGCGTTCAACGAGGAGTCCGACCTCGAGCCGCCGGTCCGCCGGCTGCACGCCCACCTGAGCGAGCGGTCCCCGTCCCGGTTCCGGATCACGATCGCCGTCCACGAGGTCCAGCCATGACCGCCACGCTCGCCCCCACCGGCCCGGCCCCGGTCACGGTCGCACCGCCGCCCAGGAGGCGGTACGAGCGGCTCGCGCTGGCAGCGCTGCTGGCGGGTACCGCAGCGCTGTACCTGTGGGCCCTCGGCGCGTCCGGCTACGCCAACAGCTACTACGCCGCGGCCGTGCAGTCGATGACGCGCAGCTGGGAGTCGTTCCTCTTCGGCTCGTTCGATACCGGCAACATCATCACCGTCGACAAGCCGCCTGCGTCGCTCTGGGTGATGGCGCTCTCGGGGCGGATCTTCGGGTTCTCCTCCTGGAGCATGCTGGTGCCGGAGGCGTTGATGGGCGTCGCCACGGTCGCGCTGATGTACGCCGCGGTGCGCCGGGTGTCCGGACCGCGCGCCGGGCTGCTCGCCGGCGCCGCGATGGCGCTGACGCCCGTCGCGGTGCTGATGTTCCGGTTCAACAACCCCGACGCGCTGCTCGTGCTACTGATGGTGGCCGCGGCGTACGCCACCGTCCGCGCCACGGAGGCCGCCGCCACCCGCTGGTTGCTGCTCGCGGGCGCGCTGCTCGGACTCGCGTTCCTGGCCAAGATGGGACAGGCCCTCATCGTGGTTCCCGCGCTAGCGCTCGCCTATCTCGTGGCGGCACCGACCGGGTTCTGGCGCCGGATTGGCCAGCTCCTCGCAGGGGGGATCGCCCTGGTCGTCGCAGCCGGCTGGTGGGTGGCGACCGTCGAGCTGTGGCCCGCGGCCGACCGCCCGTACATCGGCGGCTCGCAGACCAACAACGTGCTCGAGCTCGCGTTCGGTTACAACGGACTCGGCCGGATCTTCGGCGGTTCCGGGGATCCCAGGATGGGCGGCCACGGCGGAGGTGGTGTCGGCGGCTTCGGCGGCCCGGCCGGGCTCACGCGCATGTTCGGCGCCGACGTGGGCGCACAGGTGTCGTGGCTGCTGCCGGCCGCATTGGCGCTGCTGGTGATCGGGCTCGGGCTCACGTGGCGCGCCCCCCGCATCGACCGCACCCGCGCCTCCCTCCTGCTGTGGGGCACCTGGACGATCGTGACCGCACTGGTCTTCAGCCTCGCCGAGGGGATCTTCCACTCGTACTACACGATCGCGCTGGCTCCGGGGATCGCGGCGCTGCTCGGCGTCGGCGGACACGAGCTGTGGCGCCACCGGGCGCGGTGGCCGGGCCGGGTCGCACTCGCGCTGGTCGTGGCCGGGACGGCGGCGTGGGCGGTGGTGCTGCTCGACCGGTCCCCGGAGTTCCTGCCCTGGCTGCGGTGGGTCGTGATCGGTGTGGGTGCACTCGCCGTGCTCGCGTTGCTGGTGCGGCCCGCCGGACGGCGCTGGGTTGCCGTCACCGCGCTCGTGGTGGCCCTCACGGGCTTCGCCGCGCCCGCCGCCTTCGCCGTGGAGACGGCGGCGACCCCGCACACCGGCAGCATCCCGGCGGCGGGTCCGCCGACCGATGCCACGAAGGTCTTCCTCGACAGGCTCCGAGGAAACCCCCATGGCCTCCCCCTGGGGGTCGCCGCCATGCTCGGGGGCCCCCAGCAGAACATCGATCCCGAGCTCGTCGCCCTCCTCCAGCAGGCGGGCACGAAGTGGTCCGCAGCCACGGTTGGGGCGTCGGGCAGCGCACAGCTCGCCCTGTCCAGCGGAACGACGGTGATGGCGATCGGCGGTTTCACCGGTTTCGACCCCGCTCCCACCCTGGAGCAGTTCCAGAGCTACGTCCGCGCGGGCGAGGTGCACTACTTCGTGGCGGACCGGTTCGAGGGCGGTCGCGCGGGATCCTTGATCTCGACATGGGTGGAGGACAACTTCACGCACGTCACGGTCGGCGGCCAGACGGTCTACGACCTGACGCAGGCCCGCATCTGACCATCCGGCCAAGATCGTCGCGAGCCGTACACCAGCTCCCCGCGAAGGGCGCCCGCGTGCGGCTCGTGGTGATCACACCGGGAGAGTGCGGTTCCACTCGCCCCATGATCGGCCCGATCCCCACGCTACGGCCCTCGCCCGGGCACTGGTGTGCGGCTCACGGCGATCACCGGGGGCGCTGTCGCCGTGTGATCGAAGCCGCAGTCGGTCTCCGGACTGCGAAGCAGGCGCAGCCGCTGCGACACTGGTCTGCGTGATCGATGTGCTCACGCGGGTGCTCGGAACCGTCCGGTCCGGTGCTGAGCAGGCGGTCGGGTCGGCCCGGGCGGTCGTCGCGCTCACGCGCTCCGGGGTGCTCCGCGTGGAGCGCCCGGACCGGCTCCTCGGAATCGGCGAGGGCCTGCTGCGCTACGGGTTCAGTATCGCGGCCGGCTACGTCGTGGGCGCCGCGCGCCATCCCGACCGCACGGCCATCGTGGACGACGACGGTGCCGTCACCTACGCCGAGCTGCACCGGCGCACAGACGCGATGGCGCGGGGCCTCGCCGCTGCGGGCGTCGGTCCGGGGGTGCGCGTCGGGCTGCTGTGCCGCAACCACCGCGGCGCGGTCGAGACGCAGGTGGCCGTGGGCAAACTGGGCGCCGACGTGGTGCTGCTCAACACCGGACTCTCAGCCGGCCAGCTGAGCGAGATCGCGGTCGAGCTGCAGCTGCACACCGTCGTCGCCGACCCGGAGTTCGACGCGGCGCTGAAGGGGCTCCCTGACGGATGCACGGTCGTCCACGACCTGACGGAGCTCGACGGTCCCGGCCCGCTGCCGTGGCGACCCCCCGCAGGCCGCACCATCGTTCTGACGTCCGGCACGACCGGCACCCCGAAGGGCGCCCGCCGGCCCCCGCCGCACAGCCTCGCCCCGGCGGCGGCGATCCTGTCGACGATCCCGCTCCGCGCCGCCGAACCGGTGCTGATCGCGGCGCCGCTGCTGCACACCTGGGGATCCGCCGCGTTGCAGCTGGCCGTGCTGCACGGGGCCCCGGTGGTGCTGCGGCGCCGGTTCGACCCGGCGGAGTTCCTGCGCGTGGTCGAGGAGCAGCGCTGCGACGCCGTGTTCGCGGTGCCGGTGATGCTGCAACGGCTGCTGGAGCTGCCCGCCGCCCAACTCGACGCTGCGTGGTCGCGGCACCGGCCGCGGGTCGTGGCCGTCAGCGGTTCGGCCCTGCCACCCCAGGTGGCGGCGGCATTCCTGGATCACTTCGGTGACGTGCTCTACAACCTCTACGGCTCCACCGAGGTGTCCTGGGTGAGCATCGCCTCCCCGGCCGACCTGCGCGCCGCACCGGGCACCGCGGGCCGCGCCCCGCCCGGCACCCGGCTGGTCGTCCTCGACGACAATGGCCGTCCGGTGCCCCCGGGCACCGAGGGGCGCATCTTCGTGCGCAACGACATGCCGTTCGAGGGCTACACCCGCGAGGGCGCCGACGTCGAACGCGAGGGCCGGCTGCTCGGCACCGGCGACATCGGCAGGCTCGACGAGGACGGCAGGCTGCTCATCACCGGCCGGGCCGACGACATGATCGTCTCCGGGGGTGAGAACGTGCATCCGGGACCGGTGGAGGATCTGCTCGCCGCCCGGCCCGAGGTCCGGGAGGCGGCCGTGACGGGCGTGCCCGACGAGCAGTACGGCCAGCGACTGGCCGCGTACCTGGTGCTCGAGCCCGGCACCTCGGTCGACCCCGACGACGCCCGTGGGTGGGTACGGGACGAGCTCGGGCGCTTCTCCGTGCCGCGCGACGTGGAGTTCGTCGAGGAGCTCCCCCGCAACGCCACCGGCAAGGTCGTGCACCGCGAGCTGCGGAGCCCCGACCGGAGATGAGCAGTATCACTCGCCTGAGTTAGGGCAGCCGTGGATATCGTGCGGCGGTGGATGCGGAGACGGCGGCCGGTGCGCGTTGCGCCCTGCTCGCCCACGCCCTCGACGAGCCGCTGGTCGGCACGGCACCGGTCGCACCCCGCTGGGTGTGCGTGGAGCACCGAGGAGCGTGGCCACGGGATGTCGAGGACCACCCCGACCCGGCCATCGCCACCTTCGCCGCGCGCGCCCGCGCCGCTGGTTGGCGCCTGCTACTGATCCGGCGTCCGGGCCGGCGGTGCGACGAGACGGGCGGTCCCACGCGGGTCTACATCACCGACACCGCTCCGCCCATTGCCCGCACCGCGAGGCTCATGGTGGCCGGACCGTCGGAGCTCGCCGACCTGGCGCTGCCCGCGGTGGGCGATGTGCTGCCCGGCGCCGTGGTCGCCGAGCCCCTGCTGCTGGTGTGCACCCACGGCAGGCGCGACCGCTGCTGCGCACTCGACGGACGCGCGCTCGCACTGGCCGTGGCCGCCGGGAGCGAGCTCGACGTCTGGGAGTGCAGCCACCTCGGCGGGCACCGCTTCGCCCCGACCGCGCTCGTGCTTCCCACCGGCTACACCTACGGGCGGCTCGACCCGGCGGGGGCGGTGGCGGCGCACAAGGCCGTGAGCTCGGGCGAGGTCGAGACGGGGTTGTGCCGCGGCCGGTCGACGTGGTCACCTGCCGGCCAGGTGGCCGAGCTGGCGGTGCGCGCGGCGACCGGGCTGCGCGATGCCCACGCGCTGCAGGTTTCCGACGTGAGCGGAGGCGCGATCGTCACCGCGCGGGACGGCGGGCGCTGGGCCGTCGACGTTGCCGCGGTGGACGGGCCCGGCCTGCGGCCGGCGTCCTGTGGCGCCGACGCGGTGCCCTACGCCGCGCTGCGGGCGATCGGGCTGCGCCGCCTCGCGTAACGTCCGGGCCCGTGATGTCCGCTGCGGCCGCGTCCGTCGAGGCGCTGTTCGCACCCGAACCGCGGGTCGCCGAGCATCCTGCCGTACGGGCCGCGCGTCAGATTGCGGCCGATGTGCTCGCCGAACACGCCGAGGCGGCCGACGACCCGGCCCGTGGAGTCGATCCGGCGCATCTCAGGCTGCTGGCGGAACACGGCCTGCTGTCGGTGAAGATCCCGGCCGCGGAGGGCGGGCACGGCGCCGACGACCGGGTGGACGCCGAGACCGTCGAGCTGGTCAGCGGAGCATGTGGGGCCACCTGGTTCCTCACCACCCAGCACCGCTTCCCGCAGGGTCTGTCCCGCGGTCCGCTCCCCGGGCTCGACGCTGGCGCCATCGAGCTGGGTCCCGCTGCGGCCCGCCACCGTGCCGGGCTGGCCGCGGCGACCACGAGCGCCGGTATCGCGATCGCCCACATCCGACGGCCGGGGCCGCCCGCCGTACGGGCCGAGGCCCGACCCGGCGGCTGGACGTTCTCCGGGACCGCCGACTGGTGCACCGGCTGGGGCCTGATCGAGGTCGTCATGATCGCGGCGTCCACCACCGACGACCGGTTCGTCCTTGCCCTGCTGCCCGCCACGGAACGTCCCGGTCTGCGACCCGGGCCGCGGCTGCCGCTGGCCGTCATGGGCGGCACGCGCACCGTCGCGCTCGAGATGGACGGCATGCAGATCGACGCCGAGGACGTGCTCGCCACGGTGGACGTCCGTGCGTGGCGTGCGCACGACGCGGCCCGCACCGCGAACACCACGCCCGCGTCCCTCGGACTGCTCCGACGCATGCTCGTCGCTCTCGCCGAGCTCGGCACGGCGAAGGCCCGGCCGGAGGCCGTCGACCTCGCCATGACCCTCGCCGAACGCGCCGCGGACCGCCGGACCGAGGCGTACGCGCTACTGACCACCGTGCCGTTGGTCGAGCGGGTGCCCGAGCGGACGGCGCTGCGGGCCGAGGTCACGGAGCTGGCCGTCCGGACGGCGAACGCGCTGATCGCGGCCCGCTCGGGCAGCGCGTTGCTCCTGGCCAGCCCCGAACAGCGGTGGGCCCGGGAAGCGGCGTTCCACCTGATCCAGGCCCAGACGGCTGGAGTACGGCAAGCCCAGCTGGCGGCGTTCGCCCACCCCCGATGACGCAGAACCCGTCCGCATCCGGATCGCACGGTGAAGGCGGTCACGGGCAGACTCCGGGCATGGCCATCGCCACCACGCCTGCACTCCCGCTCCGCCCGCCCGCCCACCAGGTGAGCCCCCGGGCCGTGCGGTGGTGGCAGGTGCGGGCACTCCTGACGTTGGTGGTCCTCGTCGCGCCGCAGGTCGTCGTGCTGCTCGTGCTCGGCTCGCGCGCACCGGGCTGGCTCGCCTACACCGCGGCAGCGACCGCCGCGGTCACGCTGGTGTACGCGATCGTCGTGCCTCCGCTGCTGTACCGGATCCACCGCTGGGAGGTCACCCCCGAGGCCGTCTACACGCTGTCGGGCTGGCTCGTCCGGGAGTGGCGGATCGCCCCCATCTCCCGGGTGCAGACGGTCGACACCGAGCACGGCCCGCTACAGCAGCTGCTCAAGCTGGCCAGCGTCACTGTCACCACGGCCTCGGCGCGCGGCCCGGTCAAGATCAGCGGTCTGGAGGCCCAGGCCGCTGCCGAGCTGGCCCGCACGCTCACCGAAACCACCCAGGCCACGCCTGGCGACGCCACATGACGTCCGACACCGACGCACCGACCACCATCGAGACGCCGTGGCGACGGCTCGACAAGCGCATGCTCGTGGTGAGCCCGATCGCAGGCCTGGTGCGGTTGCTTCCGGTCGCGGTGATCCTGCTCGTCACGGGACAGCGAGGCGACCCGATGCGCCTGTGGATCCCCCTCGGGATCGGCGTGCTGGTCGTCATCGGTGGCGTGGTGCGCTGGCGGACCACGCAGTACCGGATCACCGGCGATCGGGTCGAGCTGCACACGGGGTGGCTGCGCCGCCAGCGGCGATCCGTACCGCGCGACCGGATCCGCACGGTGGACCTCACCGCGAAGCTGCTGCACCGCATCTTCGGGCTGAGTGTCGTGCACATCGGGGCAGCATCCGGGTCCCCGACGGAGAACGCGGGGCTGACCCTCGACGCGGTCAGCAAGGCGGAGGCAGACCGGCTGCGCCGCGAACTGCTGGACCGCTCGCTCATCGCGTCCGGGCCGACCGCGACCGGGCCTACCGCGAACCACCCCGCGCCCCCGCCCGCGACGGAGCTGGCCCGGCTGCGCTGGTCCTGGTTGCGCTTCGCACCCCTGACGTTCTCCGCGATCGCCGGCGTCGGCGCGATCGGCGCGGCGGTGTTCAACCTGTTCGGCGAGCTCGGCGTGAGCCCCCGCGACATCTCGGCCGTCGACGACGCCGCCGATCGGCTGACCACCACCCCGATCTGGGTCGCCGTCGCGGTGCTGGCCGCGCTCCTGCTGGTGGTCGCCGTGATCGGCGCCATGGTGCTGTTCGCCGAGCGCTGGTTCGGCTACCAGCTCACCCGTGAAGCGGCCGCGGACGGTCCCGGGTGGGATCCGGCGGGGGCGACCGCCTCCACCGGTATCGGTACCGGCACGCTGCGCGTCCGACGAGGGCTACTCACGCGGCGCTCGCTCTCCGTGTCCGAGCAGCGGCTGCGGGGCGTGGAGGTTGTCGAGCCGCTGTTGCTGCGGGCCGGGCACGGCGCCTACTCCAAGGCGCTGTCCACCGGCCTCACCCGCTCCGCCCAGGGCGGGGCGTTGCAGCCGCCCTGCCCGCGCGCGGAGGCGCACCGCGTGGCCGCGGCAGCGCTGCGCGAGCACCGACACGAGGTCACCCTCGCGCCGCTGCGCCGGCACCCGCGCGCGGCGCTGCGACGACGCCTGACCCGGGCACTGGCGCCCACCGCCGTGCTGGTGGCCGGCGTGTTCGCCGCCGGGGCGGCCGTGCCCGTCCTGGCCGGGCTGGGGCTGCCGAGCCTGCTGCTGCTCCCGCTCGCCGGCCTGGTCGCTCTCGACCGCTACCGGAACCTGGGCCACGAGCTCACGACCCGCTACCTCGTGAGCCGCCATGGCTCGGTACAGCGGCGGACCGTCGCCCTGCAGCGGGCGGGGGTGATCGGCTGGACGTTCCGGCAGAGCCTCTTCCAGCGTCGTGCGGGGCTGGTGGCGGTGGAGGCGATCACGGCGGCCGGCGCGGGCGGCTACGAGGTGCTCGACATCGCGGCCGCAGACGGCGTGGCGCTCGCCGACGCGGCCGTTCCGCACCTGCTCACGCCCTTCCTCGCGGCAGCCACGCCGGAGGAGCCGCAGCTCGACCACCGTTGATCGACCTGCTACCGGCCGACACGCAGATCCGCTGCGCGCTCGTCGATGGAGTTCCGGAACAGCGACCGCCCCGGGTCAGCGTCTCCGGCGGGTGCCGAACATGCCGCGGGTGATCTCCCGGCCCAGCGCGCTCGCCGCGGATCGGAGGAACGACTTGACGACCGGCGAGGCGAGCACCTCGGCCACCATCGAGGGCTCATCACGCTCCCGGCGCCGCTCGGGCTCCCGGAGTGGCGGTGGGACATCGGCCGGCGCGGCCTCGGGGCCGGGGGTCGCGGCGATCTTCGCCGTCAGCGACTCGTAGGCCGACTCCCGGTCAACCGTCTGCCCGTACTTGCCGTACAGGGGCGACGCCTTCGCCGCAGCAGTGACGGCGTCGGCGCCGATCGCGGCCATCAGCGAGCGCGGCGCCCGCATCCGGGCCCAGGCGACCGGGGTCGGGGCGCCCCGCTCGGAGAGCACCGTGACGATCGCCTCACCGGTGCCCAGCGTGGTGAGCGCCTCCTCCATGTCGTAGGTCTTCGTGTTCGGGTAGGTCCGCACGGTCTTGGCCAGCGCGGCCTGGTCGTTGGGGGTGAACGCCCGCAGGGCGTGCTGGATCCGCGCGCCGAGCTGGGAGAGCACCGCATTCGGGACGTCGGTGGGCAGTTGGGTGCAGAAGAACACGCCCACGCCCTTGGAGCGGATCAGCTTCACCGTCTGCTCGATTCGCTCCAGGAACGCCTTGGACGCATCGGTGAACAGCAGGTGCGCCTCGTCGAAGAAGAACACGAGCTTGGGCTTGTCCAAGTCCCCCGCCTCGGGGAGCTCCTCGAACAGCTCGGCGAGCAGCCACATGAGAAACGTCGAGTACAGGCGTGGGTTGGCCGCCTGGTCGGACAGCTCCAGCAGCGTGACGACGCCCTTGCCGTCGACCTGCCGGATGAGGTCGGCGGGCTCGAACTCCGGCTCGCCGAAGAAGTCCTCCCCACCCTGGGCCTCGAGGTTCACCAGCGCCCTGAGGATCACTCCTGCCGTCGCCGGCGAGACCCCGCCGATGCCCTTGAGGTCGGCCTTCCCCTCGCCGCTGGTCAGATGCTGGACGACCGCACGCAGATCCTTGGTGTCCAGCAGCGGCAGGCCGCGCTGGTCGGCCCAGTGGAAGATCAGCCCGAGCGTCGACTCCTGCGTGTCGTTGAGGTCGAGCACCTTCGACAGCAGGATCGGCCCGAACTGGGTGAGCGTCGCCCGGATCGGGACGGCCGAGCTGGTGCCGCCCAGCGACAGGAACTCGACGGGGTACGCGGTGGGCGTCCAGTCGTCCCCGGTGTCCCGGGCCCGCGACTCGATCTTCGGGCCGGGCTCGCCGGGCCTCGCCATCCCCGAGACGTCGCCCTTGATGTCGGCCAGGAGCACCGGGACTCCGGCAGCGGACAGCTGCTCGGCGATCCCCTGCAGAGTCTTGGTCTTACCGGTGCCGGTCGCGCCCGCGACCAGGCCGTGCCGGTTGAGCGTGGCGAACGGGATGCGCACCCGCGCTTCCGGGTCGACCACCCCGTCGACGACGACCGCGCCCAGCTCGAGGGCCGCCCCCTCAGTGGCGTACCCGGCAGCGATCTCCCGTGCTGCAGAGCTCTGATCAGCGCCGATGGTGTTCTCCACGGGTCCGGAGCCTAGCTGGACCGTCCCCGTCCGGCACGGATGCAGCGCGACTCACCCTGTAGTGCGGGTGACGGCGACGGCGACGGGCCTAATGTGACGGGGGTGAACGACCGTCTGGTTTGGATCGACTGCGAGATGACCGGCCTGGATCTCCAGCGTGACGCCCTCATCGAGATCGCCGTGTTGGTGACCGATGGCGACCTCAACGTGCTCGGGCGCGGTGTCGACGTCGTCATCCATGCCGATGAGTCGGCGCTGGCCGGGATGCCCGACGTCGTGCGCGAGATGCACGCCCACTCCGGGCTGACCGAGGCCGTACGTGCGTCCACGGTCACGGTGGCCGAGGCCGAGGCCCTCGCGCTGAGCTACGTCCGTGAGCACGTCCCGGAGCCGCGCACCGCCCCGCTCGCCGGCAACTCGATCGCCACCGACCGCGGCTTCCTGTCCCGAGACATGCCCGAGCTCGACAACCACCTGCACTACCGGATGGTCGACGTCAGCTCGATCAAGGAGCTGTGCCGGCGCTGGTTCCCCCGGGTGTTCTACGCGAAACCGGAGAAGGGCCTCGCCCACCGGGCATTGGCCGACATCGAGGAGTCGATTCGCGAGCTCCAGTACTACCGGCGCACGCTGTTCGTCCCGGAGCCGGGGCCGACGACCGAGGAGGCCCAGGCCGCCGCGGCCCAGGTCGCAGGGCCGGTGGCAACCCGCTTCGATACCGCGGAACCGCCGCGCTAAGCTGATGTAGGTTCCCGGCCGAGGCCGGGCCCATGGTGGGTGTAGCTCAGCTGGTAGAGCACCTGGTTGTGGTCCAGGAAGTCGCGGGTTCAAGTCCCGTCACTCACCCCATGCCGCGGCCCCGGCCGCACGGCCCGTAAGTCGAACGTGTAGCGTTCCTCCTCGGCGCCGAGCGGTCGGGCGTCATGGCAGGCGCCGCTAGCTCAATAGGCAGAGCAGCTGACTCTTAATCAGCGGGTTGGGGGTTCGATTCCCTCGCGGCGCACCAAACACAGAGGTCAGGGACGTGTCCCTGACCTCTGTCAGCGTTTCTGGAGATCAAACCTGTCGGAAACCCTCTCCGGAGCTGCCGCCATGGCCCGTCCACCCCTTGCTCTCGGCCACCACGGGTCGATCAAGGTCGTCCGCGACGACGGTCGCCCGCTGCCGCTTCCGCGATCCGGAGGGTGTGACGCGTCGGGTCGAGCACTGGGGCACGTCCCGAACGGCTGCCCAGCAGGCGCTACAGGAGGAGCTGCGCGGTCGTCGTGGTGAGCGGACCGGGATGCTCAAGTCCAACTCGCGGTTCCGGCAGGCTGCCGACATCTGGATGGGCACGATCAAGGAGCGCCGGGCGGACTCGACAGCCGACGCCTACGCGAGCTGTGTCAAGAATCAGGTGCTCCCTCAGCTCGGCGAACTGCGGCTCGTCGAGTGGGACGTCGCCCACCTCGACGCGTTCTTCTCCTGGTTGGAGCGGGCTCGGCGGGTCGCCGCGCAGGACGACGGCACCACGGTCGAGAAGGTGCGGCACTCCACCCGCCGCATGATCCGCCACTTCGCGGTCGACCCTCGGGGAGGGCTCAGCGGCCCGCAGAGCGTGATTTCACGCCACAATGCCGATCAGCCGCAAACCGATGAACGTTGAGCGGGTCATGCTCTCCGTTCCTCGGGTCGAGGACAGAAACCTGCCCATCGGCCGAGGTTGGCCTGGTCGCCGGGCGAGTCGGCGCTCCGGCGCGCACGGACAGCACCGGCCGATGAGGCCGACCCGGCCCGGAAGGGGGCAGCGATGCCATCGCAGAAGGTGCTCGACAGGCCGATCCGGTGGGAGGCCGAGGACAGCCAGGAGCGGAACGCGCGCGTCGGGCTGCTGGCCGATCCCGGGCTTCCTACCGAGATCGCGGAGCAGGTCGCCGAGGAGCTGCCGAACATGCTGGCCGACCAGCCCCGGGACGGAATGCGCTACACGTTCACGGTGGTCTCGGAGACGCTGCGGCGCCACGGGGACAGCCGCGGGGAACGGCTGATCGACGTGGCGGCCAAGCGGCGCGCGCGGGAAGGCTGGGACATCGCGATCTGCTTGACCGACCTGCCGGTGCACAAGGACGGCCGGCCCGTCGTGGCCGAGCTGAGCCGGGAGGCGGGAGCCGCGGTGCTCGTCGTTCCGGCGTTGAAGGTGCTCAACCCAGCGGAGCAGGCCCGCGACATCATCGCCGGGCTGATCCTCGAATGGGCGGCCGGAGTTGGCGCTGACGAGGGCCTTGAGCGACTCGAGGATCGGGTGACGAGCCTGCATCGGGTCGAGCCCGCCGACGATGACATCGACCTGCAGCTGACCAAGTCGGGCGGGCAGCTGCGGATGCTGGTCGGGATGGTGCGGGTGAACCGGCCGTGGCGACTGGTGCTCGGGTTGCGCGGTGCGCTCGCCGCGGCCCTGGCCACCGCTGCGTTCGGGCTGGTCTCCGCCCCGGTCTGGCAGGTCAGCGGGGCCATGAGCACGGTCCGCCTGTGGATCGCCACGGCGGTCTCCCTCGCCGCGATCATCGGCTGGCTGATCTTGAACCATGGACTGTGGCAGCACCCGAGCGGCATCGACCCGCGAGAACGCCATCGGATCCGTCTCTACAACGCAGCGACGCTGTTGACTCTCGCGATCGGCGTCCTCGTGTCATACATGGTGCTGCTCGTCGGAAATTTCCTGACCGGCTGGTTCGTGGTGGTCCCGGAGGTGTTCTCCCAGGCGATCGGACGGCCGGTGAGCTTCGCCGACTACGTCCGGCTCGCCTGGCTGGTCTCCTCGCTGGCCACTATCGGCGGTGCCCTCGGATCCGGCCTGGAATCGACCGACACAGTCCGCAGCGCGACCTGGGGAACCCGATACCGAAAGAACCGGAAGAACCACTAGCAGGTGCCGTGGCCACGATGCAACGTCATCTGCCGCGCCTGTCGAATCCCGTCCGGGGTGTGGAACTCGTCGACGGCCTGCTCGCGAGCGGTGACCTCGCCCGCCACCACCTCGCCCACGCCACCCGCGCCGACCTCCTGCGGCGCCTGGGCCGCATCCCGGACGCGGTGGACGCCTACCGGCGAGCCCGGGAGCTGGCCACGGCGGAGCCGGAGCGGCGCTTCCTGGATCGCCGCCTGCACGAGCTGGGCGCGCAGCACTGACCCACGGCGACGCGAGCGTGGCTGTACGTCGCCGACCCCGATGGTCGATCAGCAGACCGAGTCCGACGGAGCCGGAGTGCTCAGCCCGAAGAGGGCACGCCCGCGCAGTCCGACCCACGTCCCCGCGAGCGCCGCGAGCCCCCAGACCCAGCCCGAGAGGCTGCCTGACGCGATACCGGCGAGGTAGGCGCCGATGTTGCAGCCGTTTGCGAGCCGGGCGCCGACACCCATGATGACCCCGCCGATCACGGCGGCCAGGGCGGTGCGCCACGGGATCGACCGGTGCAGGAACCACGCACCCGCGGATGCCGCGGCGATCCCGGCGCCGATCATGATCCCGAAGTCGGTCAGCGAGGTCTTGTCGGCCAGCACCGGGCCGGCCAGCATCTTCGCCTGTGCGGGCTGCTGCCAGAACGCCCAGGTCTCCGGGTGCAGCCCCAGCGTCTGGAGCAGCTTCGCCCCCCAGAGGCCGAAGGCGCTGGTGATACCCCACGCCCCGCCCGAGACGACGAGCACTCCGGCGCCGAGCACCGCGAGGACGACGGCCCCGGCGAGCATGGGCCACGCGCCCCGGACGATGCGGGCCGCGCCCCGGGCGGTCGGAACCACGTCCACCGGTGGCGGGTTGCGGCGCGCCTGAACGACCCGGCTGACGAGCACAACGGCGACCAGTGCCGCGATCGTCACCGCCCACGAACCGAACCAGCCGATGTGCTCGGCCAGCACGACCGCGGGCAGGGCGGGCAGATCGGCGACGAGCGGGTAGGCCCAGGTGTAGAGCACCGAACCGGCCACGAAGCCGAACAGCGTGAGCACGATCGTCCCCTGGCCGGACCCGACCGCGAACAGCGTTCCCGAAGCACAGGCGCCGCCCAGCTGCATGCCCATCCCGAACAGGAACGCCCCGAAGACCAGTGCGATGCCGAGCGGGCCGGCCGACGGTGCCGGGGTGGAGCCGAACAGGCCCGCGCCGGTCCCGATCACCAGCGCGAACAGGGTCGCGGTGGTGCCCAGCAACAGCGCGTGCGCGCGGAGGCCGGCTCCGTTGCCGACCGCGACGAGCTGGCGCCAGGCCGACGTGAACCCGAAGCGGGAGTGGAGGAGTGCGAAGCCGAGGCCGAGCCCGAGCAGCAGCAGGACCGCCTGCCGGAGGCCGTACCCGGTGGCGACCACGGCTGTGAGCGCGATCCCCACCACGACGAAAGCAACGAGCGGCGCCCACCGCACGGACGGGGCGGGCCCGGGCGCCGGCGGGGGCGCACAGGTCGGGGCGGGGGACAGGAGGGATCGGGAGGAGCCGGGACGAGCTGGCGTCTCGACGGACATGTCTTTCCTTCGGAGGGCGTGCGTGCGGGCGGCTCGCCGGACTATGAGGAGCGGAACGCCGCGCGGGATGCGGACCTGTGCAGGGACGGACGGTCAGCGCGGACAGACCGCGGTGCTCGTGCGGCACAGGTCGACGTGGTACCGGCGGACGAGCGGGACATCAGGGCGCTGCGGAGCTGTGTCCACGTCCTCGTCTCCTCTCGGTGTCCACCGTCCCGACGAGGATCCGCCTTCATCTGAGGTGTGTCGCGGGCTTGTGACACGTCTCTCGGGTCTCCGGAGCAGCACCTCCCCTGAGGTGCTGGGGTGGTCGAGAGTTGTTGTGGGCCTCGGCGATCGCGGCCACGATCGACAGGCCGAGGCCAAGGCCAAGGCCGCGATCGCCGGCCCGCCGGTCCGTCCCAGGCGGCGAAAGGGCTCGAGGAGGCCGTCGACCTGATCGGGAAGGATCACCAGACCGCTGTTGCTCACCCGCACCGCCGCACGGGCGGGCGAGGCCCTGCTGTGCTCGGGTGGCTGGTGGCCGTGCTGCGTCCCCTCGTGCCGATGACGGCAACCGTGCGCCGGATCTCGGCCGACCCTGACGGGCACGCGCATCGACCCGCTCTCATCGACGTACCGCGCTGCCGTCCGGACCTGTGACGCTGTGCTGCCCATGGGCAGCACGCTGCCCGGCGAGCCCTCGCCACCGCAGCCGCCGTCGCCTCCCGGCATCTCCGCCCCACCGTGCCCGAGTTCCTGCCCGCTCTCGCCGGCAGCCCCGCACCCCCGCCTACACCGAGGTAGCCGACGGTCCGCGGCCATCTGACGCCGGCGTCCGTAACCGCTCGATCGGACCTCCCGGTCGGGCGGTTCTGGCCGGTGATGCGGACCTCTGGCGACGGAGGGCGAACCGGGCCCACGCCTCGGCGACGGCGTGCCGTTGCCCGCTGACAGGTGTGCCGCGCTCCTGCGGACGTGCAGAGCTCGGCATCCCGACCTGATCATCCCGTCCGCGCGATCCACCCGGTCCGCGCGATTCATCACGACCCGGGTGCTACCAGGGCCACAGGACCCCGGCCGCGATGCCGAGGACCGTCACCGACCGCTGCACAAGATCGCCTGGTGGGCAGCGATGCGCATATCCTGATTTGGCGTTCGTCGAAGCGCCACTCGACCATCTCTTTAATAATCGAGTTCATACGTCATGGACAGTCAGGGCCGGAAAGTTCGGCGTAACATGACCGCCCCAAGGCTCGCAAAATCACTACTCCGTTTGGGTAATACCGGCTCGAGTCCTGAACCGACCTGACTTCAGGTACGTTCTAGAGTTAGAACGCCACACGGCGTTCGAGATGAAGTGAAAGGATGTACGCAGATGAGCGCATTCAGCAAGATCGCCTTCCAGCGGCCCCCCCGGCGCCGCTGGCACAAGCCGTACTACGACCGGTTCCACCACTACCACAAGGGATACTGGGAGAACTACTGACCGACCGAGTGGCCCCGCCCGCCTTGGGCGGGGCCACTCCCGGCGGGAGAATCCCTTTTCCGCGCGCACGGCCCTTGTGCGAGGTTGGGCTTTGATTCCCTCGCGGGCGCACCACCAGAAACTGCGGGCCCCCTGCCGGGGACGCCGCAGACTTGTCTCAAGCCACACCCGGGCCGGGCCCATGCCGGCGGCGCCGCTACGGTCGTCCGATGGCAGCCGAGCAGGACCCGGAGCGGGTCGGACGCTACGTGCGGATGGTCGCGCAGCCGGGCCAAGGGGCGGCACTGGCCGACACGCTGCTCCGGGTGGCCACCGGGCTGCGCGACGCGCCGGGCTGCGAGCTCTACGTGATCAACCTCTCCGCCGACGAGCCCGACACCGTCTGGGTCACCGAGGTGTGGGCCGACGAGGCGGCGTCCGACCGGGCGCTGTCGGCCGACCTCGGGGAGGTCGGCATCGGTGAGGTGCTGGAGCTGCTGGCGGGGCCACCGGAGCTGGTGGATTTGCGCCCCCTGGGCGGCGCCGGACTTCCGTCCGGCTGAACGCGGTCGGCGCGCGCAGCATCACGCTCCATCCCTCTCCTGCTCCGCTGCCGCCTTCCGGGCCCGCAACGAGCCTGCGTGGGCCTTCGCCGCCGGGTCTCCCCTGGTCTTGATCAGGCTCGCCACGATGACCACGACGAGCACCACCACGATCACACCGAGGCTCACGGGCGTGGAGATCTCCGGGATGCTTGCGTTCAGGTCCTCGTGCGCCCAATGCAGGATCAGCTTGACGCCGATGAACGCCAGGATGATCGACAGGCCGGTGGAAAGGTACACCAGCCGGTCGAGCAGGCCCTTCACCAGGAAGAACAGCGCCCGCAGGCCGAGCAGCGCGAATGCGTTGGCCGCGAAGACGACATAGGCCTCCTGGGTCACGCCGAACACCGCTGGGATCGAGTCGAGCGCGAACAGCAGGTCGATGCTGCCGATCGCGAGGAGCACGATGAGGAGCGGGGTCGCCATGAGGCGGCCGTCGACGCGCGTGACGATCCGCCCGCCCACGTACTCGGGGGTGATCGGCAGGACCCGGCGGGCGGTCCGGACCACGGCGTTGTCCTCGACGTCCGGGTCCTCGTTGCGGTGCCGGAACAGCTGCACGGCCGTGTAGATCAACAGCAGCCCGAACAGCAGGAACATGAACGAGAACAGCGAGAGCAGCGTGGCGCCGAGGGCGATGAAGATCGCACGGAGGATCAGCGCGAGAACGATGCCGTACGTCAGAACCTTGTGCTGGTGCTCCTCGGGCACCGCGAACGTCGTCATGATGATCACGAAGACGAACAGGTTGTCGACCGAGAGGCTCTTCTCGACGACGTAACCGGCGAAGTACTGCGTGCCGGCGGCACTGCCGTAGGCCATCGCGAACCAGACGCCGAACGCGATGGCGACGCCGATGTAGAACAGTGACCACGCCGTGGCCTCACGGAACCCGACCCGGTGGGGGCGCATCGCCGCCAGTACGAGGTCGAGCGCCAGGAGCGCGACGACCAGACCGATTGTCAACGCCCAGGTGAGCCCAGTGATCTCCAGCACCTGTACCTCCACACCGTCGCCATCGGCATTAAAGACGATTTACCCAACGGGGGCGGCGCGAGCGCGGTTCCACCGCATTCGGGCGGGGCGGAGCGAATCACCGGTTCGAAGTTGATCATGCGGTCTACATCGGTGGTCAAGGGGGTAGTCCCCGCTCGTCATCGCTGTGGTGACGGATCACTAGAGGAGGACGCAGTGGCTCTCGACGACGAGGACATGACAACGACGGCCGGCGGCGGGAACGAGGGACCTGCCGACGCCGGCGCGGGCGGGGGCACCCCCGGCGTCTCCGACGGCGGTGCGGACGGCGGCGCGGACAGCGGGGCTGCAGGTCCGGCCGACGCGGGAGCAGGCGGCGGCACGCCCGGCGTCTCCGACGGCGGCGCTGACGGAGGCGCCGACTCCGGCGCGGAGGGGCCCGCCGACGCCGGCGCAGGCGGCGGTACCGCTGGTGTCCACGACGGCGCGGCAGATGGCGGAGCCGAAGGGCCGGCTGACGCCGGAGCGGGCGGCGGCACGCCCGGCGTCTCCGACGGCGGCGCTGACGGAGGCGCAGGCGGCGATGGTGGAGCGGATGGTGGAGCGGACAGCGGTGCCCGCTGAGGTGGCCGAACCAGCGCATGGTGCCGGGCGGCCCGTAACGGGGCGTTCGGCACCCGCGTCGCCAACCGCAGTCGCCCGCGTGACAGGTCTGGACGCCGCCACCTTCGGCGCCCAGCATTGGGGACGGGAGCCGCGGCTCGTGCGCGGCGCCGACCCCGACGCCTTCCGCGACCTGCTCGACCTCGACGGCGTCGACGAACTGCTCTCGCGCCGCGGGCTGCGCACGCCGTTCCTGCGGCTGGCGCGCAACGGGGCCCTGGTCGACTCCAGCTCGTTCACGGGGCCCGGCGGGGTGGGCGCCGAGATCGGCGACCAGGTGCGCGACGACAAGGTGGCCCCGCTCTTCGCCGAGGGCACCACCGTGGTGCTGCAGGCGTTGCACCGCACCTGGCCCACCGTGATCGACTTCGCGACGCTGCTCGCCGAGGAGCTCGGGCACCCGGTGCAGGCCAACGCGTACGTCACGCCGCCGTCGTCGCGCGGATTCTCGGCCCACTACGACGTCCACGACGTGTTCGTCCTGCAGCTCGCGGGGAGCAAACGCTGGACGGTGCACGCCCCCGTGCACCCCGACCCGTTGCGCGACCAGCCCTGGAATGCACACGCGAACGCGGTGGCTGCCCGCGCGCGCGACGACGCTCCCGTGATCGAAACGGTGCTGGCGCCCGGCGACGTGATGTACCTGCCGCGAGGGTGGCTGCACGCCGCCACGGCCCTGGGTGAGGTGTCGGCGCATCTGACGGTCGGCGTGCACGTCGTCACGCGGTTCGCGCTGGTGGAGGCCTTGACCGCGCTCGTCGCGCACGACGAGGAGCTGCGGGCGTCGCTCCCCCTGGGCATCGACGTCGCCGATCCCGGGCAGCTCGCCCCGCACCTCGACGCCGTCCGCTCGGCCCTGGCCGGCGCCCTGGAGCGGGTGACGGCCGAGGACGTGGCCCACCGCGTCCGCGGCCGGGTCTGGACGGGCGGTCGCCCCGAACCCGTGCGGCCGGTGGCTTTGGCCGCGTTCATCGAGGACCTCGCCGCCGGCGACGGCGTCCGGCGCAGGACGGGGTTGCGCCACCGGCTCGTCCGGCGCGGCGAGCACGTCGTGCTCGACCTACCCGATCGCCAGATCACGCTCCCGGCGGCGACCGAGGGTGCGGTGCGCGCACTGGCGAGCGGGGACACCCACGCCGTAGGTAGCCTCCCAGGCATGGACGAGGCCGACCAGCTCGTGCTTGTGCGCCGCCTACTTCGGGAGGGCGTGCTGGTGCCGGCCACTCACTCGTGACGGCGACCGGGGCGTGGCCGCGCTGCTCGTTCATCGCGGACGCGGCGGACGATCCCCGCGAGGGCACGGCGCCGCCCGCGGACCGCTGGTTCCTGGTCGAGCACCCCGGGCCGTGGGGCCGGGTCGCGCTCGCGCAGTCGGGCGTCCACCCTGCGGCGGTCGCGGCGATCTCGGCATGGGCTGCGGCGGAGGGCGGACGGGCCGTGCTCGTGCGCAAACCGGGGCGGGCCCCGAGGAACGAGACCCCGGCGAGACCCGGACCAGGGTTGCTCCCCGGCATGCGCGACGTGATCGACGGCGCCGGGACACCGATCGGTGGGCGACGGCGCTGGTTCCGGGTGGACTCGCGGCCGGGGCACGAGTCGATCCGCACGGGCACCTTCGTGGACGAGTCGGAGCTGGTGCCGGCCGTTCATGCTCCAGGTGAGCGGTACGCCGGGCAGCTCAGCCTGGTCTGCGCACACGGCCGCCACGACACCTGCTGTGCCGTGCGCGGACGCCCACTCGCCGCGGCGCTGACCGCAGCGGAACCCGGCAGCGTCTGGGAGTCCAGCCACATCGGCGGCTGCCGTTTCGCCCCCGCGCTGGTACTGCTCCCCCATGGCTACGTGTTCGGCGGGTTGCCGGCCGCCGAGGGGCCCGCGGTCGTGCGGGCCTACGCCGAGGGGCGAGTCGAGCCGCGGTGGCTGCGTGGCCGCTCGTCACTGCCACCCGCCGTCCAGGCCGCGCAGCACCACTGCCGTGCGGCCACCGGGGCGTCGGGCGTCGATGCGTTGCGGCTCGTCGATGTGAAGAGCGAGCAGCAGGCGGACGGCAGTCGCGTCTGGCACGTGGAGCTGAGCGACCCAGCGTGCTCGGTGCGGCTCCGCGAGCGTCGGGTCGAGACCGGCCGCCCGCTGACCTGCGCCGCCACGGCCCCTGGCTGGATGCGGCTGTTCGATCTGATCGAACTCACGGCGCCCGGCGCAGTGGATCACCGCCCCCGCAGCTCCGGCCACACCGCCGGTTGATCGACTGCGCCGTCTCGGCGGGTCGCCGGCCGGCCGTATGTACCAGGCGTACCCAGGGCGCGCTGAACAGCTCGGCTCGCTGGGCCGGTCGTGGTTCAGGACGTGTTGAGCTCCGCGCGGACGGCGTCCACCGCGCCCGCGTCGAGCAGCCCGATGCCCGCGGCGTGTACGGCGATCTGCGCACTGTCGTCCACCGCCAGCATCGGCACTCCGGCCGCGGTGATCTCAGCGGCGAGGGCGTCGACCTGACCGGCGCGGACCGGGTCGATCCCGGTGGTGCGGCGGATGTACACGGCGGCCACCCGGTCGGGGACCTCGCGTGCGAGCGACGCGTAGATCTCCGGATCCTCCTGCCCGCTGTCGCCGATGAGGACGAGCCGGAGGTGCGGGTGCTCGTCGAGCAGGCGCCGCACCAGCCCGAGCTTGTGGGCCTGTGCTCCGATGCGGAACAGGCCGGTGTGTGAGGGCCCCCAGTCCGTGAGCAGCAGCGGGCCGATCGGGAACCCGCGCAGCGCAACGAACTGCAGGAGCATCTCGTGCAGGTTCCACGGGCTCGTGGAGACGTAGAAGACGGGCCGCTCCGGGCCGTCCGCCGGCCTGACGAGCGCCCGGTACAGGGCGGCCGCGCCAGGCAGCGGCGTGCGGTCCTGGACATCGGTGAGCAGCGTGACGCGCAGGAACTCCAGACCGCGAGTGAGGCCGGTGTGCACGATCGTGTCGTCCACGTCGCTCACCAGCCCGATGCCCGCCTCGGGATCGGCCACCAGCACGCGCGCGGTCGCGGAGGATCCCGCGGGTCCGGTCAGCCCGACCTCCAGCCAGCCGGGAGCAACGTCGGGCAGTTCGACCTCGTGGTCGACGTAGCCGTCGCGGTCGGTGTGGACGACGACGTCGCCGCCGGGGAGGTGGATCGTCACCTCGGCGTGCGGCACCTCGATGGTGAGGAACCGTGCGATGCTCGCCCGCAGCACGGCCCTGCGCGACCGCTGCGAGGGTGCATCCCCACCCGCAGCCGATGCCAGGACGGACGGAGCGGCGGCATCGCGTCCGAGCACGAGCCGAGCTCCAACGCGGGCCCGCCGGGTGGTGCCGTGACCGATGAACGGGACGATCACCGGGTGTCGCCTGCCACGCAGGCGGGCCAACGCCGCGATCACCGACTCGGCGGCGTCCTCCACCCGCAGTCCCACGGCGATGATCAGCTTGCCCCAGTCCGGTCCAGTCACGGGAGAAGGGCTACCGCACGTGGCGCTCAACTGCCACCCCGGGGTCGCTGAGCGTCACCGGTGCACGACCCCGCCGACGCGGCGACGACATCGGGTGTCCGAGCGGTGGCTCCCGGCGGTCCCGGCGCCGGGTCGTAGGCTCGGACCGGTGCGCACTGTCCTGCTCGACCTCGACGGCACGCTCGTCGACTCCGCCATCACGATCACCGAGCACCTCGCGGCGGCTCTGACGGAGGTCGGCTTCCCGGTGCCGGACGCGGAACGGTTGCGCCGACTCGTCGGACCACCGTTCGAGACCGCACTGCCGCAGCTCGGTCTCACCGACGAGCAGACCTCCGCCGTGATCACCGCGTACCGCGCCTCGTATGACGCGGTGGCCGCCACAGTCACCCCGGTCTACCCCGGCGTGCCCGCGCTGCTGGAGCGGCTGCGGGAGGCGGACCTGCGGCTGGCGATCGCGACATCGAAGCCGGAGCAGCTCGCGCGCAAGATCGTCGCCGGAGTCGGGCTGGCCGGATACATCGAGCTCGTCGGAGGCGCCGATCACGTGGCCGGCCGGGTGGGAAAGGCCGCCGTCGTCGGGTCGGTGATCGAGCGGCTCGGCGTCGACCCGGCCCGGGAGCCGGTCGTGATGGTCGGCGACCGCCACCACGACGTCGACGGAGCGGCCGAGCACGGCATCCCGACGATCGGGGTGGCGTGGGGGTACGCGGAGCCCGGCGAGCTCGACAGCGCCCGGCTGGTGGTGACCGATGTCCAGAAGCTGGCCGAGGCACTGCGCGGCGACGTGGTGTGGTCCACGGTGCCGCCGGCGCAGCGTTCGTGAACGGGCCGCGTCCGTGAGCGCCATGCGCATCATGGTCGTCAACCCCAACACGACCGCGACGATTACGGACAAGATCGGCGCGTGCGCGCAGGCTGCCGCGTCGCCGGGCACCATGGTGCTCGCCGTGTCCCCGGACATGGGGCCGGTGTCCATCGAGAGCCACTACGACGAGGCACTCGCCGTGCCGGGGCTGCTCGAGCAGATCGCCCGCGGCGAGGCCGACGGCGTCGACGGGTACGTCGTGGCGTGTTTCGGTGACCCCGGCCTCGACGCCGCCCGCGAGCTCGCCGCCGGTCCTGTCGTCGGGATCGCCGAGGCGGCCATGCGCACGGCGGCGTACCTCGGGCGCGGCTTCAGCGTGGTCACGACGCTCGGCCGGACGTGCGGGCGGGCCTGGGACCTCGCCGAGCGGTACGGCGTCAGCCGCTTCTGCCGCAACGTGCGGGCCTGCGAGATCCCCGTGCTGGAGCTGGACGCCCCGGGTTCCGATGCGCGCGAGGTGATCACCGAGGAGTGCCGCCGGGCGGTGGCGCAGGACGGCTCGGACGTGATCGTGCTGGGCTGCGCCGGGATGGCGGACCTCTGCGCGGACATCAGCGCCCGAATCGGCGTGCCGGTGGTGGACGGTGTCGCGGCCGCCACGCGTACCGCCGAGTCGCTGGTGGCGCTCGGGCTGCGCACGGGCAAGCGCGGCGAGTTCGCGGCACCACGACCGAAGTCCTATGTCGGGTTGCTCGGAGGTTTCACGATCACCTGACGACACGCGGCAGATGTTTCACCAGCGGGAAGATCTCGTAACGGCCCGCTCCGCGCCCGGGTAGCGATCTACGGTTCCGGTGCACGATCGCCGAGTCCGGGGGGTCAGCATGACAAATTCGCTCGAACATGCCGGAGCAGCGCGCGAGGCTGCCGCCCACGACACCCCCGAATACGACCCACGGCTCACCAACGAGGATCTCGCGCCCCTGCGGGAGCAGCGGTGGACCTCGTACAACTTCTTCGCCTTCTGGATGTCCGACGTGCACAGCGTCGGCGGGTACGTGACGGCGGGCAGCCTGTTCGCCCTCGGCCTCGCGGCGTGGCAGGTGCTCGTTGCGCTGCTCATCGGCATCTTGATCGTCTACCTCCTGTGCAACCTCGTCGCGCGACCCAGCCAGGCGACCGGCACGCCGTATCCCGTGATCTGCCGGGCGTCGTTCGGAGTGCTCGGCGCAAACGTGCCGGCGATCATCCGGGGACTGATCGCGGTGGCCTGGTACGGCATCCAGACCTACCTCGCCTCGCATTCGCTGGTGATCGTCGCGCTGACGCTGTGGCCGCGTCTGGTGCCCTACGCGGACGCCCAGCAGTACGGGTTCGCCGGGCTGTCGCTGCTGGGCTGGATCGCGTTCGTGGCGATGTGGGTGCTGCAGGCCGCCGTGTTCTGGAACGGCATGGAGGCGATCCGGAAGTTCATCGACTTCTGCGGGCCTGCCGTGTACGTCGTGATGTTCCTGCTGGCCGGCTACCTCGTGATGGCGGCGGGCTGGAGCAACATCGACCTCAACCTCGCGGAGGTGAGCATCACCGGGTGGGCTGCGGTGCCGGTGATGCTCACGGCGATCGCGCTCGTCGTGTCCTACTTCTCCGGGCCGATGCTGAACTACGGTGACTTCGCCCGCTACGGCCGCAGCTTCGCGGCCGTGCGCCGGGGCAACCTGCTCGGCCTGCCGCTGAACTTCCTGGTGTTCGCGCTGCTGGTCGTGGTCACCGCCGCCGCGACGCAGCCGGTGTTCGGCGAGCTCATCACCGACCCCGTCGAGACCGTCGCCCGGCTCGACAACGCCTACGCGGTGGTGCTCGGCGCCCTCACCTTCATGATCGCGACGATCGGCATCAACATCGTCGCCAACTTCGTCTCGCCCGCTTTCGACTTCTCCAACGTCAATCCGCAGAAGATCAGCTGGCGGGCCGGCGGAATGATTGCCGCCGTCGGGTCCGTGCTGATCACGCCGTGGAACCTCTACTCCAGTCCTGAGGTCATCCACTACACGCTCGATACGCTCGGCGCGTTCATCGGCCCGCTCTACGGCGTGCTGATCGCCGACTACTACCTCATCAAGAAGCGCCGAATCGTCGTCGACGACCTCTACACGCTCCGGTCCGACGGCAGCTACCACTTCCACCGCGGCTACAACCCCACTGCGATCGGGGCGACGGCGGTCGGCGCGGTACTCGCGATGGTCGTGGTCCTCTTCGGATCGTCCGAAGCCGCGGCATACAGCTGGTTCA
This sequence comes from Pseudonocardia sp., assembly GCA_035695525.1. GTDB lineage: Bacteria > Actinomycetota > Actinomycetes > Mycobacteriales > Pseudonocardiaceae > Pseudonocardia. The sequence goes on along the minus strand of DASRSC010000292.1, from coordinate 2,611 downwards.
TCGGCGCCGGGATCGCCTTCCTCCTGCACACGGTGGTGAGCCGTCGCCGCACCCGGACGGCCTGACGGCCTGGCTGCTCAGTCGCCCGCCGGCGTCTGCACCCAGTCGTAACTGCGGCTCACGGCTCGGCCCCAGTTCTCGTGCTCGCGGCGGCGCAGCACCGCGTCCATCGCGGGCTCCCAGGCGGCCGCGCGGTGCCAGTTCGAGCGCAGCACCTCCAGGTCGGACCAGTGCCCGACGGCAAGCCCCGCCGCGTACGCCGCCCCCAGCGAGACGGCCTCGGACACCAGCGGCCGCTCCACCGGCACGTCGAGGACGTCGGCCACGAACTGCATGAGCAGGTGGTTCGCCGTCATGCCACCGTCGACCTTGAGCCGGGTGACCGGCACCCCGGAGTCGGCATTCATCGCGTCGATCACCTCGCGGGTCTGCCACCCGGTGGCCTCGAGCACGGCGCGGGCGAGGTGGCCGCGGTTGATGAACGACGTCAGCCCGACCATCACGCCGCGCGCGTCGGGGTGCCATCGCGGTGAGTACAGCCCGGAGAACGCCGGGACGATGTAGCAGCCGCCGTTGTCGGGGACGGAACTGGCGAGCGTCTCGATCTGCGCGGCCGTGCCGATCATCCCCAGCGAGTCGCGGAACCACTGCACGAGCGACCCCGTCATGGCGATGGCGCCCTCCAGCGCGTAGACGGGCTTGTCGCCGAGCAGGTACCCGACGGTCGGGATCAGGCCGTGGGTGGACTCGGCCAACCGCGGCCCCGTGTTCATGAGCAGGAACGCGCCCGTGCCGTAGGTGCACTTGATCTCGCCGGGCGAGAAGCACGCCTGCCCGACGAGGGCCGCCTGCTGGTCGCCGAGCGCGCCCGCGACCGGGACGCCGGGAAGCACGGCGGTGCAGGTGCCGTACACCTCGGCGTTCGGACGGATCTCAGGCAGCATCCGGCGGGGCACCGCGAGCACGTCCAGGAGTTCGTCCGACCATTCCAACGTCCGGACGTCCATGAGCATCGTGCGGCTGGCATTGGTGACGTCGCTGACGTGCCTGCCGCCGTCCGGGCCACCGGTGAGCCACCAGATCAGCCAGCTCTCCATCGTGCCGAACAGGACCTCGCCCGCCTCCGCACCCTCACGGGCGCCCGGCACGTGGTCGAGCAGCCAGCGCAGCCGTGGGCCGGCGAAGTAGGTGGCGGGTGGCAGGCCGCAGATCTCCTTGATCAGCGGGGCGTGCCCGTCCTCGGCCAGGCGCGCGACGATGCCGTCGGTGCGGGTGTCCTGCCAGGTGATCGCGCGCGCCAGCGGGACACCGGTGTGCTGGTTCCAGATGACGGTGGTCTCGCGCTGGTTCGCGATCCCGAGCCCGACGATGTTGTCCGGGGTGAGGCCCGCACTGCGCAGCGCCGCCGGGACGACCCGCGTGACGTTGCGCCAGATCTCCGCGGCGTCGTGCTCGACGAGCCCGGGCCGCGGGTAGTGCTGGCGGTGCTCCCGCTGTGCCACGGCGAGCATCCGCCCCGACCGGTTGAACAACAGACAGCGGGTCGACGTGGTGCCCTGGTCGATCGCGGCGACGACGCGCTCCGTCATCGGTGTGCCGGTCCGTGCCGGCGGCGGCGAACTGTGGCGCTGCGCGTCAGCCGTGTCATTGGCCCTCCACCAGCGCCGCCGAGATCTCCCGTGCAGCGCCCACCATCTGCTCGAGCAGCCACGGCCGCAACTCCCCGCCCAGGCCGAACAGCTCCTCGACCGGACCGACCACCCCGATGGCCGCGACGACGATCCCACCGCTGGCCCGCAACGGCGCGGCCGCACCACCCACCCCCGCCTCGTACTCGCCGGTGTCGCTCGCCCAGCCGCGGCGGCGGGCGACCGCGAGGTGGGCCTCCAGCGCGGGGACCGTGGTGCACGTCCGGCCGGTCCAACGCTGCAGGTCCAGCTCCCGGGCGTGCGGAGTGGCCACCGGCGCGAACGCCAGCAGGCACTTGCCGAGCGCGGTGGCGTGCAGGGGCTGTTCCTCGCCCGTTCGGATCCGCTGTGGGGACCCGTCCGGCCGGAACACGTGGTGGACGAGCCGGACGGAGCGCGTCACGGCGACACCCAGATGCACGGCCAGCCCCGTGCTGCCGGCGAGCGAGTCGGCCCAGTTCATGGCACGGGCGCGCAGGTCGTGGTGGTCCCAACCACCGCTGCGGAGCTCACGCAGCCCCGGACCGAGCCGGTAGCGGGACGTCTCCATGTCCTGCTCGACGAAACCCACCTCGCGCAGCGTCCGGACGATCCCGTGGGCGGTGGGGGCCGGCAGGTCGAGGGCCGCTGCGATCTCCTTCAGCCCGAGCGGCCGGTCCGTGGTCCCGAGCAGCCGCAGCACCGCTGCCGCTCGCTCGATGGACTGGATGAACCCCGGCACGAGCCGACTGTACGACCCACCGAACGGGTGAGACACGCAGCGCTACACGCCTTCACTCAGTGCGAGACCCCCGCCCCCCGTGGGGCAGCATGTGATGTTCGTCCGATTGGTGGTTCGACAATGCCGAACGAGGACCGTTGACCGCAGGTCACGGGCGTTTCTAGCGTGCGAGGACCGCCTGTCCGAGCGGTATCCCATCTAT
>DASRSC010000291.1:0-15098 GCA_035695525.1 Pseudonocardia sp. | reverse complement strand
AACTCCCACCACGTCGAGCTGGCCACGGAGCTCGTGGTCCGCGCTCCCCCCGGGCCACCGCAGGGAGCTGAGAGTTACATCCGCGTCCGGCCCTCACATCGCGCGGTAGTCCTTCGGGGAGTACCGCGGCCCGAATCGGGGACGACGGAACCCGGATACCTCCACGTACCGCACCGCGCGCTGGCGCTGTGGCGAGTACGGGGCCAGCACCGCGAGCATCGCGGTGTCGTCCAGCGGGCGGCCGACCAGGGCCCAGCCCACCAGCGTGGGAATGTGGAAGTCGCCGACGCTCACCGCGTCGGGGTCGCCCCACGCCCGCTGCGCCACCTCGGCCGCGGTCCACACACCGATCCCGGGGACCTTGCGCAGCAGCTCGCGCCCTCGCTCCCCACCCAGCTCGCACGCCGTCTCGAGACGGTGCGCCACCGCGGCGCAGGCGAGGATCGCGCGCCGCCGGGCGGAGTCGACGCCCGCGCGGTGCCATTCCCAGTCAGGCACGGCCCGGATCTGTACGGGCGTCGGGGGCACGCGCATGCCGTCTGGCGCGGGTCCGGGGGCGGGGTCCCCGAACCGCCAGCAGAGCTCCCGCCACGACCGGCGCGCCTCCACGCCGGTCACCTTCTGCTCCAGCACCGAGGGCACCAGTACGTCCCAGACGCGACCGGATGCGCCGAAGCGCAGGCCCGGCATGCGCCGAGCCGCGTCGGCGACCAGCGGGTGGTGCGCGACGAACTCCTCGGGGCGGTCAGACTCGCCGAGCAACGCCGGCAGCCCGTCGAGCGCCCACTGCGCGCCGGGCCCCCACGCCTCGGCTACGACGGTGCCGTCGGCGCGGCGGTGCAGCCGCATCGTCGCTGCACCGTCCGGGGTGGTCGAGACCCGCCAGATCGCCGATCCCGTGCCCGCGGAGCGCCACGTCGGATCGCCCCGGCCCCGGCGCAGCGGGGCGAGCACGCCGGCGAGGTCGAGCAGGTACCCCGGCCGCCACTCCCGGGCGTGAACACGGGAGCTTCCGCCCTCGTGTCCGTGCGCGAGCCCGGCGGGCTCAGACATCCGGGGAGAAGCGCAGTCCGTGCGGGGGCAGGACCACGTCCGGCCAGATCCGGAGGCCGCGCCGCAGCTCGCAGTGCGCCCCGACGACCGCGCGGTCCCCCACCACCGTGTCGTTGACCAGCGCACCCTCCTCGACCCGGGCGCCCGCGCCGATCACGGAGTGCTCCACCACCGCGCCCTCACCGACCACGGCACCGTCGAACAGCATGGCGCCCTCCACCCGGGCACCCGCCCCGATCCGGACGCCCCGACCCACCGTTGTGCCGCCGAACACCAGCGCGCCGTCGGCAATCTCGGCGCCCTCGAGCACCAGCGACTCGCCCGTGGGTCCGGGCAGCGCAGCGGAGGGGGCGACCCCGCGCACCAGGTCGGCCGAACCGTGGATCAGGTCGGCCGGGGTGCCCATGTCGCGCCAGTAGGCGTTGTCGACATGCCCCGAGACCCGCGCCCCCGCCGAGAGCAGGCCGGGGAACGTCTCCCGCTCCACCGATACCGGACGTCCCTCGGGGATCGCGTCGATCACCGCCCGGCGGAAGACGTAGCAGCCCGCGTTGATCTGGTCGGTGGGCGGGTCCTCGGTCTTCTCCAGGAACTCGAGCACCGAACCCGACTCGTCGGTGGGGACGCAGCCGTAGGCACGGGGGTCCTGCACGCGCACCAGGTGCAGCGTCACGTCGGCGTCGGTGCTTCGGTGCGTGTCGACGACGGCACCCAGGTCGGTGCCGCACAGCACGTCGCCGTTGAACACGAGGACGTCGTCGGTGGTGAGGTACTTGGCGACGTTGCGGATACCACCCCCGGTGCCCATGGGGTGGTCCTCCACCACGTACTCGATCTCGAGCCCGAGGGCGGCACCGTCGCCGAAGTGCGCCGAGAACGTCTCGGCGAGGTACGACGTGCCGAGCACGACGCGCCCGACACCCGCAGCACGGACCCGGGACAGCAGGTGCGCCAGGAACGGCACGCCCGCCGTGGGCAGCATGGGCTTCGGGGCCGACAGCGTGAGCGGACGCAGTCGCGTCCCCTTGCCCCCGACCAGCACCACGGCCTCGACGTCCTGCAACACGCGTCCTCCTCCAGCTCGGGTTACAGCTCGGTCAGCGGCTTACGGTGTTCGGTACTCGCTGTTCCTGCACGCGGTTTTCCACTCGGTCACGCTCGGCCTGCACGACCCCCGAGCGCCAGCAGCGCCCGGACAGGTGCGCGTCCGCGGTCGTGCAGATAGCGGCGCAGATCGTCCGCGCGCCACGTCAGGATGCCGTGCCCGTCATGCGCGTCGACACCGGCCTCGGTATCGACGACGGTGTCGATCTCCGTGTCAATCTCGAGGCCCGGCACGTGGACGAGCAACCAGCCGGCCCGGTCCAGCCTGTCGCCGAGGTCGACGTCGGCCACGTCAACCGGACCGGGGGCGCCGAGGTACCGGGGGTCGAACCCGTCCACCGAGTCCCAGGCGCTGCGCCGCACCAGCACACACGACGTCGACAGCCAGCCCGTCGGGCCGGCGCAGGCTGCGGTGGGGATCCGGCCATGCAGCGCCTGGGTGATCGAGGGCAGCGCCCCGGCGGACGCCACGACGGCGCCTGCCGCGGCGCGCAGCCGGGGGCCGAGCAGGCCGGCGCGCGGGCGCCCGGCCGCAGTCGCGAGGAGTCCGTCCAGCACCCCGGCCCCCCACCGCACCCCGGGGTCGGCGATCGCGACCCAGCCCACCCCCGCGTCCAGACCGGCCACGGCGCGATTGACGGCGGCGGCACGCCCGATGTCCTCGCCGATGCGCAGTACCTCCATCCCGTCCGCACCGGTGGTGTCGCCGCACACCGCGCTCGCCTGCCCGACGGCGGCCAGCACGATGCGGACCGGGCGGGTCGTCGCCACGCGCACCGAGCCGACTATGCGGTCGACGTCGGGCCGGACCGAGCGCGTCACCGTGACCACGGCGAGCCCGTCGCCGTACTCCTGCACGGGGTCGCGGCGGATCGGGTCACGGTCCACGGCGCGCCACCCTAACGGCGCGGGAGCGCGGGGGCACGGCGGCCACCCGCGGTGCGGCGCGGCGAAGCTCCCGCATGTTCCGCGTTCAGTCGTCAGCCGGGTCCTCGCCGTCCAGCTCGATCAGCGCCTCCAGCGCCGCCGTGTCCCCGGAGTCGACCGCGACCTGCAGGTAGGGCCGCGCCTCCTCGGGCCTGCCCTCGTCGAGCAGGAAGCGGCCGAGCGTGTACGCCCAGCCGGGCTCGGCGTGGCGCTCCGCCTCCCGGAACTCGCGCTCGGCACCCTCGATGTCGCCCCGGGCGACCGCCAGGAACTGGCCGTATGCGGTGTGGGCGCGCAAGGCTCCCAGCTCGCCTGCCCGCCGGTAGAACCCCTCGGCCTCATCGGTGCGGCCCTGGAGCGCCCGGACGTCGGCGAGGGCGACGACGGTGTCGGGGCGGTTCTCGTCGGCGTACCGCTCGGCCGCGGCGATGGCGGACTGCAGGTCTCCGGCCTCGAGGTGCAGCTCGACCGCGTTCGCGGCGGCCTGGCCGTCACCGGCCTCCGCGACCTGGATGAGCAGCTGCACCGCCTCGCGGAGCCTGCCCTCGTCGCGGAGCAGGATCGCGAGGTCGTTGGCCGCCGCGAGCTCACCCGACTCGACGGCCAGCCGCAGCGTGTCCTCGGCCCGCTCCCGGTCGCCGAGCTCGGCGAGCGCCACCCCGAGTCTGCCGGCGAAGCGAACATGGCCCTGCTGCACGAGCGGCGTCAGCCACTCGACGGCGGCGTGCCAGCTCCCGCTGTCGAGGTAGGCGCGCACCAGCAGGTCGGGGGCCGACGGCTCACCCGCGGCCACCGCCTGACGCAGCACCTCAACCGCGTCGAGGGCGTGGCCGGAGTCGAGCAGGGCGACGCCCTGCGTGCACAGGGGCTCGGGCGGCAAGGAGGACGGCTGGGTCATCGGACTCCCTCGATCGGGTGAGTGATGCTCCCATCCCGCCCGCGCCCGGTCACCGTCGGTAGGTGGCAATGACCGCGCGATAGGCCACCCGCCGCAGCCGCTCGGGGACCAGCCGGTAGCCCCCTCGTACCGCGAGGTTGCGCACGAACTGGGCCCGTGTCGTGAACCCCAACGCCCGGAAGCGGCGCTGGATGGAGACCTCCGCGCGAAGCTGGCGCAGCCCGCCACGCCGCGCGTAGGCGCCTGCCCCGACGCGGTACTTCACGAGTGGCTCCGCGACGTTCGCCACCCGCGCTCCTGCGACGATCATCTTGGCCCAGAGCAGGTAGTCCTCCATGAGGGCGAAGTCGGTGTAGCCACCGACGGATCGCACCAGATCGCGCCGGTACACGACCGTCGGGTGGTTGAACGGGTCGGCGAACCGCGCCCGGACGCGGATGTCGCGCGGGTCGGTCGGCGGCGTCCGGGTACCGACGACGTCGTCGGGATGCGCGCCGAACTCCAGCAAGCCGGATCCCACGATGTCCACGCCCGACTCGATGATCGGCATCTGTACGGCGAACCGGTGCGGAAGGGAGATGTCGTCGGCATCCATCCGCGCGACGACATTGTGACGGCAGGCCGCGAGCCCGGCGTCGAGCGCGGGGCCGAGGCCGACGTTGCGTTCCAGCGCAACCACGTCCACCGGTACCGGGCTCGTCGCGGCGAGCTCCGCGATCCGCGCGTCGAGCGACGCGCCCACCGGACCGTCACGCACGATCACGACCTGGTCCGGCCTCCGGGTCTGGCCGTCCACCGAGGAGCGGAACGCCTCCGTGAGGAAATCGGGCCGATCACCGGCCCAGACCGGCAGCAACAGCGACAGCTGCTCGGGCAACGATGGCTCCCCTCTGGTCCCGGGCAGGCGAGCCCGGAAGCACCATGTGTGACGAACGCACGATCATCACCGTTGACGATCACCCGCGACACGCGCACCGGCGCGCCCGGCCGGGCGCGCCGGTGCTGCACCCTAGGAGACCGCGCAACGACGGTCAGCGGAGGTGCACACGTGAACGGACGGGGCTGGACCGACGGCTCGGCCCGGTCACCGTCCAATCGGGAGCGCAGCAGCCCGTACCGCTCCGGCGGATCAGGCCGGCGGGAGCCGGAGGTTTCCTCGGAAAGATCGGCCCGGTACCCGTCCGCCCGCCGGACGACGCCCGATCCGTTGTCGACGACCGGGACGTCGGCCGGGAGGCCGCGAGGTGGGTCCCGGACGTCCGGCTCACGCACCACGAGCCGAGCTGCAGCGCCACCGGGTACGACGAAGGTCCGGCCCGGACGCGCCCGGCCTGCGTCGCCCGCGCCTGCGGCGAAAGCCCGGCTCCCCCTCCGGCAGCGGCTCCGGATCGCCCTCGTGGTGGCGTCGGCGCTCGTCCTGGTGCTCACCGCTGCCGCTTGGGGTCTCTACCGCGACATCACCGCCGGGATCACCACCACCGACGTCATTGCGGGCGGGAACGACGACAGCGCGGACAACATCCTGCTGGTCGGCGTGGACAGCCGCACGGACGCGCAGGGCAACCCGCTACCGCCCGAGTTGCAGCGCCTCCTGAACAGCGGCCCCGACTCCGGTGTGCTCAACTCGGACACGATCATCCTGCTCCACGTCCCCGACGGCGGGGGCGCCGCGGTCGCCTTCTCCCTTCCCCGCGACAGCTACGTCGACATCCCCGGTTACCGCCAGGACAAGATCAATGCCGCCTATCCCGCGACGAAGGCACTGGCGGCCGAGCAACTCGTGGCCGACGGGGTGCGCGACCGGCAGCGGGTGGAGGCCGAGTCGGCGCAGGCGGGCCGCAGCACGCTGATCCGCACCGTCGAGAACCTCACGGGCCAGCACATCGACCACTACGCCGAGATCAACCTGCTCGGCTTCTACAACCTCACGACGGCGATCGGGGGCGTCGACGTCTGCCTGCGGGCCCCGGTCGACGAGCCGCTGTCGGGCGCCCGGTTCCCCGCCGGGCCGCAGACGATCTCCGGCGCCGGCGCGCTCGCGTTCGTCCGGCAGCGGCACGGACTGCCCGAAGGCGACCTCTCGCGGATCCGCCGACAGCAGGCGTTCCTCGCCACGGTCGCGGACAAGGTCCTCTCCGGCGGCACTTTGGCCGATCCGGGCAAACTCCGCGCGTTGATCGACGTCGCCCAGAAGTCGCTGGTCATCGACTCCGGCTGGGACGTCCTCGCGTTCGCGCAGCAGGCGTCCGACATCGCGGCGGGCAACCTGGAGTTCGTCACGATCCCCACCCGCGGCCTGGAGACCAACACACGCGGCGACGTCGTGCTGGTCGATCCGGGTGACGTGCGCACGTTCGTCGACCAGCGGATCGAGGAGCAACAACGGAGTGCAGAGGCCGCCCGCGAGGCGCCGCCCGCGCCTCCGCCGCAGGTCGACGTGATCGCGTCGCGCTATGTCGTCGACGTACGCAACGGCTCCGCCCTGCCCGGGATGGCCGCCACCGTGGCCCGCCGCATGCGTGACCTCGACTTCTCCTCGGGCACGGTGGACAACACCGACCCCACATCGACCTCGACGGTCCACTACACCGGCTCCGACGCCAAGGCCGCGCGTGCGGTGGCTGCCCAACTGGGGGACCTCCCGGTCGAGAGCAACGACGAGGTGACCCCCGGTCACCTGCTCGTGGTACTCGGCGGCGACTTCAATCCGGCGGTCCTGCCCGCTCCCGTCGACGACGCCCCGGCCCGCCCGACCGCCACCCCCGCGCCGTCGGCGCCGATCACGGCGGCGGGCGTTCCCTGCATCGACTGACCTACGGTGAGCCCGTGACGCTCACCGCAGCCCTGCTGGACCCGCTCCGCTCCGGCGCGGCCGCCGCCCGACCGCTGATCACCTACTACGACGACGCGACGGGTGAGCGCATCGAGCTGTCCAGTATCACCGCCGCCAACTGGGCGGCGAAGACCGCGAACCTGCTCCGCGACGAGTGCGATGTGGAACCCGGTACCGCGGTGGCCATGTTGCTGCCCGCGCACTGGCAGACGGCAGCGGTGCTGTTGGGCGCGTGGTGGTGCGGGGCCGAGGTCGCGGCCGAGCCCGCCGATGCGGACTGGGTGCTGTGCGACGCCGACCGCATCGACCTCGCACTCGCCGCAGCCCCGGCGGGCGGGGTGGTGGCGCTGTCGCTCGACGCGTTTGGAAAGGGGCTCCCCGGGCTGCCGTCGGGCGTGATCGACTTCGCAACCGAGGTGCGGCTGCACGGCGACGACTTCGTACCGTCGGCCCCCGTCCCCGACGACACCGCGGCCCTGGCCGGGGCCACCGTGGCCGACGTGCTCGCCGACGCCCGCGGCCGGGCCGCCGCACTCGGGCTCACGGCGTCCGACCGCGTGCTCTCCACGCTGGAGTGGTCGAGCCCAGAGGGCCTGAGCGACGGCCTGCTCGCGGTGCTGGCCGCCGGGGCGTCACTGGTGCACGTCCGCCACCCCGACCCGGCCGCGCTGGACCGGAAGGCGACCTCGGAACGCACGACGGTGCGCCTGGGCTGATCCCGGCCGCCGTCGGGGGCTGCAGTGCAGGGGGGAGGATCATGAGCCTGAGCCGCCCCGTCATCTCGGGGATCCCGACCGGTCCCGTGGCGGTTCCCGACGCGGTCAAGGCGCTCGCCGGCAGCGACTCCGTCACTCCGGTGTGGCGCAACGAGCTCGGCGGTCTCACGTTCCGCCTCGAGGACGGGCGCGCCGCAACCAGGTACGCCAAGTGGGTCGCCGCCGGCACCCCGGAACTCGAGCTCCCCGGCGAGGCGGAGCGCCTTGCCTGGGCGCAGCGGTGGGTGACCGTCCCGCGCGTCATCGAGCACGGTACGGACGCCGACGGCACATGGCTGGTCACGGAAGCGATCCCTGGTGCCTCGGCGGTAACCCCTCGGTGGATCGCGGACCCGGCGACGGCTGCGGCAGCGATCGGCCGAGGGCTCCGCCTGCTCCACGACGCCCTACCTGTGAACCAGTGCCCGTTCGACTGGAGCACCGACACCCGGCTCGCACGCGCCGACGAGCGCATCGCCGACGGCGAGGGACCGGCCGACTGGTTCCCCGACCATCGGCACCTCAACCTCGCGGAGGCCCGGTCCCGCATCGGCCGGCCACCCGCGATCGACCGCCTCGTCGTGTGCCACGGGGACGCGTGCGTCCCCAACACACTGCTTCACGACGACGGCACGTTCGCTGCCCACGTCGACCTCGGTTCGCTCGGGCTGGCCGACCGGTGGGCCGACCTCGCCGTCGCCGCCTGGAGCGCGGAGTGGAACTACGGCCGTGGATACGACGGCATCGTCTACGACGCGTACGGAATCGGCCCGGACCCGGAGCGGATCGCCTACTACCGCCTGCTCTGGGACATGGCTTGACCGGCTCGCATCAATCTCGGGGATCTACGGTTCCTGGCTCGTGGTGATCGACGACCCGTGAAGCAAAGGCTGAGCGATAGCCTTCTTACCGACAGAGAGGACCAGGCGGACGAGCTGACCTGCAAGCCGGACCATGGATCACAGCTGATCAAATGCCACCCCAACAGATGATCTGTCTGCACCCGGTGCTGCCGTTGACCCTCAGGCTGCTGACGCTCGTGTCATCTCCATCAGATTGCCTGAAAGTCGATCATTGGACGTTGCCGGCGACCTTCTCGACGTGCAGCCGAACGATCACCCGCTCGACCTCCGGCCCCTCCGGGGGCGGGTCCTCGCCGCGGTACTTGTGGCTCAGCGTCTTCGGCAGCGTCTTGTCCGGGTCCGCGATGATCGTCACCGTGCCGCGCAGCTGGGTGTGCCGGTACGGGTTCGCCGCATCAGTGATCGACACGCTCACGCGAGGGTCCCGCCGAAGGTTGCGAACCTTCCGCCGGTCCTCGGTTGCGCTGAACACGAGGGTGTCGTCATCGAGGCCAACCCAGACGACCGACGTCTGCGGACCTCCGTCCGGGTCGAGCGTCGCCACTGCCGCGAAGTTCGGGCCGTCGACCAGGGCGCGCACGCCGACCGAGAGAGTGATCGCCATGTCAGGCCGAACTTGCGCCGGCCCGGACGCTATTCCCGCACGCTCTGACCAGGCCGTTCAGCGGTGGGCGATGCGGGGAAAAGTGTCAGCCGGTTGTGCGGCCTAACACCGACCGGATGGGCGATCGAGCAGCGCTGAACGGCCGCCACCCCATCCAGATGTGTCCCGGTACCGTCGGCCAGAGGCGGCGGGGAATCCGGGCACGCGAAGGGACACCGACTATGTCGAAGATCCTGCTGCGAGTGGCGCAAATCGTCGGGGTACTCGTGCTGGCGGGCATCGCGGTGGGCGTCGTGGTCGGGCTCGTACAGTGGCTGCTCGGCGCCGCAGTGATCGTCGCGGTCCCGCTCGGCGCCTGGTGGCTCTACAAACGGGTTTCCAGCCGCAACCCGAAGCCCACAGCACTGCCGGGCACGCCGAAGGCCGTGACCGGTCCCTCCGGTGACCGCCGTAGCGAAATTGAGAGCCGCGCCGTACTGGACGCGTCGGGCCGCTGCGGCTGGTGCGGATCGGCAACCCTGCACAAGGACGAGTTCGGCTTCCCCACGACGCCGCTGACCTTCCACCGCGCCGAGATCGACGCAATGCTCTGACCCCGGGCCGGCAGGAAATGCTCCCCACGGCTGAGAGCGCAGGCTGTCTCCCGCGCTCCGCCGAGCGCAGGCTCAACGTCGTAACCGCGCGGCGGCCGTGCACACCGCTCGCGCGGGGTTCCAGCCGGACTCGGTCTGTCGGCAAGCCGGCCGCGTTCAGTCACGACCGCGATGGCGGCGCCGCCGGGCTCTACAGCGATGCCCGTCCCCGGCGCCCGGGCGAGCCTCGGCGGGCAGAACAGGGCCGGGCTCGTCTTCCGGCCCGCCGGTCGGCGCGGATCGACGACTACGCCGACACCTCTGGGCCGCCCGAACGCCTCGACGTGCTCGCGCAGCTGCGGGGCAGCGGTAGCTCGACGACGATGGTCGTCCCCTCCCCGGGGGCTGAGCGTCTCGATCGAGGAGCTTGCCGACTACCTCGGGCATGCCGATCCAGGCTTCACCCTCACACTTCCACCCACCTCGTGCCGTCCAGCTACCAACGTGCCCGGACGGTCATCGACGGTGTCTTCACCCTCGCCTCCGGCGAGAGCACTGACGGCGTGACGGCGGCCTGATCATGAAAGCCGGCGAAGGACGGCCGTGGGCCAAGATCGGCAATCTAGGCTTTGAGCAGGGCGCGGGCCATCACCATGCGCTGGATCTGGTTGGTGCCCTCGTAGATCTGGGTGATCTTCGCGTCGCGCATCATGCGCTCCACGGGGAAGTCCCTCGTGTACCCGGCACCACCGAGCAGTTGAACCGCGTCGGTCGTCACGCTCATCGCCGTATCGGATGCCAGGCACTTCGCCGCGCTCGAGATGAAGCCGAGGTTCGGCTCGCCGCGCTCCGCACGGCACGTGGCGACGTAGACGAGCTGACGGGCGGCCTCCACCTTCATCGCCATGTCGGCGATCATGAACTGGAGGCCCTGGAACTCGGCGAGGTGGCGACCGAACTGCTTGCGCTCCTTGACGTAGGAGATCGCGACGTCGAGGGCGCCCTGCGCGATGCCCACGGCCTGTGCGCCGATGGTCGGGCGGGTGTGGTCGAGCGTCTGCAGCGCTGTCTTGAAGCCGGTGCCCTCGGCCCCGATGATGCGGTCGGCCGGGATCGTGCAGTCGACGAAGTAGATCTCGCGCGTCGGCGAGCCGTGGATGCCGAGCTTGCGCTCCTTCGGACCGACGTCGAAGCCCGGGTCGCCGGAGTGCACGACGAACGCGGAGATGCCGTTCGCCTTCTTCTCCGGGTCGGTCACCGCCATGACGGTGTACCAGGTGGACTCCCCCGCGTTGGTGATCCAGGCCTTGGTGCCGTTCAGCACCCACGAGTCACCCTCGCGGCGGGCGCGGGTCTTCATCGACGCGGCGTCGGAGCCCGCCTCCCGCTCCGAGAGCGCGTAGCTGATCATCGCCTCACCTGCGGCGATGGAGGGCAGCACCTGCTTCTTGAGGTCGTCGGACGCCGAGAGCAGGATCGGGGTCAGGCCCAGCCCGTTGACGCCCGGGATCAGCGACGACGACGCGCAGACGCGCGCGACCTCCTCGATCACGATGCAACCGGCGAGCTCGTCGGCCCCCTGGCCGCCGTACTCCTCGGGAATCGTCACGGCGTGGAACCCGGCCTTGACCAGTGCGGCCCGCGCCTCCACCGGGTAGCGGCCCAGCTCGTCCACCTCGGCCGCGTACGGCGCGATCTCCTTCTCCGCGAGCGCGCGCACCGCGTCCCGCAGCGCCTCGTGCTCGTCGCTGAGCCGATAGGTGTCGAAGTCGGGATCCATGCGTGGCAGCGTAACGGCACTGCGTGCCACTGTACAAGCTCTTTGCTACCCTGTGTGCCATTGAAGGAGGCCAGATGACAGTCGCCGCCCGCCGCGGCCGCTCGCCCGAGGGACGCGCGGAGGTCCGGCGCGACCTCGTGGCCGCCGCCGTCGAGCTGTTCCGGGTCCGTGGCTACGAGGACACGACGGTCGACGACATCGCCGCTGCGGCAGGCGTCGGGCGCCGCACCTTCTTCCGGTACTTCCGCAGCAAGGAGGACGCGATCTCGCCCGACCACGAGACTGCGCTGGCCCGCGTCGCCGAGGTCTTCGAGACCGCGCACCCCACGGAGCCCTCCGCACCGCTCGTGCTGCGTGCCGGCGAGACCGTGTTCGACATCTATGCCGACGACCCGCGGCTGTCGGTGGATCGCTACCGGCTCACCCACGAGGTGCCGGCTCTGCGCGACCGCGAGTCGGCGAGCGTGGACCACTACCGCCGACTGTTCACCCGCTACCTGCGCCGGCGGTTCGCCGGCGATCCGGACGGCGACCTGCGCGCAGCCGTCATCGGGGCGGCCGTGGTGGCTGCGCATAACCTGGCGCTGCGCGCGTGGCTCGCTGCCGGGGCTCCCGCGGACGGGATGGAGGCGTGCCGCGAGCGGTTCCGGCGGGTGGCGGAGATGCTCCCCGGGGAGCCCGCGGGCGACGACGACCTGCACGCGGTGACACAGCGCCTCGAGCAGGCGGTGGTCCGCCTGGAACGCACCACGCCGCCCGAACACTGACCCTCCCGCTGCGCGACATGGACACATGCCGGGAGAACGCCGCTTGCCGTGCTGATTGACACGGACAGGCCATCTACCTGCGACAGCCGCCCGTCGCGCGCGCCGCGCTCGGGTCGCGGGGGGTTGAGTCGACCGGCCCGCACGTCCTCGATCCGGTCCCCCTAGCTGGTGGCGAGGTGGGCGCAGTCGTGGCGGGCTGGGCAGCCGTGGCGCACCTTGGCGGCGAGGCGGTGACGGCTGTCGCGGTCGTCGTCGGCCTCGTGGGGGAGTCCGTCGTCCCAGAGCAGAGCGGCCGAGTGCGCGGCAGGCGGCGGCGGCGAGCGCGGGGAGGGTGCGCAGCTCGGCGAGCGAGATGGCCGACAGCACAGGCAGGCGCGGCACATACCGGATTCGTTCCACAGTGGACGTTGCGCGGCCGTTGTCCACCCGCTGCAACCTAGATCAGTAACGGAAGTTGAAAGGCCAACGATCAGTGTGCGGATGCACCACGCATCCAGCGAGGAAAGGGATAAACGTGCGCAAGCTGATCGTTCCCGTCGTGGGAGCGTTGGCCCTGATCATGGGCGCGTCGGGTGGCGGTGGGGGTGTCGGCGACGAGCTCGCCACTCCGGTCATCGCTGTCGCGGCCACGTCGAACTGCCACCCGAGCTATCAGCCGCCGAGCGATCAGCCGTGCGTCCCTGACGGTCCCGACCTGGACTGCCCCGACATCGGGTACCAGGTGAAGGTTGTCGGGCCGGACGAGTACCGGCTCGACGCCGACAAGGACGGGTGGGGCTGCGATAGCTACGCCTAGCCGCTCCCGCTTTCGGTCGCCGAGGGGCCTGGAGCAAGGACAACGCTCCGCTCCCTCGTGCGGCGCGGCACGGTGTGGTGCACCACCCTCGCCGCCCGCGGGCTCGCCCGCGCACTGGAGGACAACGCCGGGCTTACCGCCCCCGCGCTGGCCCTTGTCTACCGGCGAAAACCCGGTAGGTCCGGTGAGGCTCTCGACACGGACACCTGTCGCTGTTCGCGCGCCGTCCCGATCAGCGATACGTGTCCATGTCGGGCTCTCGTGGGAGGCTGGACGTGCGTGATCCCCGGGCCGCACCGTTGGGGTGCGCAGCCGAGCTGGACGGGCTCGGGCCCGGGGATCACGGGTGACTGCCTGGAATTCGCCGGCACCACACCGGCTTCCACTTGGCCGTCGGAGAAACGTGTCCTGTGCTGCTAGCGGACAGCCACCTCACGAGTCCTGTAGCTAATCAACGCTGGACCACCTCCTCTCACGTGTACCGCCACACTACGACCGGAGAGCAGCAGCGCGCCACGCGATTTTCGGTGATCCTCAGCGCTGCGCCGCGGCAGCGCGGAGCGCCGCGTCCTTGCCGAGGACGGACTCCGCCAGGTCGGCCTGGAACCGCTCCATCCGGGCCAGCAGCGCCGGGTCTCCGGCCGCCAGGATCCGGACGGCCAGCAGGCCCGCGTTGCGCGCGCCGCCCACCGCCACGGTGGCCACCGGAACCCCGGCGGGCATCTGCACGATCGACAGCAGCGAGTCCAGCCCGTCGAGCTGGGCGAGTGGCACCGGCACCCCGATCACCGGTAACGGTGTGGCCGCGGCGACCATCCCGGGCAGGTGCGCAGCACCACCGGCGCCGGCGATCACCACCCGCAGCCCGCGCCCAGCCGCGCCTGTCGCGTAGTCGAGCATGCGCTGCGGGGTGCGGTGCGCCGAGTACACGCCCACCTCGTAGGGCACGTCGAATTCGGCGAGAGCAACGGCAGCGGCCTCCATCACCGGCCAGTCCGAGTCGCTACCCATGATCACCCCGACGAGCGGGACGGGCACGTCAGGCATGCGCCACCTCCAACGCACCCGTGTGCGGGGACCAGCCATCGGACCACACGCCCGCCGAGAGCCACTCCGCGGCGAGTGTGGCGCGCTGGCGCACATCAGCCATGTCAGCGCCGAGCACCGTCACGTGCCCGACCTTGCGGGCGGGCCGTTCCGTCTTGCCGTACAGGTGCACCTTGACGTCGGGGAACCGGGCGAAGAGATGGTGCAGCCGTTCGTCCATGGCCATCGCGGGCGGATGCGCGGCTCCCAGCACATTGGCCATCACCACGGCGGGAGCGGTGGGCGTCGTCGTGCCGAGGGGGTAGTCGAGCACCGCCCGCAGGTGCTGCTCGAACTGCGATGTGCGCGAGCCCTCGATCGTCCAGTGCCCGGAGTTGTGCGGGCGCATGGCGAGCTCGTTGACGACCAGGACCCCGTCGGTGCGCTCGAACAGCTCCACGGCCAGCAGGCCCGTGACGCCCAGCTCGGCCGCGATGCGCAGGGCGAGCTCCTGCGCCGAGACGGCCACGGCCTCGTCGAGGCCGGGTGCGGGCGCCAGCACCTGCACGCACTGGCCGTCCTCCTGCACCGTCTCCACCACCGGCCACACCGCCGCCTGCCCGTGCGGCGACCGCGCGACGAGCGCGGCCAGCTCCCGCCGCATCGGCACGGCCTCCTCGGCCATCAGCGGCGTGCCGGCCCCCAGCAGCTCGGCGACCAGCGCTGGATCCGGAGAGTCGAGCATCCAGACGCCGCGCCCGTCGTACCCGCCGCGGACGGCCTTGAGCACCACGGGCCACCCGTGCTCGGCGCCGAAGCGCTCGACGTCGTCGGCGTCGCGCACCTCGGCGAAATGCGGCACGGCGGCGCCGAGCCCAGCAAGCCTGCGCCGCATCACCAGCTTGTCCTGCGCGTGCAGCAGCGCGTCCGGGTGCGGGTGGACGGTCACTCCCGCGCCGACGAGCGCGCGCAGGTTCTCCTGCGGCACCTGCTCGTGGTCGAAGGTGACCACGGCGCACCCGCGCGCGAACTGGCGGAGCGCCGACAGGTCGGTGGCCGCCCCGGCACGCACGTCGGCGCAGACCAGCGCGGCCGGGTCGGAGGGGTGCTCCGCGAGCAC
>DASRSC010000290.1:0-4269 GCA_035695525.1 Pseudonocardia sp. | reverse complement strand
CATCGGCATCGGCATCGGGACGGCGGATCCGCCCGGCGCGGCCGGTCAACGTGCTGGTCGGCGTCGACCCGGTGCACTGCCGCCCCGTCCGCGACGTCGCCGGGCTCGCCGCGCACCACCGCATCCGGCACGCCGTGTTCGTCGAGGAGCAGGGACTGTTCCCCGAAGGCGACGAGGACGCGCACGACGCCCGCACCGACGTCGTGCACGTGCTCGGTCTTCACGCCGGCCGCCCCGCCGGGGCGGTGCGACTCTTCCCCACCGGTCCTGGCGAGTGGCTGGGCGACCGGCTGGCGGTACTGCCCGAGTTCCGCTCGGCGAACATCGGCGCCCCGCTGGTGCGGTTCGCGGTGGCCGCGGCGGGTGCTCGCGGCGCGCGGCTGATGCGCGCGCACGTGCAGGTGGCCAACGAGCGGTTCTTCCACCGCCTGGGCTGGCGGACCGACGGGCCGGTGGAGACCTACGTCGGCCACCCGCACGTGCCGATGTGCATCGAGCCGGGAGCGCTCTGCCCCTGGCTCGCCGGAACTACTCCACGGTGACGCTCTTGGCGAGGTTGCGGGGCTTGTCCACGTCGCGCTCCAGCACGATGGCGGCGTGGTAGGCGAGGATCTGGAGCGGGATCGACAGCAGGATCGGGTCGAGCTCCGGCTCGCCCTTCGGGATCACCAGCGTGCGGTCGGCCAGGTCGGCGGGCAGCTCGCGGTGCGCGATCGCGATCACGGGGCCCTTGCGCGCCTTGATCTCCGACAGCGTCGAGATGTTCTTGTCCAACAGGTCGTCGTCGGGAACGATCGCGACGGTCGGCATCTCCGGGCTGATCAGTGCCAGCGGACCGTGCTTGAGCTCGGCCGAGGGGTACGCCTCGGCATGCACGTAGGAGATCTCCTTGAGCTTCTGCGCACCCTCCCGGGCCACCGGCCAGCCACGGCGGCGACCGACGAACATCACGCTGCGGCTCTGCGCGATCTCCGCCGCGACCTCGGCGATCGCGTCGGACTGCTCGAGGATCTCGGTGATCTGGCCCGGCAGCGCATTCAGTCCCGCGATGATGCGGCGGCCCTGCTCCGGTGACAGGTCACGGATGCGGCCGAGATGCAGCGCGAGCAACGCGAACGCGGTGACCGTCGAGGTGAACGACTTCGTCGCGGCCACCGACATCTCCGGGCCGGCGTGGAGGTAGATGCCGCCGTCCACCTGGCGGGCGATCGTCGAGCCCACGACGTTGACGATGCCGATCACGCGCCCACCCTTGCGCTGCAGCTCCTGCACCGCGGCGAGGGTGTCGATGGTCTCGCCGGACTGGCTGACGGCGACGTAGAGCGTGTCCGGCTCGACCACCGGGTTGCGGTAGCGGAACTCGGACGCCGCCTCGGCGCTCGCCGGCACCCTGGCGAGGTCCTCGATGAGCTGCGCTCCCAGCTCCCCCGCATAGCAGGCCGAGCCGCAGCCGAGGATCTTGACCCGCTTGACCTCGCGCGCCTCGCGCACGCTGAGGTTGAGGCCGCCGAGGTGGGCAGTGTCGAAGCGCTCGTCGATGCGGCCCTTCAGCGCGCGCTCGATCGTCCGCGGCTGCTCCTGGATCTCCTTGATCAGGTAGTGCGCGTGGTTGCCGATCTCGGCGCCGACGACGTCCCAGTCGATGGTGGACGGGCTCTTCGCCGTGGACCGGTCGTCGAGGGTGTAGGTCCGGTAGCCGCCCGCCGTGATCGTCGCGAGCTCACCGTCGTCGAGGTAGACGACCTGGCGGGTGTAGCCGATCAGCGCGGCGACATCGGACGCCACGAACATCTCCTTCTCCCCCACGCCCAGCAGCACCGGGCTGCCGTTGCGGGCGACGACGATCCGGTCCGGGTGCTGCGCGTCCAGCACTGCGAGCCCGTACGCCCCCACGACCTGACGCAGCGCCTGTCGCACGGCCTGCTCGAGGTCACCGGCCCCGGCGGTGAACGCCGCAGCCACCAGGTGCGCGACGACCTCCGTGTCGGTCTGCGACACGAACTCGACGCCGTCGGCTGCGAGCTTGGCGCGCAGTTCGTCGGCGTTCTCGATGATGCCGTTGTGGACGACCGCGATCCGCCCCGCGGCGTCGAGATGCGGGTGCGCGTTGGTCTCGTTGGGCTCACCGTGCGTGGCCCACCGGGTGTGCCCGATGCCCGGTGACCCTTTCAACCGGGGCGGCAGCTGGGCAGCGAGATCGGCCACGCGGCCGCTCACCTTGCGCACCTTGAGCCCGCCCTTCGCGCTGACGGCGAGACCGGCGCTGTCGTAGCCGCGGTACTCCAACCGCCCCAACCCCTCCAACAGGATCGGAGCAGCGTCCTGGGGTCCCACGTATCCGACGATGCCGCACATAGAGAGTCCTCTCAGCCGTAGACCATCCGCCGCAGCTGGCGTTCGGACAATGGCGGTGGTGCCACCCGCCGCGTCGCCAGCTCTGCGCCGAGTGCTGTGAATATCTGCTCGTTCGTCAACCCGCGACGTTTCATCTCCGCGTGCCGGCGCCGGACGAAATCCGGTAGCTGCTCCGAAAAGTAGCCCACAACCTCCGCGATCACGCGGGCCGCCTCACCCGTGCTGAGGGGCGTGCTACGGACCAGGTGCGCGATGAGGTCGTCGTACGGGCCTGCGGGCACGAGAGGAGATGGTGCCCTGTGCGGGCCCGGATGACCAAGTTCCCTGCCCGATATCGGGCAGGCCGGGGGCGTTTCGCTCCATCGGGGGCCCATGACGTGCCGGATCGTCGCGTGCGACCGCGGTCCGGGAGCTCGCGTCCGCCCGTAGCGCCGCCGCCGTGGCTCCGCCTGCTGGATGTCGCGGAGGAACCGAGCACCCCGGCGGGGAGCATGTGGCGAGATGGAATGTTCCACCGGGGAGGGCATGCATTACCGAACCCATGGCCCGGCGCGTCAAGAGTTCAGGTGCTGGCCGACGGAGCTCGGCCTGAGGCGGACGGTGACGCTGTCGGGTGTGGTGCCGCGGACAGGGGAGCTGCGATCCGGCTACGCCGCGGGTTCCAGCTCCCCCGCGCGCCACAGCCGCGCGTAGTGACCGCCTGCGGCGAGCAGCTCGGCGTGCGGCCCCACCTCGACGATCCGGCCGTCGTCCAGCACGACGATGCGATCGGCCCGGGCAGCCGTGGCCAGCCGGTGGGCGACGACGAACGCCGTGCGGCGTGCGATGACCCGGTCGCCCGCCGCGAGCACGGCGGCCTCGGTGGCGGGGTCGAGCGCGGCGGTGGCCTCGTCGAACAGCAGCAGGTCGGGATCGGCGAGCTCGGCGCGGGCGAGCGCCACGAGCTGCCGCTGCCCGGCCGAGAGGCCCTGCCCGCGCTCGCCGACCGGGTGCCGGAACCCGCCGGGCAGACCCCGCACCAGGTCGAGCGCACCGACCGCCCGGGCAGCCGCCTCGATCTCGGCCGGCGTGGCGTCCGGGCGGGCGTACGCGATGTTGGCAGCGACGTCGCCCGTGAACAGGTGCGGCTCCTGCGGCACGATGCCGAGCCTGCGCCGGTAGTCGCCCAGTGGGTAGCGCCGCACATCCACGCCGTCGACGAGCACGGCTCCCGTGCCCACTTCGTAGAACCGGGCGAGCAGCTTGACCACTGTGGACTTGCCCGCGCCGGTGGCCCCGACCAGCGCGATCGTCTCGCCGGGGGCCACCCGCAGCGACACGTGCTCCAGAGCAGGGGCCTGCGTGCCGGCGTAGGTGAACCCGACGTCGCGCAGCTCGACCTCGCCGCGCAGCCGGTGCGGCACCTCCAGGGGATCGCTCGCGGGCTCCGGCGGCACCGAGGTGGGGGTACGCAGGAGATCGGAGATGCGGGAGAGCCCGACGCGGGCCTGCTGGTAGCCGTCGAAGACCTGCGAGAGCTGCTGGACGGGCGCGAAGAACAGCCCGAGGTACAGCAGGAACGCCGTGAGCACACCGGGAGTGAGGTCACCCGATGCCAACCGGGCCGCTCCGACGCCCAGCACGACCGCCTGCGCGACGTCCGACAGGAACGCGACGAACGGGAAGAACGTGGCGATGTAGCGCTGCGCGCGCAGCCGGGAGTGTCGGTACGCCAGGCTCCGCTCGCCGAACGCCGCGGCGCTGCGCTCCTCGCGGACATAGGCCTGCGCGATGCGCACACCCGTGACGTTCTCCTGCAGGTCGGCGTTGACGATGCTGACCCGCTCGCGGGCCTCCGCGTACGCCACCGTGGACCGCCTGCGGAACACCGCCGTGGCGACCAGCAGCACGGGTAGTGCGGCGAGCGCCACCAGC
>DASRSC010000289.1:0-6434 GCA_035695525.1 Pseudonocardia sp. | reverse complement strand
ACCGGCAGCGGAAGCACCCCCGGACCTCTCCGGCGACTGGCACGGCAGCATCGAGACACCCGGGGCGCCGTTGCAGATCGGAGTGCGCCTGGCAGGCGACGGCGGCACGTTCGACCTTCCCGCCCAGGGACTGCGCGCGCTGGCGTTGCAGGACATGCGGTTCGACGGGCATGCCGTCACGTTCCGCCTGCCCGACGTGCCTGGCGGGGCCGCGTTCGACGGCACCCTCGCCGAGGACGGGCGGATCACCGGGAACTACAGCCAGGGCGGCCAGAGCGTCGCGTTCTCGCTGACCCGGGGACCCATGCCCCCCTCGGGCCGGCCGCAGGAACCGCAGCCGCCCTTCCCCTACCGCAGCGAGAACGTGACCTACCCGAGCGGCGACCTGACGATGGCCGGGACGCTCACCCTTCCCGACGACGCCGGGCCTTTCGCGGCCGTTCTGATGATCACCGGCAGCGGCGCGCAGGACCGGGACGAGACCATCGCGGGACACAAGCCGTTCCTGCTGCTCGCCGACACGCTCACCCGCGCCGGGTACGCCGTGCTCCGGGTGGACGACCGCGGTGTCGGCGGCTCCGGCGGCGATCTCCAGCAGGCGAGCTTCGACGACCTGGCGGGCGATGTGCTCGCCGGGCTCGCGTTCCTGCGGGGCCGTCCCGACATCGACCCCACGCGGATCGGGCTGTTCGGGCACAGCGAGGGCGGCTACCTCGCTCCGCTGGCCGCCCAGCGCGCGGCCGGCGGCGTCGCGTTCGTCGTGCTGATGGCGGGCCCGGCCGTCTCCGGCGAGGAGGTGCTGGTGCTGCAGAACCAGTTGATCCTCCAGCAGGCGGGCGCACCACCGGACCAGATCGAGGCCCAGATCAACTACGTTCGTCAGCTCAGCGGGCTGCTGCGCGTCGAGGACTACGAGGGCGCCCGGCAGCTCGCCCGCGCCCGCGTCGCCGAGCAGACCGCCGCCCTGGCCGAGAACCAGCGTCCGACCCCGGAGCAGGTCGAGGCCCAGCTTCCCGCCACGCCCGCGTTCCGGGCGTTCCTCACCTTCGACCCGGCGCCCGCGCTCCGCGCGCTGAACGTGCCGGTCCTCGCCGTCTACGGTGGCAAGGACCTGCAGGTGCCAGCGAGGCAGAGCGAGCCGGTGCTGCGCACGCTGCTCGCGAACAACCGGGACGCGACCATTCAGACGTTCCCCGGGCTCAACCACCTGATGCAGCCGACCACGACCGGCGCGGTCACCGAGTACTCGACGAACGAGACCACGGTCGCACCGGAGGTTCTCGACCTGGTCTCCGCATGGCTGCGGGCGCGGTTCTGATGCCCGATATGGACCCCGAGGAGTTCCGGAGGCTCGGCCACGCGGTCGTCGACTGGATCGCGGAGTACCGCGCCCGGATCGCCGACCTTCCCGTGCGGGCGGATGTCGAGCCGGGGTGGGTGCGCGAGCAGCTGACTCCGGGATTGCTGTCCCCCGGGCTGCCCGAGGAACCGCAGCCGTTGTCCGGTCTGCTCGACGAGATCGACCGCGTGGTGGTGCCGGCGAGCATGCACTGGCAGCACCCCGGTTTCTTCGGGTACTTCCCGGCCAACGTGTCATTGCACTCGCTGCTGGGCGACCTGCTGTCCGGCGGGCTCGGCGCGCAGGGGATGCTCTGGTCCACCTCGCCGGCCGCGACCGAGGTCGAGCAGGTGCTGCTCGACGGGCTGGCCGATGCGCTCGGGCTGCCCCCCTCCTTCACCTTTGCGGGGGGCGGAGGTGGGTCGATCCAGGACTCCGCGTCCTCCGCCGCACTGGTGGCGTTGCTCGCGGCCCTGCACCGCAGCGCCCCGGACTGGCAGGAGCGGGGCGTCGACGGCACCGAGCGCGTGTACGTCACCGCCGAGACGCACTCCTCGCTCGCGAAAGCGGTGCGGGTCGTCGGGCTCGGGTCGCGGGCGCTGCGGATCGTCGAGCCCTCCCCCGGCTCGCTGGCGATGTCACCCGCCGCGCTGGCCGCCGCGCTGCGGGCCGACGTCGACGCCGGGCTGCGGCCGGTACTCGTCTGCCCGACGATCGGCACGACCGGTACCGGCGCAATCGACCCGGTGCGCGGGGTGGCCCGCGCCGCCGCAGCGCACGGGGCCTGGGTCCATGTCGACGCCGCGTGGGCCGGGGTGGCAGCTCTCTGCCCCGAACACCGCGACCTGCTCGACGGCGTCGAGCTCGTCGACTCCTTCTGCACCGACGCCCACAAGTGGCTCCTGACCGCGTTCGATGCCTCGATGCTCTGGGTGCAGGACGCCACCGCCCTCCCGGCAGCACTCTCGATCACTCCGGAGTACCTGCGCAACGCGGCCTCGGAGTCCGGCGCGGTCGTGGACTACCGCGACTGGCAGGTACCGCTCGGGCGCCGCTTCCGCGCGCTCAAGCTGTGGGCCGTCGTGCACGGCCACGGGCTCTCGGGGCTACGGGCACACATCCGCTCGCACGTGGCGCTGGCGGCGGAGTTGGCCGGGTGGGTGCGCGATGACCCCGGGTTCACCCTGACCGTCCCGCCGTCGCTCGCGTTGGTGTGCCTGCGCGTCGTCACCGGGGCAGGGCCGGACGCCGACGACCGCGCCACTCGGGCCGTGCTCGAGGGCGTCAACGCCGCGGGGTCGGAGTTCCTCACCCATACCGTCGTCGACGGTCATTACTCCATTCGCGTGGCAATCGGATCGGTCGCGACGGAGTTTCCGCATGTCAGGGCCTTGTGGGAGCGGCTGCAGGCCGACGCGGCACGGTACCGGCAGAACTCTTCGGTCGATGGTGTCGATCCCGCGCCCCCGCGGTCGACGCATTCGTAGAGCCGCACGAAGTGCCCGCATCCCGTGACGAGAACCGCGCTGCCCGTACGACCCCGCCTTCGGCGAGGAGGAGATCGAGATCCGCCGGGTCTTCGAGGCCGAGGACTTCGCCCCGAACGCCACGCCGGAGCTCATCGAACAGGAGCGGCAGCTGCGCGCCGAGGTCACGAACCAGGGGTAGCGGCTCGGTCCACCGCCGCGCCGCCCGCTGCTCGCCACCGCCTGGTCGGTGGCGACGGCGGTCGGAGGCGCGGTCGGTACGGCGGCTTGACGATCGACCGACGGCCGCCGTAACGTCGGATCCAGGTCATGAGCGCCAGCGTCAAGCCCCGGCTCGCTGGCCGGCAACCCTCCTCCGCGGCGGGGTGCTCCGGGTGACGACCAGGCCGACACGATCCCGTTGTGGGCAAGCGCGGACCCGATCGCCAGATCCGGGTCCTCAGATCCGGAGGACGACCATGTCCATCGCTCCCACTGCTCCTGCTGTCGATATCACCTTCTGCGATGTTGATGACACAACGCCGGTCCCGTTGCCTGCCGTCGTCGGTGCAGACCTTCGAGTCCCCCTCGTCGACGGCCGCTTCGTGAGCTACGCGAACCTCGACCTCGCCGCAAGCGCGCCCGCCCTGCAAGCCGTGACCGATCACGTCTCGCAGGTGCTGCCCTACTACGCCAGCGTGCATCGCGGCGCGGGATACGCGTCCCAGGTGTGCACCGCGGTGCTCGAAGACGCCCGCGCCACCGTCGGTCGGTTCGTCGGAGCCCGTGACGACGACGTCGTCGTCTTCACACGTTCCACAACCGACTCGCTGAACCTGCTGGCCCGGTGCGTGCCCGGCTCAGTCCTGACCCTCGATATCGAGCACCACGCCAACCTCCTGGCCTGGCGCGGCGGCCACCACCGGGTGATATCCGCTGCCGAGACCATCGAGGCCACCCTCGATGCCCTTCGTACCGCTCTCACCGCTCAACCCACAGCGCTGCTGGCCGTTACCGGCGCGTCGAACGTGACCGGCGAGGTGCTCCCGATCGCCCGGATCGTCGCCATCGCCCACGCCGCCGGAACCCGCGTGGTGCTCGACGCCGCCCAACTCGCCCCACACCGCCGCATCGACATCGCCGCCACCGGCATCGACTACGTCGCACTCTCCGGCCACAAGCTCTACGCCCCCTACGGCACCGGAGCCCTTGTCGGACGCCGCGACTGGCTCGACACCGCCCCGCCCCACCTCGCCGGCGGCGGCGCAGTCCGCGCCGTCACCCATCGCAACGACACCGCCGACGCCACTTGGGCACCCGCCCCACACCGTCACGAAGCCGGTACCCCCAATGTGCTGGGTGCCGCCGCACTCGCCGCCGCCTGCCGCACCCTCGAACCCGTCCTCGACACCACCGCGCCCGAGCACGAACGCGCGCTGCTCCGCCGCCTCACCGACGGCCTCGACGCCATCCCCGGCGTGCACCCCCTGACCATCTGGACCGACGCGCCCGACCGCGTCGCCGTCGTGAGCTTCACTGTCGACGGCCACCCCGCCGGACGCGTCGCCGCCTACCTCTCCGCCGAACACGGCATCGGCGTCCGCGACGGCAAGTTCTGCGCCCACCCGCTGCTCGCCCGCATCGCGGGCGGTGCTGACGCCGTCCGCGCCAGCTGCGGCATCTCCACAACCACCGACCACATCGACCGACTCCTCACCGCCCTGCACACCCTCGTCACACGGGGCACCACCTGGGGCTACGCCGTCATCGACAGCCGCTGGCGACCCACCCCAGACCCCCGCGACCCCGACCCCTTCAGGCTGAACAGCCGACCGGGCGCGACTGCAGCCAGCTGGGCATGCGGCGAGCAGGACCGGGTCGGGCGCACCTTCGCCTCGTCGGCAACGACCGTGAACGCGTAGCTCGCAGTTCGGCCGACGGAATCAATCGGGCTGAGCAGCGCGGTGGGCCAGCAGCGGGGGCGCAGACCTATCAGATTGGGGACGAACTCGCGGGCGGAACGCCGTCTCTGCACGTCCTGATCGGCCCGCGCCGCGGCGGTGAGCGGCGAACTGCTCAAGCTCGCCATCGCGTCGGAGCATCCACGATCCGCAGGATCCTCAAGCCGCGGCGGATACCTCCGGCACCATCCCGGCACACCGATACGACACGGAAGCAGTTCCTTCGGCACAGGCCTCGACCATGCTGGCCGTGGACTTCTTCCATGTCGACCGCGCAGTAACCCTGAACGGATCTACGTCTTCTTCGTCCTGGGAGTCGGCAGCCGCTACGTGCACATCCTCGGGGCGACGAGCCATCGGACTGGAGCCTGGACCACGCGCATATCTGGTCGTTCCCTTGTTGTTCCCCTCGCCGCGGCCACGTTGGTTGTGGGCGTGGCCGGTTGCGCCTCCTCCCCCGCGGCATCGACCTCGGCCGCCATGACGATGTCCCCGGCCGGGAGCGGGAGGTGATCCCGGTGGCCGCGAGCATCAATGCGTGGGGCTCGATCCTCGAGCAGCTCGGCGGCAACCACGCGAAAGAAACGTCACTGATCACCAACCCGGACACCGATCCGCACGACTACGAGCCGACCCCGGCCGACGGACGGGTCATCGCCGGCTCGAAGCTGTTCGTGGAGAACGCTCCACCCCCGACCGCTGGCGGCGGCGACGGCTTTGCGATGTTGGTGCCGTGGTCCACATCGACGGGTTCGACCGCCCGGGGGTGGCCGACCAGTTCGGCAGGTGCGCGTCGGCGAGGTCTGGAGCTCGATCCGCCGGGGCTTGGCGCCTGGGCCGTCACGAACGCGGGGTAGGTCCAGGACCGCGAGCACGATGTCTCCCCGGTGCGTCACCGCCCACACATCGGGGTACTCGCCGCACGTGAATCTTGACACGGCCGTGTTCGACGTCGACGGCACGCTCGTCGACACCAACTACCACCACGCGCTCGCCTGGTACCGGGCGTTCCGGCGCCACGGCATCACGCTGCCCGTCTGGCGGCTGCACCGGGCGATCGGCATGGGCGGCGACCAGCTCGTCGGGGCCGTGGCGGGCGACGAGGTCGAGGCACGGTGGGGCGACGCCGTGCGGGCCGCGTGGGCCGAGGAGTTCGCCCCGATGCTGGAGGAGGTGCAGCCCTTCGAGGGGGTGGCGGAGCTGCTCGGCGAGGTGCGCCGCCGGGGCTTCCGCGTCGTGCTGGCCAGCTCCGGTAAGCCCGAGCACGTCGAGCACTACCTCGGCCTGTTCGACGGCAAGGAGCTCGCCGACGCCTGGACCACCTCCGAGGACGTGCAGCGCACCAAGCCCGCCCCCGATCTGCTGGAGGCGGCCTTGCGTGCCGTCGACGGCAGCGCGGGCGTGATGATCGGCGACTCGGTGTGGGATTTTCGGGCCGCGGCCGCACTCGGCGCTCCCGGCTACGCCGTGCGCAGCGGTGGTTTCTCGGTCGACGAGCTGTGCACGGCCGGGGCGTTGGACGTCTTCGACTCCCCGGCGGAGCTCCTCCACCAGCTCGACGAGACGCTCCTCTCCGGAAGCGGTCAGCGCGTGTCCTAGCCGGGCTCGCCCCGCCGCTTCCGGTAGAGCACCCACACGAGGTCGCCGAGGGCGATCACGGCCACGGCG
>DASRSC010000288.1:0-10965 GCA_035695525.1 Pseudonocardia sp. | reverse complement strand
GCGGTCCTGCCGGTCAAGGGCCCGGCGTTGGCCCAGCCGCTGGTCGACTCCGGTGAGGACGCCGTCGTCGCTGCGGTACGGGTGGCGTGGCTGCCCCGCGAGCGCAATGGACAACGCCGGGTGCGCTGGGCCGACGTCGTGTCCTTACGGAATCCGCGGCACCCACCGGCGAGCCAGCAAGCCCGGATCGTGCGACGGGAGCCGGACCGGGTGGCGCTCGTGGTGGCCGAGCCCGCCACCGTGGGGTCGCTGCGGGCCCGGTTCGCCGCCAGCCGTTCCGACGGGTCCGGCGCGACATCAGTGCGGGCGTTCGGTGACTTCGTCGCCCGGCAGGCCGCGCTGGCGCTCGATCGGGCGGAGCGCGCCCTGGTGGGCGACCGGTACAAGGTGCCCCGGCAGATCGTCGAGGCGATCGAGGGCAGTCCGCAGTTCCGCCGTGAGGTCACGGAGCTCGCCGCCTCGCTGGGGCGTCCCGAGGCGGAGGTGGCCGCGAAGGCGCAGGCCGACCTGCACGGCCTCGTCGCCTCGATGAGCCCGATGGCGGTCGACCTGCTCACGTCCGCGCTGCGGCCGCTGCATGCCAGGGCGTGGGACGTCCAGGTGGACACCGCCGGTCTGGAGAAGCTGCGCGAGTGCAACAGGCGGCATGCGCTCGTGTTCCTGCCCAGTCACCGGTCCTATGCCGACCCGCTGCTCCTGGCCGATGTGCTCGCCGAGCACGATTTCCCCCGCAACCACGTGCTCGGTGGGGACAACCTGCGGTTCTGGCCGGTGGGTCCGCTGGCCAGGCGAGCAGGGGTCGTCTTCATCCGGCGGAGCTTCGGCGACGACGAGATCTACAAGCTCGCCGTCCGCGAGTACTTCGCGTTCCTGCTGGCGAAGCGGTTCAACCTGGAGTGGTACATGGAGGGCGGCCGGTCCCGCACCGGGAAGCTGCGCCCGCCGCGATACGGGCTGCTGGCCAACGTGGCGGAGGCCGTCGAGCGTGGCCGCACCGATGACGTCCACCTGGTGCCGGTCTCGATCACCTATGACCAGCTGCGCGAGGTGTCGGCGATGGCGGCCGAGCAGGTCGGGGCGCCGAAGAAGGGGGAGGGGCTGGCCTGGTTGGCGCGGTACGCGAAGGCGCAGCTGTCGCCCATCGGAACCGCGTACGTCCGGTTCGCCGAGCCGATCTCGCTGCGGGGGGCGCTCGGGGCACAGCTGGACGTGCAGGATCCCGACGCGCGGAGGCTGGCGCTGCAGAAGGTGGCGTTCGAGGTGGCCGTCGGGATCAACCGCGTGACGCCCGTGGTCGCGACCGCGCTGGTCACCCTGGCGCTTCTGGGGGTCCGCGACCGGGCCCTGACGCTGGGGCAGGTGCAGCGCGTGCTCGAGCCCGTGCGCGGGTACGTCCGGGCCCGTGGCTGCGCGATCGACACGCTCCGGCCGGATCCCCTGGACACGGCGGCAGGTCTGCGCCGGGTGCTGGGTGCATTGGCCGCGTCGAAGGTCGTCACGGTCTATACCGGCGGGGAGGAGCCCGTCTACGCGATCGAACGCGGGCAGCACCTCATTGCCGCGTTCTACCGCAACAGTGCCATCCACCACTTCGTCGACCGGGCGATCGCCGAGCTCATGCTGCTCAACGATCCGGCCGATCGCTGGGACGAGGCGATGCGCCTGCGCGACCTGCTGAAGTTCGAGTTCTTCTTTCCCGACCGCGAGAACTACCGGGCGCAGCTGTCGGCCGAGCTAGGGAAGCTGGACCGGTCGGGGGAGACCGCGGACGGCGAGCAGGTCCTCGCGAGCGCCGACTTCCTCATCGCCCACCGGGTGCTCCGGTCGTTCCTGGACGCGCAGCTGGTGGTGGCCGAGCGGCTGGCCGCGCGAGCCCCGCGCCACCCGTTCGCCGAGAAGTCGTTCCTCGACGAGTGCAGTGGCGTCGGGCAGCAGATGCTCTTGCAGGGGAGGCTGCACGGGCCGGAGTCGCTCTCCCGCGAGCTCTTCGGGAGCGCACTGAAGCTGGCGGCCAACCGGGATCTCCTCGGCTGCGAGGATGACCGGTCGGCGCGGGAGGAGCTGGCGCAGCGGCGGCATGCGTTCGCCGCCCAGTTGCGCGACGTCGTCAGCAGGGTGATCCGGATCGACGAGATCGACGCCGAGTCGCGGCGGGAGGCGGTGGGAGTTGAGCCCTGATGAGACGGCAACGCAGCTCTGGAGCGAGGAGCAGCTGATCGCCGACGTCGAGGCGGGTCCGCAGGGCCCGCAGGTCGGCGCGTTCTTCGACTTCGACGGCACCCTGATCGACGGGTACTCGCTCGGCGCGTTCGCCCGTCACCACCTGCGCTCGGGGCACGTGTTCCCGGCCGACATCGGGCGGATGCTGCTCATCGGCCTGCGCGGGCTGACGACGGAGGAGGACTTCGAGGATTTCTTCCTGCTCGGCATGCGGGCGTGGACGGGCCGCCACGAGGACGAGCTGACGGAGCTGGGGGAGCAGCTCTTCGCGCAGGGGATCGCCGGGTCGCTCTACCCGGAGGCATGGCGGCTCGTGGAGGCACACCGCAGGGCCGGGCACACGGTGGTGCTGGCGTCCTCGGCCACCAGGTTCCAGGTGGAGCCCGCGGCGCGCGCGATGGGCGTGGACCACGTGCTGGTGACGCCCGTGGAGATCGAGAACGGGCTGTGCACGGGCCGACCGGGCGGGCCGCCGCTGTGGCGGGCGGGCAAGGCCGCCGCGGTGCAGGCGTTCGCACAGCAGCACGACGTCGACCTGGTCGAGAGCTACGCCTACTCCAACGGCGACGAGGACGTGCCGTTCCTGGCCGCCACAGGTCGGGCACGCGCGCTGAACCCCGGGCCCGGTCTCGCGGCCGAGGCGGCCCGGAGAAACTGGCCGATCGGGCGCTTCCGGTCGCGCGGCCGGCCGGGGGCCAGGGAGCTGGTCCGCACGGTGGGGGCGGTGGGCGGCACGCTCGGCGGGTTCGCCGCGGGCGTCGCGGTCGGGGCGCTCAACAGCATCGCGGGGGAGGGGACGCGCCGCGACGCGGTCGACCTCGGGCTGACCCTGGCCGGGGAGCTCGGTACCGCGCTGGGCGGGGTGCGGGTCGACGTCCGAGGCGCGGAGCACCTGGTGGCTGCGCGGCCCGCGGTGTTCCTGTTCAACCACCAGAGCCAGCTCGACGTGCTGATCCTCGCGAAGCTGCTGCGCAGCAACTTCACCGGGGTCGTGAAGAAGGAGGCGGCCAACGTCCCCGGGTTCGGGCTGGCGTTCCGGCTCGCCGACGTCGCCTTCGTGGACCGCACCGACACCACGGCGGCGAAGGCCGCGCTCGAGCCCGCGGTGCAACGCCTGCGCGAGGGGATCTCGCTGGTCATCGCCCCCGAGGGCACGCGGTCGGCCACACCGGCGCTGGGCAGGTTCAAGAAGGGCGCGTTCCACGTCGCGATGCAGGCAGGCGTCCCGGTCGTGCCGATCGTCATCCGCAACGCGGGCGAGCTGATGTGGCGCGGGGCGTCGACGCTGCGGGAGGGCACCGTGCAGGTCACCGTGCTGCCCCCCATCCCCACGGCCGGGTGGTCGGTCGAGGAGTTGGACGAGCGCGTGGAGGAGGTCCGCGGTCGCTACGTCGAGACCCTCGCGCACTGGGGCGGACCGGCGGCGCCGTCCGGCGCGGTCGCTGCGACGGCCGCTGCGTCCGGACGCGTCACCGCACCGCCCGACCCGAGCCCGTTGAGATGGGGCAGAGCGCGCGAGATGAACGCGTTGGAGACGGCCATGTGGCGCGGCGAGGCCGCGGACCCGCGACTGCGCTCCAACGTCACGCTGCTGGAGCTGCTCGATCCGGCACC
Organism: Pseudonocardia sp.; assembly: GCA_035695525.1. Lineage (GTDB taxonomy): Bacteria > Actinomycetota > Actinomycetes > Mycobacteriales > Pseudonocardiaceae > Pseudonocardia. The sequence goes on along the minus strand of DASRSC010000288.1, from coordinate 7,131 downwards.
GGAATGGGAGCGGCTCGTCGCCGCACACGAGTGGGCCTCGCGGATGGTGCCGCGGATGCGCCAGCGGGTGGTGGAGCCCGCCCTCGGGGTCGGCGCGCCGAACTGGGTGACCGTCGGCGACCTGGACCTCGACCACCACCTGTCGCGGGTGCGGCTGCCCGCCCCTGGGTCGATGCGCCAGCTGCTCGACGTGGTGCAGGAGTTCGCGGCGGCCCCGTTCGACCGCGACCGGCCGCTCTGGCGGGCGATGCTGGTGGAGGGCCTCGAGGGCGGCCGCGCGGGCTACGTCGTGACGACGCACCACAGCGCGACCGACGGGCTCGGCGCCGTGCAGCTCATGGGCATGCTGCACAGCCGCTCGGCAGAGCACGACCCGCACCGGCCGGAGCCCCCGGCGCCGCAGCCGGAGCTGCCCGCGTCGCCTGCGGCGCTGTTGACCGGGCAGGTCGGGCGCACCGTCCGGGGAGTGCCGGGCGAGGTGCTGCGCCGCGGTGCCGGGCTGCTCGGCGCGTTGGCGCGGCCGGAGGCGGTCGCCGGGCGGGCCTTCGACGCGGTGCGCTCGCTCGGCCACGCCGTGGCGCCGCCGCCGTCGGGTGGATCGCCGCTGCTCGCCGACCGCAGCGGGCAATGGCACTTCGAGGTCCTCGACGTCGGGCTGGACGCGCTGAAGGCCGGGGCGAAGGCCGCAGGCGGGTCACTGAACGACGGATTCCTGGCCGCGGTGCTGGGCGGCTTCCGCCGTTACCACCAGCACTTCGGTGCTGAGCTGGGCACGATCCCGATCGCCATCCCGATCAGCCTCCGCACCGAGGACGACCCGCAGGGCGGCAACCGGTTCACCGGTGCCCGGCTCGCGGGCTCGCTCGCGGAGCCGGATCCGACGGCGCGGATCCGGGCGGTGCGGGAGTTCGTGCTCACCGCGCGTGCCGAAACCCGCGTGGACACGGTGGGCCTTCTCGCGCCCGCACTGACCTGGCTGCCCGGTTCCGTACTGGGTGCCGCGTCGGCCAGGCTGATCTCGGCCAACGACGTGCAGGTCAGCAACCTGCCAGGGGTGGGCCATCCGATCTACATCGCGGGCTCGCGGATCACGCGCATGTACCCGTTCGGTCCGCTGCCGGGGTGCGCCGCGACGATCACATTGCTCTCCCACGACGGAACGTGCTGCATCGGCGTCAACCTCGACCCCGCGGCCGTCACCGAGCCGTCGGTGCTGGTGGCCGGGGTGCGGGCGGGTCTGGACGAGGTGGTGGGGCTGGCGGGCTGAGCGGGGCGAGGCAGCAGCGCACGGTCCGGTTGCCGGTGCAGGCATGATGCGAGAGTGCTGCCCCTGCCCCTGGACGGGATCCTCGTCGTCTCCTGCGAACAGGCCGTAGCCGCGCCGTTCGCCACCCGCCAGCTCGCCGAGCTCGGCGCTCGGGTGATCAAGGTGGAGCGGCCGGGCGACGGCGACTTCGCCCGCGCCTACGACACGACCGTGCGTGGCCTGTCCAGTCACTTCGTCTGGCTCAACCGCTCCAAGGAGAGCCTGGCGCTCGACCTCAAGGCCGACGCGGAGGCGGGCGCGGACGCCGTGCTGCCCCGGCTTCTGGCCCGCGCCGACGTCTTCGTGCAGAACTTCGCGCCCGGGGCGGCTGAGCGGCTCGGGCTGGGGCACGAGGCCCTACGCGCGCGGTTCCCCCGGCTGATCACCTGCTCGATCTCCGGCTACGGCCCGTCCGGCCCGTACCGCGACGCGAAGGCCTACGACCTGCTGATCCAGTCGGAGGCCGGGCTCGTCTCGGTCACCGGGACGCCCGAGGAGCCCGCGAAGAGCGGGATCCCCGCCGCGGACATCGGGGCGGGCATGTACGCGTTCTCCGGGATCCTCGCGGCGCTTTACGACCGCGAGCGCACGGGCGTCGGTACGCACCTGGAGATCAGCCTGTTCGACGCGCTGGTCGAGTGGATGGGGTTCCCGCTGCAGTACACAGCTGGCAGCGGCGCACCGCCGCAGCGGGCCGGCACGAGCCATCCCGCGATCGCGCCCTACGGGACGTTCACCGTGGGCGACGGCACCGAGGTCGTGCTGGGGATCCAGAACGAGCGGGAGTGGGCGGCGTTCTGCGGGGTCGTCCTGCAGCGTCCGGAGCTGGCCGCCGACGAGCGGTTCCGGACCGGGGCGCTGCGGGTGGAACACCGCCCGGCCCTGCATGCCGAGATCGACGCCGTGTTCGCTGCGTGCACCGGAGCCGAGGTGACGGCTCGGCTGGCGACCGCGCGCATCGCCCACGCCCGGCGTCGCGAGGTGGCCGAGGTGCTCGAGCACCCCCAGCTCGTGGCTCGAGAGCGCTGGGCCGAGGTCGGCTCACCCGCCGGACCACTGCCCGCGCTCCTGCCGCCGATCACGCTGCCCGGCCGACCGCCCCGCATGGATCCGATCCCTGACGTGGGGGAGCACACGCAGGCCATCCTCCGCTGGCTCGACGACTGAGCGGGAGCATCGTCGGCTGATCCGCGCGCCGTGCCCGGTCTTCGCAGATCCCTCGGCCCCTGCGAGGACCCGAACGGGCGCGCGGCCCCGACTGCTGCTCGACGCCGGTTTGGTGGGATCAAGCAACGCCGGCGGCCTCACGGAGCGCGGCGAGCCTCGGTTCCATCTTCTCGCCGGGCACGTCCGCCACGACCTCGGCAGCGATCGGTACGGACGTCGTGAGCAGGCCGTCGGTGAACAGGTCGATCCGACTCACCGACGGCGCTCCGAGCGTGCGGAGCGTGGCGCCCGGCGCGAGCCCGTCGACGGTGGTGGCGAGCGGACCCCCGGTCCAGACGGGGACGCCGCTCAGCGTGCCCGCGCTGGCGACGTGCGTGTGGCCCGCGAGCACCAGCCGGACGTCCGTGCCGGTGATCGCGGCACCCAGCTCCTCGGGGTGCACCAGCGGGATGGAGGCGGCGAGCGGCGACGCGCTGGGCAGCGGCGGGTGGTGCAGCGTGAGCACGGTGCCGGCGGGGGCGGGCTCGGCGAGCTGGGCGCGCAGCCATGCGAGCTGTCCCGGCCGCAGTGCACCGTGGGCATAGCCGGGCACGGTGCTGTCCAGGACGACGATCCGCAACGCCCCGATGCGGACGACGTGGTCGAACGGTTCCGCGGAACGCGGCTCGCCCAGGAGATGCTGACGCAGCGCAGCGCGGTCGTCGTGGTTACCGGCGGCGAGGACGAGCGGGGCGCCGAGGCGCTCCGCCGCAGGCTCCAGGATCGCGCGGAGCCGCCGGTACTGCTCAGGGCGCCCGTGCTCGGTGAGGTCGCCGGTGAGTACGAGCGCGCTCGGACCGCCTCCGTCGGGCCCCACGGCGGCGCCGGCGACGGCCTGCAACGCGCGGCCGAGGAGGGCGGCGGTGTCGACGCCACCGGGGAGGGTCTCGCCCTCGGCGACCAGGTGAAGGTCGGTGAGCTGGATCAGGGTGTGGGTGGGACCGGAGATTGTCACGCTCTCCATCGTGGGTCGGCGCACCGGCTGTCCACCATCCGGCGCCGACGTGATCCTCGCCGTGGAGGCGGGCCGGGTCGGGGAGCGCGGCATTCACGCCGAACTGCTCGCGCATGGCGGGCTGTACGCGCGCATTCACATCGAGCAGTTCGCCGGCGGCCAGGTCGAAGCCGCTGCGCCGACGGCGTCCTCTTCCGTGACGGACAGGCTCTGGTCACCGGGCGGTCACCGGAGCCCGACCCCCCGCGGAACAGCAACGGTCAGACGACCAGGTAGAGGCCGTAGCCGACGATAGCGACCGCCGCCAGCAGGCTTACGCAGGCCAACGTCGTGCCGGCGGCCGGGCTGAGCGCGCTCGCCCCCCCGCCCGGACGCGCCGCCCCGGAGCGGGCGGAGAGCCCGACGAGTGCGAGGGCGACCAGCACGACGATGGCGACAGACGCCGCCAGCGACACGACCCCCACCACCAGCAGCGATTTCCAGTCGATCTTCATGTGTCCTTCGTTGGTTCTCGGGCGTCAGGCGCTGGCGCCGACGGGCTCGCCCGCCGTAGGAACGTCGTTGACGTTGTGCGCGGTGACGGGTCGGGGCCGCGCGGCTGCGTAGATGCCCGCGGCCAGGAAGGTGGACACCAGCGCGACCACCCCGGCCTTCGCGACCTGGACGGAAAGGAAGGCGCCGACGAGGTTCAACACTCCGGCAATCAGCACCGCGACCTTCGGCCGCAGTGCGCCCGTGGCGATCGAGGTGGCCATCGCATTGGCCACGTCGTGGAATCCATTTGTAAAGTCCAACGCGAGCGCGGTGACCACCATCGCCACCACGGTGATCGGAACATTCATAGGCGCCGGTCCCTCCGCCTCATGAGCGCCACGCTACGAGGTGTTCGGGGAACAGTACATGAACCGTCGATCAAAAATAGTGCGCGACTTCTGTGTTATCCGGGACGAATGCGACAGATATAAACCGATCGCGCATTTACCAGTGGGTGGGGGCGTAGTCCTTGAGGAAGCAGCCGTGCACGTCCTCGCCCGCCTCACCGCGCACGATCGGGTCGTACACGCGCGCCGCGCCGTCGACGAGATCGAGCGGCGCGTGGAAGCCTTCGTCGGCCAGTCGCAGCTTGGTCGGATGGGGCCGCTCGTCCGTGATCCAGCCTGTGTCGACAGCGGTCATCAGGATGCCGTCACTCTCGAGCATCTCGCCCGCGCTGGTGCGGGTGAGCATGTTGAGCGCCGCCTTCGCCATGTTGGTGTGGGGATGCCCCGGTCCCTTGTAGGCGCGGCTGAACTGTCCCTCCATCGCGCTGACGTTCACCACGTACTTCCGCCGCGCGAGGGACGCGGCCAGCGCCGGGCGCAGCTTGCTGACCAGGATGAAGGGCGCGGTCTGGTTGCACAGCTGCACCTCGAGAAGCTCGAGCGGGTCGATCTCCTCCACCCGCTGCGTCCAGCTGTTCACCGCAGCGGTGTCGGGAAGCAGGCCGCCCGCGTCGATGGCGGTGCCCGCGGCGATCCGCTCCGGTGACGCGCTGCGCGCTGTGAGGGCGAGCCCGGCGAGCGCGGTCGGCGTCTGTCGCGGTCCCCCCGCGATCGCTGCCGGACGCTCGTTGCGCACGTGGTCGAAGGTGGTGATCTCGACCAGCTCGCCGGCAGGTCCGGGGCCGGCGCTCTCGGCCTCGACCAGCGCGGCGTAGGAGCCTGGGGAACGGCGGACGGTCTGCGCGGCGTTGTTCACCAGAATGTCCAGCGTGCCCTGGGCCGCCACCGAGTCGGCGAGGCCGACAACCTGTGCCGGATCGCGGAGGTCGATGCCGACAACGCTCAGCCGGTGCAGCCAGTCGGCGCTGTCGGACATGGCGGCGAACCGGTGCACCGCGTCGTTCGGGAATCGCGTGGTGATCGTCGTGTGCGCTCCGTCGCGGAGCAGTCGTAGCGCGATGTACATCCCGATTTTCGCCCGGCCACCGGTGAGCAGGGCACGGCGCCCTCTGAGGTCGGTGCGGGCGTCGCGCCTGCTCCTGTTGAGGGCAGCGCAGGGCGGGCAGAGCTGGTGGTAGAACGCGTCGACGACGTGATACCGGTTCTTGCAGGTGTAGCAGGCTCGGGAGCGCAGCAGAGTGCCCGCCGTGGCGCCGGTGGCGGTGGAGACGAGGGGTAGGCCCTGCGTCTCGTCGTCGACCCGGCCTGGAGCACCCGTCGCGGTGGTGGCCGTGACCGCATCGTCGGCGGCGGCGACCGCTTCCCGTTTGGCGGCCCGGCGGCGGAGTTTCACCGACTTGTAGATCCCCGCGGTGGCTCGCCGGATGCGCACCGCGTCCGGGTGCTCAGGGGGTAGCGCGTCGACCTCGGCGAGCACCCGGAGGCAGGTCTGCAGATCAGCGGGGTCGATACCGGGCACCTCCGAAGGGTACGGGCGCTCAGACCTCGATCTCCGCCAACGCCTTGCGCGCCTGATCCAGCTCCGCCTCCAGCGCCGCGACACGAGCGGCCCGCTGCTCCCTGGCCGCGCCGATCACCGCCTCGATGGGTGCGGCCAGCTCCGCGTGCAGCTCCTGGGCGGCGCGGGCGACCGCGGTGGCCGTGACCGGCAGGCCACGGCTGAGCCACGTGGTGCCCTGCTTGAGCTCCGCCTGCCAGTCGCCGTCAGCGGTGCCGCTGACCGTGAGGGTGAGCTCGATGGTGCGAGTGGTGCGGGCGGTGGAGCCCTTCGGGCGGCCGCGGCGGGGCTTCCCGGACTCGGGCTCGGCGCCGCCTGCCGGCTCCGGCTGTGCTGCTGCCGTGTCGGTTGCCGGCGCGGGCGTGGGCGGCTCCGGGGGGCTGGTGGGCCGCCGGGTCGTTGTTGTTTCCTGGGGGGTGCTCATCGGTGTGGCGTGCTCCCTCTCGTGACGGTCGGCGAACCAGGTTGATGGTAGAACACATGTTCGACGGCGGCGGGGTCGGCTCGCGCGAGAGCACTGGAAAAGTGTTTAGCTACGCTATATAAAGGGGAGGGTGCGCGCCGCGCCAGGTCGTCCCGCCGGCCCGGGCCGTCCGGGGTCACGGTGCGCACCCTCAGGCGTTGCCTCACCGGAGAGTGGGTCATGAAGGACGGCTTCGAGCTCGGCTGCGACGGTCCGCAGACCCTGGTGGTGGGCGTGGACGGCTCCGACACCGGATGGCGCGCCTTCCACTACGCCCTCGGCCAGGCCCGCCGGCAGGGTGCCCGGGTGGTCGCCGTGTTCGCCGACAACCTCCAGGCAGCGACGTTCGCAGGCGCCGGGGCGCTCGCCCTTCCCCTGGTGGAGAGCTCGGCGGACGAGTACCGCGAGGAGCTACGGGGCGCCGTCGAAGGGCTCGGGGCGGAGCACGGGGTGGCCGTCCGCTTCGTCGTCGCCGTCGCCGACCCGGTGCTGGCGCTCACCCGGGTGGCCGAGGAGGTCCGGGCCGACGCCATCCTGGTCGGCGCGAGCACCCGCGCAGCCCACCGGCTGTTCGGGTCGGTCGCCGTGCGGGCGGTGCGGTCCGGGCGGTGGCCGGTCACTGTCGTGCCCTGAGGGCAGAAGGTGTCAACGTCGGCGCGGCCGGCGCGTCGGTGTCGCGGTCAGCGGGTCCTCCGGCCAGTCGTGCTTGGGGTAGCGGCCGCGCAGCTCCGCGCGCACCAGGGGGTAGCCGGTGGTCCAGAA
>DASRSC010000287.1:0-5387 GCA_035695525.1 Pseudonocardia sp. | reverse complement strand
GTAGCCCGCGTCGTCGCCAGGGGCGAGACAGGGCCGGGCACCGACCACGCAGTCCACATCGGTGGTGCGCCCGCACGAGCGGCAGACCAGGTGGTGGTGGTTGTCGCCGGCGCGCGTCTCGTACCGAGCGGGCGAGCCGGCCGCCGACCAGTCGAACAGCTTTTCTGGAATCAGTCAAGTTTGACGTTGGACAGAACTCGTTCGAGTTCCGTCGGTCCTCCGGGTCACCATGAGCGGGTGCAAGCGACCGAGGAGGCCACTGCAGGCCTGGCCGGCTACCGAGCTGTCCTCGGGTTGCCCGGCGTGGCTCCGCTCACGGGCATCGCCTTCCTGGCCAGGATCCCGACGTCGGCGGCCGCGATCACACTCACGCTGCACGTGGTACTCACCCTCGACCACGGCTACGCCGCCGCGGGGCTGGTCGGCGCGTCCGCCACGGTCGGGATGGCCATCGGGGCGCCGCTGCTCGGCAGGCTGGTCGACCGGCGGGGGCTGCGCACCATGCTGTCCCTCACCTTGTGCGCCGAGGCGGTGTTCTGGACGGTCGCACCCTGGCTGTCCTACCCGGCACTGCTGGTCGGAGCGCTGCTCGGCGGCCTCCTCGGGATGCCGGTGTACTCGGTGGTGCGGCAGTCACTCGCGGCGATGGTGCTCCCACGGCTCCGCCGCCCTGCATTCGCACTCGACTCGATGTCGGTCGAGATGTCCTACATCATCGGCCCGGCTGTCGGCACCCTGCTCGCATTGCAGGTCTCGACCAGCACGGCGATGTGGGTTGTCGGCGCGGGGTTCGTCGTCTCCGGCGTCGCACTCTGGCTGCTCGACCCGCCCACCAGGGCGGTGGAGAGCCGCGCCGACACGCAGCCGGGCCGGGTCCGCGAGTGGCTCGACCTGCGCCTGTTCGCCGCGCTGCTAGCCACCACCGCGGCTGTCGTGCTGATCTTCGGTACCGAGCTCTCGATGATCGCGGGCCTGCAGACCAGCGGGCAGCCGGCGGCTATCGCCGTCGTCAACGCGGTGTGGTGCCTGGCCTCGCTCACCGGGGGCTTCCTCTACGGCGCGGCCCGCCGATCCCCGTCGCTGTTCGTGCTGGTCGCCGCGATGGGCGTGGCCACACTGCCGGTGGCGTTGGGCGCCTCGTGGTGGTCCTACGCCCTGCTGCTGGTACCCGCCGGGCTGCTCTGCGCTCCGTCGCTCGCGGCCAGCTCGGAGGCCGTCAGCGCACTCGCGCCCGAGCACGCGCGCGGGCTCGTCACCGGGCTGCACGGATCCGCCATCACGGTGGGCGCCGCGATCATCACCCCGATCTCCGGGCTGCTGATCGACGTCGCGTCTCCCGCAGTCGCGGTGGTGGCAGTCGGGTCCGCCGGTATCGCGGTCGCCGGAACCGCAGCGCTGCTCGCCCGCCGCGGCGGGCGGCGACGCCTGCCCCTGTCCGATCCCGCGCCGGTGCCCTCGGTCGTGGGACCCTCAGTCGATCCTCAACCGATCTAGGGCAGACTTCGTGGCGATGACCGCATCGCCGCCCCGGCTCCAGGACGCGGACACACCGCCGCCGCCACCGGCGCCTCCGCATCGCCGCAGAAGGATCCTGCGCTACGTGGCCGCCGTCGTGTTCACGGCGCTCGTGGCGGTGTTCACGGTGCCCGACCTGCTGTTCGGCCTGGACGAGCGCAGCCCGTTCGCCCAGCTCGTCTCGTTCCGGCCGTGGGTCCTCGCCGGCGTCGTGGCGCTGCTCGTGCTGTTGCTCGTGGTGATGGTGTTCGAACGCCGTGTGCTGCCGTTCGTCGCCGGGGTCCTCGTTGTGCTGCTGGTCGGCTGCGGGGTCATGCTGCCGCGCGTCGTTCCCGACCCCGTGCCCACCACCGGCACCCCGTTCACCGTGCTCGCCTTCAACACCCTGGAGGGCGGGAGCGATGTCCAGCAGCTCGCCGCGCTGATCGACCAGCAGCGGCCGGATGTGGTGGCGCTGAGCGAGGCGGGGGTTCCCTACTCCGACAAGCTCGCACCACTCGTCGCGCCGCTGGGATACCACCTGCACACCTCGATCGGCCCGCGGCGCAGGGACGTCGGTGGTGTCACCGCCGTCGTGTCCGACCGGCTCGGTGACGTGCAGGTGCGGATCGGCAACGAGACCTCGTCGTTCCCCTACGTCGAGCTGAGCGGAGCTGGCCTCGGCGGCATGCGCGTGGTGGCGTTCCACTCGGTGGCGCCGGTGCCCGGGTCCGTGCCGGAGTGGCGCTCGGACCTCGCGCTGCTCAAGCAGTGGTGCGCGGGTCCGACCCCGGCGATCGTCGCCGGCGACTTCAACGCCACGCTCGACCACTCCGTCCTGCGCAACGCGATCTCCGGTTGCGAAGATGCCGCGGCCCAGCGCGGCGCAGGCCTCGTGCCGACGTGGGGGCCCACACCGCGCAGCCGCGACCTGCTCGGACCGCAGATCGACCACGTGATCGCCAACGACGGCATCGCGGCGGAGACGTTCGAGGTGCACGACATCGCGGGCAGCGACCACCGGGCGATCCTCACCCGGCTCCGGCTCCCACACTGAGGTGCGAGCCCACCAGCAGATCGTCACAGCGCCGACGCAGGACGCCGGAAATCCGCGCGTCGGAGCGGCTAGAGACGTGCTGCCACCGTCTCTGCGATCTCGTAGGTGTTGAGCGCGGCACCCTTGCGCAGGTTGTCGCCGCACAGGAACAGCTCGAGAGTGTTCGGGAAGTCCAGCGCCTGCCGGATCCGGCCGACCCAGGTCGGGTCGCCGCCCACGGCGTCGGCGGGCGTGGGCCACTCTCCCGCCGCCGGGTCGTCCCGCAGCACGATCGAGGGCTGCTCGCCCAGGACCTTGCGGGCGGCCTCCACGGAGACCTCCGTGGCGAAGGTGGCGTGCACGGCGAGGGAGTGCGTGGTGACCACGGGGACCCGCACGCAGGTGGCCGAGACCTTGAGGTCGGGGATGCCCAGGATCTTGCGGGCCTCGTTGCGGACCTTGAGCTCCTCCGACGACCACCCGTCGTCCTTGAGCGAGCCCGCCCACGGCACGACGTTGAGGGCGAGTGGCGCCGGGAACGGCGACGCGGCGGGGTCGAGGCCGGCTTCGGCCAGTGCCTGCGCGACGTCGCCGCCGCGCATCCCGACCTCCTGGCCGCCGACGGCGGCGAGCTCCGCGTAGAGCCGGTCGATCCCGCTCTGCCCCGCCCCAGAGGCGGCCTGGTAGGAGGCGACGACGAGCGCCTCCAGACCGAACTCCCGGTGTAGCGCACCCATCGCGGCCATCATCGACAGCGTGGTGCAGTTGGGGTTGGCGATGATCCCCTTGGGCCGCTCGGCGGTCTTGTCCGCGTTGACCTCGGGCACCACGAGTGGGACGTCGGGATCCATGCGGAACGCCCCGGAGTTGTCGACGGCCACGGCCCCGCGGGAGGCCGCGATCGGCGCCCACTCCGCGCTCACCTCGTCGGGCACGTCGAACAGCGCGACGTCGACCCCGTCGAAGACCTCGGGAGCGAGCGCCTGCACGGTGACGTCCTGCCCGCGCACCCGCAGGACCCGGCCCGCCGACCGGGCCGAGGCCACCAGCCGGATCTCCGACCACGGCACCGACGGGCGGGCGTCGATGATGTCGATCATCGTGGTTCCGACGGCTCCGGTGGCACCGACGATCGCGACGACCGGCCCGCTGCCCGAGGCACCCAGCCCCGCCGACTCATTCGTGAACTCGCTCATCGTCCGCTCCCAGCGTGCACCACGGCCTGCTCCGCTCCCCCGAGCTGGAACGCGGCGTGCAGGGCGCTCACCGCGTCGTCGAGCTGCTCCACCCGGCAGATCACCGAGATCCGGATCTCGGAGGTGTTCATGGTCTCGATGTTGATGCCGGCGTTCGAGAGTGCCTCGCAGAACGTGGCGGTGACTCCCGGGTGGTTGCGCATGCCTGCCCCGACCAGCGAGACCTTGCCGACCTCGGCGTCGTGCAGCACCTCGTCGAAGCCGATCTCCGGCTGCGCCGCCATGAGTGCGGTCACGGCACGCGCACCGTCGGTGCGGGGCAGCGTGAACGTGATGTCGGTGCGCCGTGCGCCCGAGTGGCTGACGTTCTGCAGCACCATGTCGATGTTGATCTCGGCGTCGGCCACGGTGCGGAAGATGCGGGCGGCCATGCCGGGTGTGTCCGGCACCCCGGTCACCGTGATCTTGGCTTCGGACCGGTCGTGTGCGACCCCGGTGATGATCGCCTGCTCCACGGGAATCTCCTCGATCGAGCCGCTGACGAGCGACCCCGGCTTGTCGTTGTAGGAACTACGCACCCGAAGCGGGACGTCGTACCGGCGCGCGTACTCCACAGCGCGCAGGTGCAGAACCTTCGCCCCGCACGCAGCCATCTCCAGCATCTCCTCGTAGGTGATGCTGGAGAGGCGCTGGGCGTCGGGAACGATCCGCGGGTCAGCGCTGAAGATGCCGTCGACGTCGGTGTAGATCTCGCAGACGTCGGCATGCAGCGCCGCGGCGAGCGCGACCGCCGTGGTGTCGGACCCGCCGCGCCCGAGCGTGGTGACGTCCTTCGACTGCTGGCTCACGCCCTGGAACCCGGCGACGAGCACGATCGAGCCCTCGTCGAGCGCGTCGCGCAGCCGCTGCGGGTTGACCTGGACGATGCGTGCGTCGCCGTGCCGGGACGTCGTGATCATCCCGGCCTGCGAGCCGGTGAACGAGCGGGCCTGCGCACCGAGCGCATGGATCGCCATCGCGACGAGCGCGTTGGAGATACGTTCGCCCGCGGTGAGCAGCATGTCCATCTCGCGGGGCGGCGGGGCAGGGGACACCTGGTCGGCGAGGTCGAGCAGCTCGTCGGTAGTGTCGCCCATCGCCGACACCACCACGACGACATCGTGGCCCTCTTTGTGGGTCCGAACGATCCGCTCGGCGACCTTCTTGATCCGGTCCGCGTCCTGGACTGACGATCCGCCGTACTTCTGCACGACGAGGGCCACCGCCGACCTCCTGTCCTGGTGTCGCGCGGCGCGACACTGTCGGGCTCACCGTGCCCACCGGGCCGCGCCGGAGCGCTTCACCCGAGGTGCTGGTCGCTTTCCCACCCTACCGGCCGTGACAGCGGCTGCCGATGGGAATGGCAGACACCACAGGGTGGCTGCGCCGCGTGGCCTGGCGGAGGCCACAACAGGTCAGGGGATGCGACGCACCAGCCGGACGACCACCGTGGTGATCGCGAACCAGATCAGTGCGGCCGTGCCGTAGTTCAGCACGACACCGAGCTTGGGATCCGCGGGCAGGAACAGGTTCGACAGGCCCAGGTTGAACGTGTCGGCGGTCTGGTGGATCAGCATCGCGAGCTGGTTGGCTTGGTTCGCGTCGAGAAGCGTGAGCACGAT
>DASRSC010000286.1:0-17235 GCA_035695525.1 Pseudonocardia sp. | reverse complement strand
GATGGATCGCGCACTCGAAGCTGTCGAACACGTGCACGGCGTCCTGGGCGTGCACCTCGAACGCCATGTCGTAGTCGTTTCCGCACACCTCGCACTGAGCCATCGCAGGTCCCTCCCATCGCTCGGTCATGCCGTGGCACGAACCTCGGGTACCCATCCTGGGCCGGCAATGACCCCGCAGCGCCTGCCGCCCGGTCAGAACCTGTCCGTCCCCGTGCACCGCAGGAGGAGCATCCCGTCCGGTCCGAGGTCTATCCGCGTACCGAAGTCCTGGCTGATGCGGCCGAGAACGGTGCGGAGCCACGCCGCGTCGTTGCCCGAGGCGTGGCAGAGCCGCAGCCGCCGGGCCTGGAGGGGCACCATCCGCAGTCCCGCCATGCTGCCGGTGCCCCGCTCGATCGACGCGAAGTACCCGAGGCGGAGGTCGTCCCGGTACCCCTCGTGACCGCTGATGCCCTCGTAGTCGTCGATGAAGTCGCCGCAGCCGTAGAGGATCAGCTTGTCGCGGTACACCTCGATGGGGCGCGGATGGTGCGAGGAGTGCCCGTGCACGACGTCCACCCCACCGTCGACCAGCCGGTGCGCGAAGCGCACCTGGTCGGGGAACACCCGGTAGCCCCAGTTGGATCCCCAGTGGATCGAGGCGATGACGAGCTGACCCCCGTGCTGCTGCACCCGGTCGAGCACCCGGTCGGCGGCCGCGTCGGAAAGCTCGGGCACGAAGCCGACGCCCGGCCGCTGCCCACTTGCCGCCCAACTCACGGGGATCCCGCTGGACGGGGTTCCGAACGCGTGGATGACCAGGCGGCCGCCTCCGGGGAGGGAGACGACAGCGGGGCACCACGCCCCGGCCTCGTCGCGTCCCGCTCCCACCGCGCGCAGCCCTGCCCCGGCCAAGGTTTCGAGCGTGTCCTTCAGACCCCGCTGACCGAAGTCCATGACGTGGTTGTTCGCCAGCACGCAGGCATCCGGCCGGGCTGCTGTGAGGCACGGGACGTTCGCCGGGTTCATCCGGTAGTGGACGCCCTTCCCTGGAGCGAACCGGCCACGCCGGGTGATGCTCGTCTCGAGGTTCACCACCCGCACATCGGGAGCCAGCTCGTCGAGCAACGCCAATGCGTCGCCCCACGGCCAGGAGAAGCCGACGGAACGAGGGACCAGACCGTTGACCGCCTCCGCCAGCTCGACGTAGGTCCGAGCATCCCGCACGCCCCGCTCCCGGAGGGCCGGGGCATCCGGGTGCGGCAGGATCTGGTCCACCCCGCGGCCGAGCATGACGTCCCCGCACACGAACACCGTCACCAGGCCGCCGGTTGGGGCAGGGCTCATGTATAGCTCGCGCCGCTCTCTGCCCGAGTCAGGCGTAGGCGGGCCCGCGCAGCGTCTGCCACGGCGGCTCCCCGTAGCGGTTCCCGAAGTCGGCGACGAAACGCCCGGTGTTCGTGAACCCCCACCCCGACGCCACGCCGGCGACGCTGGTCCACCCGAAATCGGCCTCGGTCAGTTCGCGGCGCGCGCGGGTCAGCCGGATCGAGCGAAGCTGTTGGGTGGGCGAGGTGTCCAGATGGCGCCGGCAACACTCCCGCAGTGCGGGCACGCTCACGCCGGCGACGTCGGAAAGCTCCGCGACGGTGAAGGGGTGCCGTGGACTGGCCTCGATCGCGTCGACCATTCGGTGCGCCGGCCCCGGACCCCACGAGTGCACCGGTGCGTCGAGCTCGTCGCGATACGGGTGATCGAGGGCGAGCAGCAATCGGGCCAGCAGCATCTCCTGCACCGCGTCGGCCAGCAGCGGGTGCCGTAGCACGGGCGAGGAGGCCAGCAACCCGGCGAGGCGGGCCCAGGCCCGCCCGGCCGGAGTTCGCAGATCCAGGCTCTCCGACAGGTCGGGCGGCCGGCGGACGGCGTGCCCGAGCCGATGCTCCAGCACATCTTTCAGCTTCCCGGTGTCGATCGTGACCAGGTAGCAGGAGAAGCCGTCGCCGAACGACATGTCAGAGTCGCCCTCGGGCTGAAGGACGGCCGCCCGGGCCGCATCGGCCTCCACGGTGTGCGCCCGGTGCGAGACCTCCACTGCGCCGTGCACCGGGACAGCCACGGTGTACCTGGTCGCCGCCTCGGGCAGCCGTGCATGCCTCGCCGCGGCAACCGAGCTCTCCCGGACGCCCACCGGGCGGAGCGCCGGCCCCGCCGGCCCCAGCTCATCCACAACGACCTCCTGCGACCGGTTCCTGGAATTGTCGTAAGGTCCGCGACGTGTCGCCGGTCGCGGAGGCCCTCATGCGAACGCCTCGTCGGCGAAGCACCAGCGCCAGTCCTCTCCCGGCTCGAACGATCGGACGATCGGGTGACCGACGAGTCCGGCGTGCGCGCGCGCGTGCCGATTCGGCGACGAATCGCAGCACCCCACGTGCCCGCACGTCAGGCACAGCCGCAGGTGCACCCATGGCGATCCGAGCCGCAGACAGTCCTCGCAGCCCTGCGGGGTGCGCGGCACGACATCGTCGCGGGCGAAGGCCAGATGCGGGTCGGGCCTGACGGGGATGGTCACCGGATAACCGCCTTCCACCAGTTACCGCGCCCGGTCGACAGCTGCCGGAGCTGATTGCGCACGCTCATCGCGTCTCGCCCTCCTTCGGCTGCAGCGCCTGGTCCAGCCACCTGCGTAGCGCCGCCACCGGCGCGGCGCCCGGCTGCCGAGCGATCACCTCGCTGTCGCGCATCACCAGCAACGTCGGGACGGCGCGCACCTCGAACCGCTGTGCCAACCGGGGCGCGGCGTCGATCTCGACCTTCACCAGCTTGATGTCGCCGGCCCGTTCAATGGCCAGCTGCTCCAGTGCCGGGCTCACCATCCGGCAGGGCCCGCACCACGTCGCCCACAGGTCCACCACCACCGGGATCGGGGACCGCTCCGCCACCTCGGAGAAGTCGTCGTCGCCCGCATCGGCGATCCAGGGCAGGGCATTGTGGCAGTTCCCGCATCTCGGGACGCTCGCGGCCGCGGCGGGCACGCGGTTGCGTTGCCCGCAGTGCGGGCAGGTGACAACACTCGTGCGCGGCTTCGCCGGGGCGCTCATACCTGCGCTCCCACCGGGTGATGAGTGACGACGATCTGATCGCCCTCGACCTCGACCCGCAGCGTCGAGCCGTCGGCGGGCCCCTCACGCAGCAACGCGCGGGCGATGCGGGTCTCCACCTCGCGTGCGATGAACCGGCGCAACGGCCGGGCACCGTACACCGGGTCGTAGCCCTCCCGCGCGATGAAGAGACGGGCGTCCTCGCTGATCTCCAGGTTCAGGTTGCGGTCCGCGAGCCGGGAGCGCAGCTCGGCGAGCATCAGCTCGACGATGTGCTCGATCTCGCTCAGCGTGAGTGGGGTGAACAGCACGGTGTCGTCGACCCTGTTGAGGAACTCGGGCCGGAAGTGACTCCGCAGCTCGGCCAGCACGAGCTCGCGGGCGTCGGGCTTGAGCTGGCCGTCCGGGGTGACACCGTCGAGCATGTACTGCGACCCGATGTTCGACGTCATGATGATCACGGTGTTGCGGAAGTTGACGGTGCGGCCTTGCGCGTCCGTGAGCCGGCCGTCGTCGAGCACCTGCAGCAACGTGTTGAACACGTCCGCGTGCGCCTTCTCGATCTCGTCGAAGAGGACCACGGCGTACGGACGGCGGCGCACGGCCTCGGTGAGCTGCCCGCCCTCCTCGTAGCCGACATATCCCGGCGGAGCGCCGACCAGCCGCGACACCGTGTGCCGTTCCTGGTACTCGCTCATGTCGATCCGGACCATGTTGTCCTCGGAGTCGAACAGCGCCTCGGCCAGCGCCTTGGCCAGCTCCGTCTTCCCTACACCGGTCGGGCCGAGGAAGATGAACGAACCGGTGGGCCGTCGCGGGTCCTTGACCCCCGAACGCGCCCGGATGATCGCGTCCGCGACCGCCTGCACCGCCTCGTCCTGACCGACCACGCGCTCGTGCAGCACCTCGTCGAGGCGCAGCAGCTTCTCCCGCTCCGACTCGGTCAGCCGGGACACCGGGATACCGGTCCACACCGAGACGATCTCGGCGATCTCCTCGGCCGTGACCACCTCGCGCAGAAGCCGGTGCTCGCCCTGCTTCTCGGCGAGCCGCTGCCCCTCGGCCTCCAGCCTGCGCTCCAGCTCGGCGAGCGTGCCGTAGCGGAGCTCGGCCGCACGGTTGAGATCGTAGGACCGCTCCGCCTCCTCGATCTCCCGGCGGACCTGCTCCAGCTCCGCCCGCAGCTCCTGCACCCGCTTGATCGCCTGCCGCTCCGCGTCCCACTGGGCGCGCATGGCGTCGGCCTCGCTGCGCAGGTCGGCCAGCTCGCGGCGCAGCTGATCGAGCCGGGCGACCGACGCAGGATCCTCCTCCTTCGCGAGCGCGGCTTCCTCGATCTCCAGCCGCATCACCTTGCGGGTGATCTCGTCGAGCGCGGCGGGCATCGAGTCGATCTCGGTCCGCAGCCGGGCGCACGCCTCGTCGACGAGGTCGATGGCCTTGTCGGGCAGGAACCGGTCGGTGAGGTAGCGATGGCTCAGGGTCGCCGCAGCGATCAGCGCCCCGTCCAGGATCCGGACGCCGTGGAACACCTCGAGCCGCTCGCGCAGCCCGCGCAGGATCGACACCGTGTCCTCGACGGTCGGCTCGTCGACATAGACCGGCTGGAAGCGGCGCTCCAGCGCCGCATCGGACTCGATGCGCTTGCGGTACTCCTGGACCGTCGTTGCGCCGATCATGTGCAGTTCGCCGCGGGCGAGCATCGGCTTGAGCATGTTGCCGGCGTCCATCGCACCTTCCGCGGCGCCGGCGCCCACCACGTTGTGCAGCTCGTCGATGAACAGCAGGATCCGGCCCTCGGCCCCCTTGACCTCCGCCAGCACGGCCTGCAGCCGCTCCTCGAACTCGCCGCGGTACTTCGCCCCGGCCACGAGCAGACCCATGTCCAGGGCGAAGATCGTCCGGTCGCGTAGGCCCTCCGGCACGTCGCCGTTGACGATGCGCTGGGCCAGGCCCTCGACGATGGCGGTCTTGCCGACGCCGGGGTCGCCGATCAGCACCGGGTTGTTCTTCGTCTTCCGCGACAGGATCTGCACCACCCGGCGGATCTCGGCGTCCCGACCGATCACCGGGTCGAGCCGGCCCGAGCGCGCCGACTCGACGAGGTCGATGCCGTACTTCACGAGCGCCTCGTAGGTGCCCTCCGGGGTGGCCGACGTGACGCGCTGATTGCCCCGCACCCGGGTCAGCGCGGCGAGGAACCCGTCGCGGGTGACGCCGTGCTTGGCGAGCAGCCGGCCCGCTCCCGTCGCGGAACCCTCCTCGGCCAGCGCGACGAGCAAGTGCTCCACCGAGACGTACTCGTCCTTCATCCGACGCGCCTCGCGCTCGGCAGCCTCGAGGGCCCTGGCCAGTCGCTGCGTGATCGAGACCTGCCCCGGGTCGGCGGCCGGGCGGGTGGTGCGCGGCTTGCGCGCGAGCTCGGCCTCCAGGTCCGAGAGCAGGGCACCCTCGTCGACGCCCATCGCGACGAGCAGTCGGGGCACCAGCCCATCGGTCTGGTCGAGCAGCGCGAGCAGCAGGTGCTCGCCGTCGACCTCCGTGTGGCCGGCGCGAGTGGCGACGCTCTGCGCGGCGGAGAGCGCCTGCTGGGACATCTGGGTCAGACGGTTCAGGTCCATCGCTCGCTCCGCTTCTGGTCGATGGCAGTGGGCTGCTGGGGACGGGCCGGTGGGCGCACCGGTTCGGTGTGCCCCCGGACGCGCAGGGCGGTCTCCAGCTCGGTGATGCGGTCGAGCAGATCGACGACGAGCCCGAGCGCTGCGTAGTTCAGCGGCAGCGCGGCGCGCAGCCGCTGCAGTCGGGCGACGGCGGCAACCTGTGACGTGCTGAACCAGAGAGCTCCGTCCGCATCACGCACGGCAGGCACCAGGCCGAGCGCGACGAACCGCCGGACGAGTTCGGGGTGCAGGCCGCAGCGGCGCGCGAACTCCTCCTGACCCAGCCAGCCACGTCCCGATCCCCGGGTCGGCCGGTACCGGATAGGCAAGTACTGCGCGGTCATCGGCGGGCTCCCCTCCCCTCGTCGGAGCCGGAGCGGCGCGGATCGAACGTGGAGACGGCGGCGAGTTCGGAGAACAACCTCCGCTCCTCGTCGGTGAGCCGGGGCGGCACCATGATCTTGACTTCGGCGTAGAGGTCGCCCGGCTTGCCGCGCGGGTCGGGCATGCCCTCCCCGCGCAGCCGCAGCCGCCGTCCTGTGGACGTACCCGGCGGGACGGTCACCTTGGTCTCGCCCCCGGGTGTCGTGACCGGGACCGTGGCTCCGAGGGCGCCCTCCCACGGCGCCAGCCGCAGGTCGACCACGATGTCCTTGCCCTGCACGCGGTAGCGCGGGTGCGGCAGCAGCCGCACCACGAGGTACAGGTCGCCTGCCGGGGCGCCGCCCATCCCGCCGCCACCCTCGCCGGCCAGCCTGATCCGGGTGCCGTCGGTGACTCCGCGCGGGATCGTCACCGTGTAGGTGCGCGGCCCGTCCGGGCCGTTCAGGGTGACCTGCCTGCGCCCGCCGCGATAGGCCTCCTCCACCGTGAGCGAGAGCTCCGCCTCCTGGTCGGCGCCCACGACAGGGCCCGCGCGTCCCCGGCCGCGGCCCCCGAACATCCCGCCGAGGAGGTCCTCGATGTCGACGCCGCCGAAACCACCACCGAAGTCCCTACCGCCGAAGTCGCCGCCCCCGTAGTCCCTGCCGAAGTCGGGACCGCCGTCACCGCCCGGCGACCACCTGTACCTCCGACCGCCGCCGCCGCCGGCACCGCCGCCCGGCGCTCCGCGGAACTGGCCCGCCCCGGCGCCGACGCGCTCCTCCCAGTCCTCCGGGACCTGCCGGAAGTCGTCGCCGAAGCGGTCGTAGCGCTTGCGCAGCGACGGGTCGGACAACACGTGGTAGGCGTCGTTGATTTCCTTGAACCGCTCCTCCGCGCCGGGGTCCCTGTTGACGTCAGGGTGGTTCTCCCTGGCCAGCCGCCGGTAGGCCTGCTGCAGCTCGTCGGGGCCTGCGTTGCGCGACACCCCGAGCGTCTCGTAGTAGTCGCGGGCCATCGGCTAGCCCCCCGGAGTCTGCGCCACGGTCACCGCCGCCGGCCGCAGCTGACGGCCGGGCGCGCCGTAACCGGGCCGCACGACCGAAGCCACCGAACCCGGCGCCGCGTCACCGCCGTCGGCCTCGACCACGCCCACTACCTCGTGACGGGCCGGGTCGAACGGCACCCCGGTCTCGTCCTCGCGGCGGTAACCGAGCCCGGCCAGGACCGCGAGGGCCTGCTCACGCAGGGTCCGAACGCCCTCGACGATCGATCGTGGGTCCGCGCCGGCGTGCTCGAGGGCCCTGTCGATGGTGTCGAGCACCGGCAGGAATGCCGACGCCACCAGCTCACGCTCGGCCTCTCGCTCCCGCCCGAGCTCGCGGGCGTACCGCTTGCGCAGGTTGTCCAGATCGGCGAGGGCGCGCCGCCAGCGATCCTCCAGCTCCGCCGCGTCCGGCCCACTGTCGAGCCGGTCCTCAGCGGATCCTTCGGCCGGCGTGCCCGATCCCGCGCCCCCCCGCTCCTCCGGCGCGGCGCCCCCCTGATCGGCGACGACGCCGGCGGGCTGGCTTTGTGTCCTGTCCTGTGCTTGTTCGGTCATCGGACAGCCTCAGCTACGGTCGAACTCGGCGTCGATCACATCGTCCTCGGTCTCGCTGGTGGCGCCCTCGCTGCCGCCACCCTGCGCACCGCCCGCTCCTGCGGAGGCCGACACCGCGCTCAAGCCGGCCAGCACCTGCTGGAGCTCACCGGTCAGCTGACGCACCCTGTCCAGCGGCGCCTGCTCCTCCACCGCACGCCGGGCGTCGGCCACGAGCATCTCGGCGCGGGCCCGCTCGTGCGACGGCGCTGCGTCGCCGAGCTCGTCGAGCCGGCGCTGCACCTGGTAGGCGAGGCTGTCGAGCTCGTTGCGCGCATCGACCTCCTGGCGCAGCTGCTGGTCCGAGGACCGGTTGCGCTCGGCCTCCTGCACCATCCGATCCACCTCGGAGGAGTCCAGGTTGGTGCTCTCCGAGATCGTGATGCCCTGCTCCGCCGCCGTGTCCTTGTCACGAGCGGTGACATTGAGGATTCCGTTGGCGTCGATGTCGTAGACGACCTCGATCTGCGGCTCCCCCCGCGGTGCCGGCCGGATGTCGGTGAGCTGGAACCTGCCGAGCACACGGTTGTCGGCCGCGCGCTCGCGCTCGCCCTGCAGCACCACCACGTCGACGGCGGGCTGGTTGTCCGCCGCCGTCGAGAACGTCTCGCTGCGCCGGACCGGGATCGTCGTGTTGCGGTCGACGACCCGGGTCATGACGCCGCCCTGCGTCTCCACCCCCAGCGACAGCGGGGTGACGTCGAGCAGCAAGACGTCGGACACGTCGCCCTTGAGCACCCCGGCCTGGATCCCCGCACCGACAGCGACGACCTCGTCGGGGTTGACGGTCATGTTCGGTTCCTTGCCACCCGTGAGGCGCCGCACCAGGGCCTGCACCGCCGGGATCCGGGTCGACCCGCCGACGAGAATGACCTCGTCGATGTCGTCGGGCCCGACCTTGGCGTCCGACATTGCGCGCCGGACCGGCTCCATCGTGCGGTCCACGAGATCGCGGGTGAGCTCCTCGAACGTCGAGCGCATCAGCGTCATGGTGAGGTGCTTGGGACCGTTCGCGTCGGCAGTGATGAAAGGCAGGTTGACCTGGGTCTGGGTGACGGAGCTCAGCTCCACCTTCGCCTTCTCCGCGGCCTCGTAGAGCCGCTGCAACGCCTGCGGGTCCTTCCGCAGGTCGATGCTGTTCTCCTTCTGGAACTGCTCGGCCAGGTGGTCGACGATGCGCCGGTCGAAGTCGTCGCCGCCGAGGTGGGTGTCACCCGCGGTCGCGCGTACCTCCACCACGCCGTCGCCGACGTCGAGGATGCTCACATCGAACGTGCCGCCCCCGAGGTCGAACACCAGTACCGTCTCGTGCTGGCGTTTGTCCAGCCCGTACGCCAGCGCTGCCGCCGTCGGCTCGTTGATGATCCGCAGTACCTCGAGGCCGGCGATCTTCCCCGCATCCCGGGTGGCGGTCCGCTGGGCGTCGTTGAAGTACGCCGGCACCGTGACCACGGCCTCGGTGACGCGCTCGCCGAGGTGGCGCCCGGCGTCGTCGGCGAGCTTGCGAAGGATCAGCGCGGAGATCTCCTCCGGCGCGTACAGCTTGTCGCGCACCTTGATCCGGGCGAGCCCGTTCTCGTCGGGCACCACGTCGTAGGTGACCTGCTTCGCCTCCTCCTCGACCTCCTCGAAGCGGCGGCCGATGAAGCGTTTGACCGAGTAGATCGTCCCCTTGGGGTTGAGGATCGCCTGCCGGCGGGCCAGCTGGCCTACCAACCGCTCACCGTTCTCGAGGAATGCGACAACCGACGGCGTCGTACGCGCGCCCTCGGCGTTCGGGACGACCTGGGACTGACCGGCCTCCCAGGCCGCGATGACCGAGTTCGTCGTGCCGAGGTCGATTCCAGCTGCGCGTGCCATATCAGACTCCCGTTCCGAGCAGTCGGGCTGCTTCGTCGGCCACCTCGTCATCCACGACCACTTCGTAGCCCTGCGGCCGCATCACCGTCACCGACGCGAAGTCGCGACGGCCCCTCTGCAGCGCATAGATGATCACGCCGATGATCGCCCCGATCACCGCACCGATGATCGCCCCGTAGAGAGCGAGCAACACCGCCGTGATCAGTGGGTTGACCCAGTTGAAGAGCCCGAAGATCCAGCCGATCAGTGCGCCGGGAACAGCCCCGCTCAGCGCGCCGCGCCATGCGGCTCGGGGATAGTCCATCTTCCCGGTGACCTGCTCGACCGTCTGCAGGTCCTGCCCGATGATCGCCACCCGCTCAACCGGAAAGCCCAGGTCGGAGAGTCGATCGACGGCGCGTTCGGCGTCCTCGTACCTCCCGAAGGAGGCGATCGTCCGCCGGGCGGACCGGTGCGGAGCGGCCGGGCTCCCTGGCGACCACGGCCCGCCGGCGACGGGCCTACCTGATCCTGCAGATGCGTCGGAGTATCGCGGCTGTTCGGTCATGACGCCTCCCCGATCGGACGGTCGGCGGACAGGGTTTGTTCACGCAGTCGGTCGAGTTCGCGGAAAGAATCGAAACGCATGAGAGTCACGGGGTTTCTCCTGCTGCATCGGGCAACCGAGCTCAGCCGACCGTCGCAGCGCCGCAGGCACGGCGCATCGGTCCGCGGGATGCAACCTCGTCCGGTGTGTTCAGCCCACCAGGTCCATCGACGCGCGGGGACCTGCGATGTCCTGGAGACACGGCCTAAGCCGGGGCGCTCGGGTCGTGGGACGGCACAATCGGGCTGCGGGCCGGCGAGTACGAGGTGCACCTTCGGGTGTACCGGGGCAGAGTGATCGAGGTGGCACAGCGGGCAGCACTCGGGGCGACCTCACAGTCGAGGCCGCTGGAAGGGCTGCACGTCGTCGAGTGCGCCAGCTTCGTCGCCGGCCCGACGGGCGGGATGACGCTGGCGCAGCTGGGCGCCGACGTCATTCGGATCGACCCGGTCGGCGGCGGCAGCGACCACCGACGCTGGCCGGTGGCGGCCGATGGGGAGAGCTACTACTGGGCGTCGCTGAACAAGGGCAAGCGATCGGTGGCGGTCGATATGCGCTCCGACGAGGGCCGTGAGATCGTCATCGCCCTGATCACCGCGCCGGGCCTCGACCGCGGCGTACTGATCGACAACGTGGTGGGGCGCCGGTGGATGTCCCACGACGCCCTGGCGGCGCGCCGCCCGGATCTGATCCACCTGCGGGTGCAGGGCTACCCGGACGGCCGCCCCGCGGTCGACTACACGGTCAATGCCGAGGTCGGAATCCCGCTGATCACCGGGACCGAGGAGGGCGGGGCGCCGGTCAACCACGTTCTGCCGGCGTGGGACCTCGTCACTGGCCTCAGCGTCGCCACCGGCGTGCTCGCGGCGCTGCACGACCGCGCACGGACCGGGAACGGTGCCTTCGTCGAGCTGGCCCTGTCCGACGTCGCGCTGGCCGGCGTCGCGAACCTCGGCTGGCTGTCCGAGACAGCGGCCTCCGGCCGGGACCGGCCCCGGCACGGCAACCATGTCTACGGCAGCTTCGGCGTCGACTTCGCCTGCAGCGACGGGCAGCGGGTGATGGTGGTCGCGCTCACCGAGGGGCAGTGGTACGCGCTGCGGACGGTGACCGGCACCGGCCCGGTGTTCGATGCTCTGGAGGCGAGCCTGGACGCCGACCTCACCCGGGAGTCGGAGCGCTACCGCCTCCGGGAGACGATCGCGGCGATCCTGCGGCCGTGGTTCGCCGGGCGGGACCTCGCCCAGGTCAGCGACGAGCTCGACGCCGCCCGCGTGCTGTGGGGCCGCTACCTGCCCATGACCGGCCTCCTCGAGGCCCATCGCACCGGCGCCCACCCCGTTCTCGCCGACATCGACATGCCTGGGGGCGGGTCGGCGATCACCGCGCGCTCCCCCCTGCGGTGGAACGGCAAGCACGGCGCTCCCGGCGAGGCCCCGCTGCTGGGCCGCGACACCGAACAGGTCCTGTCCGAGGTCCTCGGGCTCCAGCAGGCCGAGCTCGGCGCGCTCCACGATCGCGGGGTCATCGCCTAGGAACGCACCAGTAGGAAAGCACCAGCGACGCCGAGTCCGTGCTCGTCGCGGTCGGTTACCCGGTCCTCCGCAATGCCTCCAGCATGCCGTGCAGGTGGGCCACCGCGAGTTCGATGTCGAAGTACTTGCGCTGCCCGGCGCGGGACTCCGCGGCCAACAGCCCGCAGCGGTGGACCTTGTCGAAGTCGCCGTACGGGAACTTGTAGCGGCTCTTCCTGTTCTCGTCCTCCTGGTCGTCGATCCCGAGATGCCATCGGGCGTACTCGCCGATCCCGTGTTGTTCGATGAAGTCGTTCTCCTGCTGCGCCGACGGCCGGTGCTCGCTCCAGGCGTCACGGTCGTCGATGACATATCTGCCCGCCGCGATCAGCTCTCGTGCGTGGTCGTAGGCCCTCTCGTTCCGTTTGACCGTCATCGGTCTCCATCCCTTGTGGTGGCGATGGCGCGTCAGTCGTCCCCATCGCGTGGGACCGGCCGCAGGTGCTGGAGGAACCAGTCCCGTGCCAGCCGAGCCGCCTGTTCGAGGGCGCCGGGTTCCTCGAACAGGTGCGTGGCGTCCGGAACGACCGCGAGCCGGACCGTGCCGCCCAACTTCCGCATCGCTTCCCGAGTGAGCTCGAGAACCAGTGCGTCACGTCCACCGACGATCAGCAGGGTGGGCTGGCGGACCTCGTGCAGACGCGGTCCGGCGAGGTCGGGTCGGCCGCCGCGGGAGACGACGGCCTGCACGACGGCCGGTCGGCCGGCGGCGGCGATGAGTGCCGCCGCGGCCCCCGTGCTGGCCCCGAACAGGCCGATTCCCAGGCCGGCGAAGGACTCGTTCTGGGCCACCCAGTCCGTCAGCGTGGTGACCCGCTCGGCGAGCAGGCCGATGTCGAACCGCAGTGTCCCGGTCTGCATGTCGATCCGCTCCTCCTCGGCGGTGAGCAGGTCGGCCAGCACGGTGACCACGCCCGCGCGGCCGAGCACATCAGCGACATAGCGATTGCGAGGGCTGCGCCGGCCACTGCCGCTGCCGTGCGCGAACAGCACCGCCCCACGCGGTGACTCGGGCAGACCGACGTCGGCGTCGAGTACGACGCCCGCGACCGGGATCCGCAGACTCTGACGGGTGATGTCAGGGGCGCTCATCGCGCACTCCAAGAGCGAGGGCGCACGCGCTCCCACCAGTAGCTGTATTCCGATCGCTACCCACGCTCGTCTCCTCGTGGCTGTGGACACACCATGGCCCGCAGCCCGTCCCATGTCCACGTGCGAGCTTCGCGGCGTCTCACTCGGCCGGTCCTGAGCCTCCCGGGACCAATGGCGTTGGCCTTCCCTGCGCTGCCGGACGCAAACGCGCTCCGCGGCAACCGGCATCAGACCGCGAAGGGGTAGGTCTCGGGCACCTCGCCGGTCTCCCACACGCCTGTGCGTTCGAGGGGTTCGAGCGCCCGCGTGTCGTCGATGTGGATCACGGCGTCGAACTGGTCGGCGGGCCTGGCGCGGAAATAGTGGCTCTGCCGCTCCGTCTCGGGGCGGTAGATGACGCCGATCGCCCGCTCCAGGCGGGCAGTGCGGAGCGTCTCCGCTGCTCGGGTGGCCGTCGCGAACGACAGCATGAACTCCTTCTGTCCGACGTCGTGGAACAGCTCTTCGACGCTGCCCGGCAATGCCGGGCGGACCCACTTGCGCTTGGCCTCGCCGCCCCAGTCATCGGCTGCCGTCACCGTGCCGGTGTAGGTGGTGAAACCGATGTTGCGGGAGTCGCGGCCGTAGCGCTCCCGCACGAGCTGCCCCACGTTCAGCTCGCCGCGTGCGGCCGACTCGGTCGCCCGAGCGTCTCCGAGGTGGGAGTTGTGCTCCCACACCACGATCTTCGCCGGGCTGCCGCTCCGGCGGGACAGGTGGTTCTGCACGGCGTCGAGGGTCTCGACCATGTGCTGGTCACGCAGGTTCCACGACAGGACGCGTCCGCTGAACATGGAGCGGTAGTACTCCGCGCCGTTCTTGACGGTCCGCGCGTTCTGCTCTGCATAGAACTGCTCGTCCTCCGCGAGAAGCCCGTCGCGGCGGGCGTACTCCACCCCGTGGCGTTGCAGGTCCTGGAGCTGCTCGAGCACCTCGCGTTCACAGGTCTCACCTGCCCCCATGGCGGCCGCCATGCCGTAGGTCTGCCCGTCGTCCGTGCCGTAGTGGTCGAAGCAGGCGTACCGCTCCCGTGCCCGCCTCGCCGCCGCCGGATCGACGCGGTCGAGGTAGGTGATGACCTCGTCGATCGAGCGGTGGAGGCTGTAGAGGTCGAGCCCGTAGAAGCCGGCCGCGCGGCGTTCGTCGTCGATGCGGTCGTTGCGCTCTCGCAGCCAGCCGACGAAATCGAGGACGTCCGCATTGCGCCACATCCAGGTGGGGAAACGCTGGAAGCCGCGTAGCGCCTCCTCGGCGTCGGCGTCGTCGCTTCGGCCGCGGACGTACCGGTTCACCCGGTAGGCGTCGGGCCAGTCCGCCTCGACGGCGACGGCGCAGAAACCCTTCTCCTCGATGAGCCGGCGGGTCATGGTCGCGCGCGCGGCGTAGAAATCGTGGGTGCCGTGCGACGCCTCGCCGATCAATACGAGGCGCGCGTCGCCGACAAGCTCGAACAACGCCTCGTCGGGCGGCACGCCCTCCTCGGTCGCGATGACGGAGGACCGGATCACGTCGGCGTCGCTCAGGACCCGCTCCGCGGCGTATGCCGGGGTCGACGTCGCCGCGGCCCGCAGCAGGGCACGGACTTCCTCGTCCGTGGTCTGGTCGAAGTTCCAGTAGGAGGCGCCTACCGCATAGAACGGAGACGGCGTCGTTGCGCAGACGACCTCGTCGACGTAGGTCGAGAGCTCCTGGCACGTCGACCCCGGCGCTGCAGGTACGGCCACGACGATCCGGGAAGGGCGGTGGCGGCGCAGCGCCGCGATCGCGGCTCGCATGCTGGATCCGGTCGCGAGACCGTCGTCGACGAGAACGACGGTCTTGCCCTCGAGCTCGGGCATCGGCCGGCCGCCCCGGTACTCCTGCTCCCTCCGATGGAGCTCGCGGCCCTCCTGCTCGGCCACCCGCTGGACCACGTCCGAGGTGATACCCAGGCCACGGACGACGTCATCGTTGATCACCACCACCCCGCCGCTGGCGATGGCGCCCATCGCCAGCTCCTCGCGTCCGGGGACCCCGAGCTTGCGGACGACGAAGACGTCCAGGGGAGCTCCCAGTGCCTGAGCGACCTCGTAGGCCACCGGCACCCCACCCCGCGGCAGCCCCAGGACCACGACATCATCGCGACCCCGGTAGTGCTCGAGCAGACCCGCCAAGGTCCGCCCGGCATCCCGTCGA
This sequence comes from Pseudonocardia sp., assembly GCA_035695525.1. Lineage (GTDB taxonomy): Bacteria > Actinomycetota > Actinomycetes > Mycobacteriales > Pseudonocardiaceae > Pseudonocardia. Next base: position 2,164 of record DASRSC010000286.1, on the reverse strand, counting down.
TCACGGAACAGCCGATCCGTCATGCTTCCTCCTGAAGGTTGTCGCCGCGCTCGGCGTCAGACGATGCGATCGACGTCGGCGAGCCGCACGGCGGTCTCGGAGACGAACCCGAACTGCACGAGTGGGCGCCCGGCCAGCGAATCGACGAGCCAGTCCAGGGCGACCCGCGACCGCCCGGCCGGCAGCGCCGCCAGGTGGTAGCCGCGGGTGATGGCCTTGGCGACGACACCGGTGACGGGCACATGGAACGGGTCGGCGACGGCCTGGGATCCGCCGAGGTCGACCACGAATCCCTTGTCCGCGTGCCGGTAGGGGCGGGCCTGCCCATGTCCCAGCGATGCGGCGATGTTGATCCCGGCCAGCTCGCCCTGCCGCTGGGCATGTTGGGCGGTCATGGCGGTGATCTCCCCTGGCCGGCCCGGATCGGGCACGGCGGCCACGTCGCCCGCGGCGTAGATGTCGTCGTGCCCGGGCACCGTGAGGCACTCGTCGACGACGAGGCGGCCTGCACGGGTGGGCAGGCCCAGGGTCTCCACGAGCGGATCGGGGCGCACGCCCACACACCAGACGACCGTGCGGGTCGGGATCTCCGTGCCGTCACTGAGCACGGCGCAGGTGGGGGTGACCTCGCTGACCGTGGTCCGCAGCCGCACGTCCACGCCCCGGCGCCGGAGAACCCGCTCCGCCGGCGCGGACAGGCGCGGGTTGAGCCCCGGCAGCACGCGCGGAGCGAGATCGAGCAGCAGCCACCGCACCTCGTCGGGCCGCAGCCCCGGGAACTGGCGCAGCGCGTCGCGCGTGAGCAGTTGGCCCTGCCCGACGACCTCGGTCCCCGTGTATCCGGCGCCCACCACGACGAAGGTGGTCCGGGCCGCCCGCTCGGCCGGATCGCTCGCCTGCTCGGCCAGCTCCAGCTGGCGCAGGATGTGATCGCGCAGGTAGACGGCCTCGGCGATCGATTTGAAGCCATTCGCATGATCGGCCACACCTGGGACCGACAGCAGCCGGGTGACCGAGCCACACGCGACCACCAACCGGTCCCACTGAAGCGTCCGGCGGCGCCGCTCGATGTCGAGGACGGAGCAGGTCCGCGCCGCAACGTCGATGTCGGCGGTATTGCCGAGCACGACCCGCGTTCGCGGTAGCCGCGCCCGAAGCGGTACGGCGACATGGCGCGGCTCCAGGATCGCGGCCGCGACTTCGGGCAGCAGCGGAACGTAGAGCATGTAGTCCGCGGGGTTCACCGCGAGGACATCCGCCGCCCCCGGCGGCAGTCGCCTCTCCAACGTCCGCAGGCAGTGGAAACCCGCGAACCCCGTGCCGATGACCACGACCCGTGGTCGCCTTCCCGCGGTCTCGGCCGCCGGCCGTAGTGAGTCCACCCGGGCCAGGGTCGTCGAATACCACCGGGCGGTCCTCGGCCTCGTAGGCTCAGTGGTGTCCGTCCACCCTGCACTGTCGGACGCAGGTGCTCCGCTGCCCCGGCTGCGACCCCGGCCCCTCAAGCAGGCTCCCGGGCCTCCTCGATCTCGCACCGGAGCTGCCCCAGCTGCTCCTCCAGCCCCCGCAGGTCCGGGTCGAGCTCCACCGCACGCGGCAGCACGTCATGCAGCGCGTCGATCGTCGCGAGTGAGAGCGCCACGGCGTCGTCAGGGCGGTCGTCACCGAGCAGGCCCTCGATCTGCTGGGCGAGGGAGGCCAGCGTTCCCGAGTGGGTGTCGGGCACGAGGTAACCCTCGAGGCCCGGCGGGTAGGGCGTGCGCTCGCGCAGCTCGCGCAAGGCGGTGACCACCGCGGCCGAGCCGCTGATCTGGTCGAGCAGCCCGACCAGGCGGAAGGCGCGCGTGACGACCCGCGGCCGACCCGGGTGCTCGTCGAGCCACCGGAGCAAGGCGTCGTCGCCTCCGAGGTGCCGGGCCAGCCGGGCCAGCTGTGCGGCGATGTCGATCGGCAGCGTGGCATGCCACGGCAGCACGGTGGACACCTGCTCGGCGAGGGCCGCGTCGGCCTGCCGGCCGGCCGCGCCGCCGACGACTGCGTCGATCAGCTCGGGGTCCAGCCGGAAGACGGAGGTCGGGCCCTCCAGCTCGGGATCCGTCACGGCACCGGCGAGCGGAGCGACACGGCGAGGGCACCGAGTGCCGCGCCGTAGACCACCGCGAAC
>DASRSC010000285.1:0-5305 GCA_035695525.1 Pseudonocardia sp. | reverse complement strand
CGGCGAAGTCGTCCTCGATCACCCACTGGCGAAACGGCTCGGCCACCACCAGCCCGTCATCCCGCACGCCCAGCAGGCGGCGGGCCTGCTCCCGGTCGTCGTCCGTGGTGGCCGGCACGATCCGGTCCACCATGCTGCTCGGGAACGAGACGGACGACGTCACCCAGTCCCACAACGGCTCGCCCTCCGCGCCGGGCAGGGCGCCGCAGAAGTCCGCCACCAGCGCGCGGACGACCGCGCCGTTGGCGACGAGGTTGTCGCAGGAGACCACGGTGAGCGGGGCGCGGCTCTCCACTCTGCGCTGGAGACCGCGCACCAACCGGCCGATCGCCGTCACCGGCGCGGCGGCGCCCGCCACGTCCGCCTGCACTGCCTCGTCGTGCAGGTCGAGCCTGCCGGCGGGATCGCGCCGGTAGCCCTTCTCGGTGACGGTCAGCGTCACCACACCCACCGCCGGGTCCGCGATCCGCGACCGCACCAGCTCGGGCTGCTCCGTCGCCGACACCACCTCGAGCACGGAACCGACCACGCGGACGGAGACACCACGGTCACTGCGCTCGAGCACGCCGTACAGGCCGTCCTGCGGGCCCAGCTGGTCGACGACGGCTCGCGAGCGCTGCGTCACGCCGCAGATCCCCCAGCGTCCGACGCCCTCGGCCGCCATCGCCTCCTCGGTGAACACCGCCTGGTGTGCCCGGTGGAACGCGCCGATGCCGAGGTGGACGATGCCGACCGTGGCGTCCGGGGGGCGGGTGGCCACCGGAACGCCGGGGGTGATCCTGTCGAGCGTCGAGGTTGCGAGGCGGGGCTCGTCCATGTTCACGGTTCGGGCGTCTCCTTGACTCTGGCTACCAGCTGCGTGGGGTTACGAACCGCAGCGCGACGACAAGCAGCACCAGCATCGTCGAGGTGTAGATCACGGCCATCGCGTCGACGGACTGCTGCGCCCGGATCCCGGCGGCCGACATCGAGTCGTACAGAGTGACCACGAGGGTCTGCGAGTCCGGCCCGGCGGTGAGGAACGTGAGCTCCCGAGGTCAGGGGGAGCAGTCCGGCCAGGCAGTTCAGCGCCGTGGACTTGCCGCAGCCGGACGGCCCGAGCAGAGCGATGAACTCGCCGGCCTGAATCGTCAGGTCGAGGTTGACCAGCGCGTCCTTGCCGGCGAACCGGCGCCCGACGCCGTCGAGCCGCAGTTCGGTGAACGCGCCGTGTGCCGATGGTCCATTCATTGGCCCCTACCGCCGATCTCGCGGTCCCAGCGGTCGAAGGCCGCGACGATGTCCTTCGTGGCCAGCGGGGTGGCGGTGGGGTGGTCGCGGATCAGCGCGTCGTACTCGGGGCGGCCGTACTGCGCGATCACCTGCTGGCTCTCCGGCGGAGCCATCTGGAGCGTGACGCCCTCGACCGCGGGGCCGGGGTAGAAGTACCCCGTGTCGTAGGCCTCCCGCTCGGAGCGCCGCAGCCGGCCATGAGCAGTAACGCGGAGACCCCACCAGTGGTTCGAGCGGTGCGCCAGCGCAACGTCATCGGGTCGATCCCTTCGTGGATTGACCGCCCGCTGTCCGGCGGTCGGTGGGGGGCGCGACGCCGGTGGTGGCGCGCACGATGAGCTGGGTGGGGAGCTCGCGGTGAGGCGCGGAGGCGCCGGCCGCCGCGCCGGCACCGTCCCGGAGCAGTGCGAGCAGCATCGCCACACCGGCCCGACCGGCCTCCCGCTTGGGGATGGAGACGGTGGTGAGCGCGGGGTGGGTCATCGCCGACATCCCGATGTCGTCGCAGCCCAGGACGCTGATCTGCTCGGGCACCGGCACCCCCCGCATCCCGAGGCGGCTCAGCAGTCCCAGCGCGACCACGTCGTTGTAGGCGATCACCGCTGTCGCGCTGGAGGCCAGCGCCAGGTCCGCAGCCGCGACGCCGCCCTCGAACTGGGGCGGGAAGTGCCCCAGGTGCACGAGGTCGGTGCCGGTCGCGTCCGCACTCCGGTGCAGACCCTGCTCCCGCTGGCCGTTCGACCAGGCCGTGCGAGGCCCGCCGACATACGCGATCCGCTCGTGGCCGAGCGCGGCCAGGTGCTCGACCGCCTGCCGCATCCCGTCGGCGTTGTCGACGGTGACGCTCGGGCGCCCGTCGATCCGCCGGTTCATGAGGACGACGGCGCTGTCGACGCCGACCTCGGCGAGCTCGGCGTCCGGTGAGCGGGGCGAGCACAGGACGATGCCGTCGACCTGCTGGGTGAGCGCCCGCAGCAGCTCGACCTCGGCGCTCGCCTCCTCGTCCGTGTCGGCGATGAACAACGAGTAGTCGCTCGTCCGGGCCGCCGCCTGCACGCCCTTCACCACGGAGGAGAAGAAGGGGTTGGACAGGTCGGGCACGATGAGTCCGAGGTTGCCGGTGCGGCCCGTGATCAGGCCCCGGGCCGCGCGGTTGGGCTGGTAGCCGAGCTGGCGGGCCGCCGCCAGCACCCGCGCGCGGGTGGCCGCGTTGACCAGCTCCGGCATCGATAAGGCGCGCGACACCGTGGACTGCGAGACACCTGCCGCCGTTGCGACGTCGCGGATCGTGGCGGCCACGGCGTCCCTCCATCGTTGGGTCGGTCGTGTCGTGTGTGGGAGATTGTGAAATCGTTTGCTGCTGGCGTCAAGGCCCTTGATCCCCGTGGATGCTTGCCAATCAATGCGGGATCTTGCAATCCTTTGCAATGGGATTTGAAGGTCGCATGCGTCCACTTTGACCACCCAGCCCGGCGAGGACACCGGCCCGACGCGCTCTACGACCACATCGCCGACAAGCTGGCCAAGCCCGACTTCGGGCCGCGGGCGCTGTTCGAGCAGTTCGGGATCGAGGTGCTGGCCGCCACCGACTCCCCCCTGTCGACGTTGCCCGACCACGGCGTGCTGCGGGAGCCGGGGTGGGGGAGCGTCCACCCGGCGATCCGGCTCGGTGCACCCTGGTGGTTCCTGACCCGCCGGACGGCATGCGCCGCTTCCGCGAGGCCGGCACCGACACCGCGGGCTTCTACAACACCACCGGGTTCGTGGACGACGCCCGGGCGCACGGTAGGTCCGCACGAAGGGGCCCCTCGCACGTCCGCCCGCCCCGCGGCCCGCAGTGCTCGGGCCCCGTCGAGCGAACGCGCTTTGGCGCGACAGGTCCGGACCAGCGGGTCGGTCGTTCGGCCCGGCCCGGTGCTGCGGCTCAGCGCACCCTGATCCGGGCGTCCTGGGGCTTGCCGTACTCCTCGCGCAGCGCGGGCAGCAGGGCCTGCGCGGCGAACGCCATGAAGTCCGGCTGTGTCTCGCCCCCCACCTGCACCAGCGCGATGTGAGTGAACCCGGCCTCGACGAACGGGCGGACCGCCTCGACGTGCGCAGCCACGTCGGGGCCGCAGGGAATCGCCGCCGCCACGTCGTGAGGTCGCACGAACTGCGTGGCGGCGGCGAAGGCGGCTGTCCCTGGTAGCTCGGCGTTGACCTTCCAGCCGCCCGCGAACCAGCGGAACTGCTCGTGGGCCCGCGCGACCGCCTCGTCGCGGTCGGCGCCCCAGCTGATCGGCTGCTGTCCGATCTTGGGCAGGGTGCTGCCCGTGGCGGCGTCGAAACCCTGTACCAGTTCGGGAAGCGGCTCGACGGCCACCATCGCGTCGGACACGGGCGCGAACGCCTCGATCGACTGCCGCCCGGACACCGCGACGGCGATCGGCACGCCCCCGTCCGGGACGTCCCACAGCTTTGCCGAATCGACGCGGTAATGCGCGCCCTTCCGGTTCACGTAGCCGCCCGCGAACAGCTCCCCGATGATCTCGATGGCCTCACCGAGCATCTCGTGCCGCACGTTCACCGGGGGCCAGCCGCGGCCGATCACGTGCTCGTTGAGGTTCTCCCCTGCGCCCAGGCCGAGGGTGAAGCGTCCCTCGCCCGCCAGCAAGGCCACCGTGGCTGCCTTCTGCGCCACCACCGCGGGGTGGTAGCGCATGATCGGGCAGGTCACGTAGGTCATGAGCGGGACGCGCTCGGTCGCCGCGGCGACGGCCCCCAGCACGGGCCAGGCGTTGGGCGCGTGGCCCTGTGCGTCGAGCCAGGGGAAGTAGTGGTCGCTGATCACCTCGAAGTCGAAGCCCGCGTCCTCGGCGGCGACGGCGTCGGCGACGAGCTCGCGCGGCCCGCGCTGCTCGCACAACAGGGAGTAGCCGAAGGCGACCATGACGTCCTCTCGATCGTTGATCGGTCGACCGGCGGGTACCCCTGGCCGTGGCGACCTACGCTGCCGAGGTGCTCCTCGTGGCCGACCTCACCAGCTCGGCGTGCGCCCGGCCGGTGGCCTCGGCGAGCTTGTGCGCCTCGGCCCGGGACTCGGCGGCTATCGGGCGCAGCTCGGCCATCGCGGGGACCACGTCGGCCAGGGTCAGCTCGGCCACCACGACCGTGACGTCCGCCCCGAAGGCGTCGGCGAAGATCCGCCGCAGGTATGGCGTGCCGTGGTCCCAGCCCTCCCGCGGAGTGCCCTCGCCGTAGCCGCCGCCACGGGCTATCACGACGGTCAGGGGGCGGCCGGCGAGCGGTTGGGCCCCCGGCGCGAAGCGCGGATCGGTGATGAGCAGGTCGATCCACGTCTTGAGGTGCTGCGACACGCCGAAGTTGTAGAGCGGGCTCGCGATCACGGCGGCATCACCGGCGAGCACCTCGTCGGCCAGCGTCGCGGCAAGCTCGAGGGCGGATCGCTGCTCCGGCGTCCGTTCCTCCTCGGGGACGCCGGTCGCCGAGGCGGCGAACATCCACGCGTCGGACGGCAGCGGATCGGCGGTGAGGTCGCGCCGGACGACCGTGTCGTCCGGGTGGTGGCGGATCCAGGCGTCCACAACGGTGTCGGCTACGTCTCGGCTCACCGAGCCCTCGCGACGGATGCTGGCATCGAGGCGGAACAAGGTCATCGGAACTCCTGCAGTCGTAGTCGTACTGGCGCCAAGATAGTCTGTACTACAGACGATCGTGTCAACAGCGCGTCCTGTGCTGCGGATTCCCTAGGTAGGATGTGCCCGTGAACACACCGCCGACCGTCGACTCCGACCTGGGGTGGGCCCTCGGCACGGTGATGCGGTCCTATCTGCGGGCCGCGAACTCAGCGGTCGCAGATGTGCCGGGCGGACCACGGGGGTACCAGGTGCTGTCCGCGGCGGCGCGCGGCGAAACGGGCAGCCAGCTCGCGCTGGCCCAGCTCCTCGGCGTCGACCGCACCGTGATGACGTACCTGATCGACGACCTCGAGAAGGCCGGGCTGGTGGCGCGCAAGCCCGATCCGGCCGACCGC
>DASRSC010000284.1:0-1890 GCA_035695525.1 Pseudonocardia sp. | reverse complement strand
GACGGATGGAAGTCGTCGGCCATCGGGATGCTGAAGGCCACTTGGCCGCCCGGTCGCAGTACGCGCAGCCAGTCGTGCAGGGCAGCCGCACCGAGGAAGTGCAGCGACGATGCACAGAGCACGACGTCGGCTCTGCCGTCGCGGAGGTCGAGCGGCACGGCTCGGGCGAGGCGCCAGTCGACCCGGCCCGCGGGGTCCTCGTGCACCGCCTTCGCCCTGGCCCGGTCGAGCATCCGCGACGCGATATCGACGGCCACCACCCGCTCCGGCGCCAGCAGCCGCAGAGCGGCGAACGCGGCGACGCCGGTGCCGGTGGCCACGTCGACGACCAGGGCAGGCGGGATCGTCAGGCGCAGCCCGCGGACCAGCGCTTCGGCGATCGTGCCGTGGTGCGGGTTGTCGTCGTAGGTGTCGGAGGCGGCGTCGAAGGCAGTCGCGGGGTCCTGCACCGGCGGGATCCTACGGAGCATCCGGATCACCGTCGCCTCGGTATCCTGCGCCGATGTCGTCCGTACGGATCGAGTCCGTCGCCCTCGACGAGCCCGTGGTCCGGGAGCTGATCGGCGAGCTGGACGCCGAGCTGCAGGACACGTACCCGGAGGAGGGTGCGGTCCACGACCGCCTCGACGCAGCTGAGGTGGCGCCGGGTCACGGGGTCCTCCTCGTCGCGATCGAGGACGGGACGGACGTCCCGCTCGGCTGCGGAGCCGTGCGCCTCCGGGAGCCCGGCATCGGCGAGATCAAGCGGATGTACGTGCGACCGCAAGCCCGGGGCCGGGGAATCGGCAGGGCGCTCCTGAGTGCGCTGGAGGCCGAGGCGGCGGCACTGTTCGCCGACCGCGTGGTGCTGGAGACCGGAGCCCGGCAGGTCGAGGCCGTCGAGCTCTACCGCCGTGCCGGGTATGCCGAGATCGAGCGCTTCGGTGAGTACGCCGACGCTCCGCTGAGCCTGTGCATGGGCCGGGAGCTCGGATAGCGGCTGGTCCGGCCGGGCGTCCTGTCGGTGCCTCGTGCTCCACTGGGCAGGGAGGTGATGGGGGTGTCGTTCGTACACGGCCACGCCAGGGACACGGGCTGGGTGGTCGCTCATGTCCGGCGTCCCACCCGCGCCGAGGACGGTCAGCTTCCGCTGCTCGCCGTGGTGCCGCTCCCACGGCCCGCCGAGCCGGACGAGCCGGAGGAGCCGGAGTCGGTCAGCTCGGCCAGGAAGTCGGCGATCACCCGCAGCTGAGCGGCGTTGCGGGCGTGGCTGCTGGAGCTGTTCGCGCCCGACCGGACGCCGGCATGCGAGATCATCCGCTCGACGCCGGGGGAGCTGGTCGGGTGGACGACCTACGACCTGCCGTCGCTTCGCACATGGCATCGCGACCGCATGATCGTCATCGGTGACGCGGCACACGCCACGTCCCCGGCGTCGGGGCAGGGCGCGTCGATGGCCGTCGAGGACGCGGTCGAGCTGGCCCGCTGCCTGCGCGACCTCCCCGAGCCGACTGCCGCGTTCACGGCGTACGACCGGCTACGCCGGGCCAGGGTGGAGAAGGTCGTGGCCGCAGGGGCGCGGGCGAGCAACTCGAAGGCTGCCGGCCCAGTCGGCCGCGTGCTGCGCGACGCGTTCCTGCCGCTCGTGCTCCGCACGACGGGACGGCGGGCGCAGTCGTGGTTGCACGAGTACCACATCGACTGGGAGGCGCCGGTCGGCGCCGGAGGGAACGGCATGCTCGCCCGGTAGGGGGCGGGCGAGCATGCCGCGGCTTCGTCAGCCCGCGCTGCCCACGGACGCGGCATGCGGGGCGGGGAATCCGCCGACTGCCTGCTCGTACGTGTGGGCCACGCGCAGCACGGTGGCGTCGTCGAAACGCTTTCCGATGATCATCATACCGGTCGGCAGGC
>DASRSC010000283.1:0-5007 GCA_035695525.1 Pseudonocardia sp. | reverse complement strand
GTGGCGTTGGCCTGCCCGCCGCCCTCACACATCGTCTGCAGGCCGTAGCGACCGCCGGTGCGGTGCAGCTCGTGCACCAGCTTCGTGGCCAGGATCGCGCCGGTGGCGCCGAGCGGGTGGCCGAGCGCGATCGCACCGCCGTTGACGTTGGTCCTCTCCAGCGACGCTCCGGTCTCGTGCGCCCAGGCCAGCACGACCGGGGCGAACGCCTCGTTGACCTCGAACAGGTCGATGTCGTCGATGCCGAGGCCGGACCGGCTCAAGGCGGCCGCCGTCGCCGGAATCGGGCCGGTGAGCATGTAGACCGGGTCGTCGCCGACGACCGCGAGGGTGTGCACCCGCGCCAGCGGGGTGAGGTTGTGCGTCTGCACCGCTCGTTCGGAGGCGACGAGCAGCGCGCCCGCGCCCACCGACATCTGGCTCGAGACGGCGGCGGTGATCTCCCAGCCCTCGCGCAGGCCCTTGAGCTGCGCCATCTGCTCCAGCGACGTGTCGCGGCGCGCGCCCTCGTCGGTGTCGGTCCCGGCGACCGGGGTGATCTGCCCGGCGAAGCGTCCCTCGTCGATCGCCCGCACCGCCCGCCGGTGGCTCTCCAGGGCGAAGCGCTCGAGGTCGTCGCGGCGGTAGCCCCACTTCTCACAGATCAGCTGCGCGCCGCGGAACTGGGAGATCTCCTGGTCGCCGTACCGCTCCGCCCACCCGTCGCCCTTCGGCGACGCTCCGAGCTCCTTGCTGACGGCGGCGTTGGTGCCCATCGGCACCATCGCCATGTTCTCGACGCCTGCCGCGACGACGAGATCCTGTGTCCCGGACATCACGCCCTGAGCGGCGAAGTGCAGCGCCTGCTGGGACGAGCCGCACTGCCGGTCGATCGTCACCCCCGGCACGCTCTGCGGCAGGCCGGCCGAGAGCCACGCGGTACGCGCGATGTCGCCGGCCTGCGGGCCGAGCTGCACCACGCAACCCATGATCACGTCCTCGACCGCGGAGGGGTCGATCCCGGTGCGGTCGACGAGCTCGCGCAGGACGTGTGCGCCGAGGTCGGCTGGATGGACTCCGGCCAGTGCCCCCTTGCGGGTGCCGATGGGCGTGCGGACGGCACCGACGATGTAAGCCTCAGCCACCGGAATCTCCCCCTTCGTCGCGGATTCGACGGTAACTTAACGATCGTACAGTCAAATCGAACGTGACCGGGAGAGTCAGCTCAGCTGCGGTGGTCGGCGATCCGCAGCGCGATCTCCGTGTACCGCTCGACGAGATCGGGCAGGCCGAGCTCGCCGGACGGCTCGTACCACTGCGCGATCGCATTGCAGGCGGCCACGATCGAACGTCGTGCATCGTCGGGATGGGCGCATCGGAACGTTCCGCGCGCCACGCCGTCGTTGATGATGTCGGCCCACAGTTGGGACGCCGAGCGGCGCAGCCCGTCGAGGCGCTCCCGGTTGTCGGGCTCCAGGTTGCGCCACTCCTGCGTGCCGATGTTGCTCTCGACGCGGCGCCGCACGCGGTACTCGACGGTGGCCCGCACCAGCGCTCGCAACCGGTCGGCCGGGTCGTCCCCCACCTCGCGCAGTGCCTGGTCGCACCGGTGGAAGTAGTCGTAGGTGCTCTCCTCGATCAGCGCCGCGAGCAGGTGCTGCTTGCTGGGGTGCCAGTAGTACATGGCGGAGAGGCTGAGCCCGGCACGCTTGGCGATGTCGCGGATCGAGGCGCCGTGGTAGCCGCGTTCGGCGAAGATCTCGCGGGCAGCGCCGGTGATGGCGTCGCGGCCGCCACCGCGGGGAATGACCGGTGTGCCGCTCGGCCCGGCACCGGTGTCCACGGCGCCGGGCGGCAGGTCGGATGCGGTGCTCACGGCGTCAGCATATGGGCGGGACGTCTGGTGAGTGGGTGGTTGGGCTGTTGTCAACTTAACGAGTGATCAGTAAGTTCGGGTCATCTGCCTCTCGACGTCGTGGAGGGTTGTCGCGCATGATCATGGTCGACGCGACCCAGGACTACCGCAGCAGCGTGCGCGCCTGGCTCACGGCTCATGCCCCCGGTCCGGCCGCCGGACTCACGTCCGACGAGCAGCTGCGCCGGGCCCGGGAGTTCCAGGCCGCGCTGTACGACGCCGGGTACGCCGGCATCACCTGGCCGAAGGAGGTCGGTGGGCAGGGGCTGGGCACGGCGGAGCAGCAGGTCTTCAGCGAGGAGGCCGCCGATTTCGAGCTTCCGACCTACCCGTTCATCATCGGCATGGGTATGTGCGGGCCTACCCTGGTCGACCTCGGGACGCCGGAGCAGAAGCACCGGTACCTGCCCAGGCTCCTGTGCGGTGAGGAGATCTGGTGCCAGCTGTTCTCCGAACCCGGCGCCGGGTCGGACGTCGCGAGCCTGCAGACGCGCGCGGTGCGGGACGGGGACGGCTGGGTGGTCAATGGGCAGAAGGTGTGGACGACGAACGCGCAGTGGGCCGACTACGGAGCCCTGCTCGCCCGCACCGACCCCGACCGGCCCAAGCACGCGGGCCTGACGATGTTCATCGTCGATATGCGTGCCCCGGGCGTCACCGTGCGGCCGCTGAGGGACATGTCCGGGCGCGCCCCGTTCAACGAGGTCTACTTCGACGATGTCCGGATCCCCGACGACGGGGTGATCGGCGAGGTCAACCGTGGGTGGCAGGCCGCGGTGGCAATGCTCGGCCACGAGCGGGTGTCGATCGGAGCCACCCGCAGGCCGCGCAGCAACCCGCTGGAGTTCGCTTCGCTCGTCGAGCTCGCCCGTCACGAGGGCGTCGCCGCGGACCCGGCCCGGCGCGAGCGGCTGGCTGAGCTGTACGCGCACGAGCGCGCGTTGGAGCTGTTCAACGCGCGGATGCGGCAGGAGACCGCGGCCGGCAACCCGCCCGGGGTGCGCGGCTCCGTGGCCAAGCTGGCCGGCGCGTTGCTGCTGCGCCGCGCGATCGAGACCGCGAGCGACCTGGCCGGCGCCGACGCCGTCGCGTGGGATCCCGACGATGCGCGCGCGGCTGAGCTGGCGCTGGGCATCAACTCCGCGCCGGCGTCGAGCATCGCCGGCGGCACGAACGAGGTGCAGCGCAACATCATCGGTGAGCGGATCCTCGGCCTGCCGAAGGAGCCGCAGGTCGACCGTGACCTCCCGTTCAAGGAAATCAAGGTCGGCACGCAGCGACAGGGCGGTGTCCGGTGAAGCTCGTCCTCGAGCCGGAGCAGCAGGAGCTGCGCTCCACCGTCCGCAAGTTCCTTGCCGACCGGTCGCCGTCGGCGAAGGTGCGCGAGGCGATGGCGTCGGACCGCGGTTACGACGCGGACCTGTGGAACCGGATGGCCGGGCTGGGGGTGCTCGGGCTGGTCGTGCCGGAGGAGCTCGGCGGCGCAGGGGCAGGGCAGGTCGAGCGGTCCGTGGTGCTGGAGGAGCTGGGCCGGGCGCTCACGCCCTCGCCGTTCCTCGCTTCCGCCGTGCTCGCCACCGACGTCCTGCTCGCGGTCGATGACGACGCCGCCCGCACCGAGCTGCTGCCGCGGCTGGCCGCGGGAGAGCTCGTGGGCACGGTCGCGGTCGGCGAAGGCGGCGCCGGGTGGGATCGCCAGGGTGGTGCGACCACCGCCACCGCGCGCGGCGGCAGTTGGGAGCTCGCCGGCACGAAGACGCTCGTGCTCACCGGCGACACCGCCGACCTGGTGCTCGTCTACGCCAGCACACCCGACGGTCCGGGCTGGTTCGCGGTCGACGGTGACGCTGCCGGCCTCATTCGCACCGTCCTGACCGGCCTCGACCCGACCCGGCGGCTCGCCCGCCTCACGTTCGCCGCCACCCCGGCGCGCCCGCTGGTCGCCGCCGACCCGGCGGCGGCGTTCGACCTGGTGGCCGACCTCGCCGCCGTCGCGCTGGCCGCGGAGCAGGTCGGTGGACTGCAGCGGGCGATGGAGCTGACCGTCGACTACGCGAAGGTCCGTGTGCAGTTCGGCCGGCTCATCGGCTCCTACCAGGCCGTGAAGCACGGCTGCGCCGAAATGTACAGCGCATGGGAGCACGCGGTCTCGGTGTTGCGCTACGCGGCGTGGGTCGCCGACCACGACCGCGCCGAGCTACCCCTGGCGGCAGCACTCGCCCAGACCTATATCGGTCCCGCCTACTTCGCGGCGGCGACGGACATGGTGCAGTACCACGGCGGGGTCGGCTACACCTGGGAGCACGACGCGCACCTCTACTACAAGCGGGCCAAGAGCTCTGAGCTGCTGTTCGGGGGCCCGGCGCTGCACCGCACGCGGCTGGCCGACCGGCTCGGCGTCTGAGGGAGGAGATCGGATGGGCACCGACGTCCTGCTCACCAGCCGCGACGGCGGTGTCCTGACCCTCACGCTGAACCGGCCCGGGCGCAAGAACGCGATCAACGCCGACCTGTGGTCGGCGCTGCGGGAGAACCTCACTGCCGCGGGCAACGACCCCGCGGTGCGGGCGATCGTGATCACCGGGGCGGGTGGCGACTTCTGCTCGGGGGCGGACCTCTCGGGCGGGGTCGCCGCGGGGCACCCGCTGGGCCGTATGCGCGGGATCAACGAGGTGGCCCTTTTGCTGCACGAGCTGCCGGTCCCGTCGGTCGCGAAGGTCGACGGGGTCGCCGTGGGAGCCGGCTGGAACTTGGCGCTGGGCTGCGATCTCGTGGTCTGCAGCCCCGGTGCGCGGTTCTCGCAGATCTTCGCCAGGCGCGGGCTCTCGCTCGACTTCGGTGGCTCGTGGTTGCTGCCCAAGCTGGTCGGGTTGCAGCAGGAGAAACGGCTCGCGCTGCTCGCCGAGATGATCGATGCCGCGGAGGCGCACCGGCTGGGCCTGGTCACCTGGGTGGTGGAGGCGGAGGAGATCGACGCGTTCGTGACCGATCTCGGCAAGCGGCTGGCCGCCGGCCCGCCGGTGGCGATCGCGCAGTCCAAGGCGCTGCTGAACGAGGGCGCCGACCGCACGATGCGCGACGCGCTGGCCAGTGAGGCGCGCACCCAGACGATC
>DASRSC010000282.1:0-18557 GCA_035695525.1 Pseudonocardia sp. | reverse complement strand
GATTCTCCGTCGTCGCGCCGACCAGCAGCACCACCCGGTTCTCCACCGCGGCCAGCAGCGCGTCCTGCTGGGTCTTGGAGAAGCGATGCACCTCGTCGATGAACAGCACGGTCTGCTCGCCCGCCAGCAGCCGCCGCCGCGCCAGGTAGTGCAGGGCCGCGTCCGGGTCGGAGCCGCGGATGGACTTGATGAACGCGCTGATCACGTCGTAGTGCTGGTCGCCCTGACGGTCGTAGCGCACTGTCGCCTCGGTGACCGCCCGCTCCACGGCCGGCACGTCGATCACCGTGCTCCCGGTGCCGAGCACACCGTCGGCCGCCGCCTCCAGCGCCGTGAGCCCTCGCCGCGCGTCGCCCGCCGCGAGCCGGACCAGCGCGTCCTCGGCGTCCTGCGCGAGCTCCACCGCACCGTTCAGCCCACGCTGGTCGCCGACGGCCCGCCGCAGCAGCTCGCGGACCTCGTCCTCCGTGAGCGACTGCAGCTGCAGCACCAACGAGCGTGACAGCAGCGGCGAGACCACCGAGAACGACGGGTTCTCCGTGGTGGCGGCCACGAGCAGCACCAGCCGGTCCTCGACGGCGCCGAGCAGCGCGTCCTGCTGGGTCTTGGAGAAGCGGTGCACCTCGTCGATGAACAGGACGGTCTGCTGGTCGAGCCGATCGCGGCGGCGGCGGGCGTCGTCGATCACCGCCCGGAGCTCCTTGACCCCCGACGACAGCGCCGACAACGCGACGAAGTGGCGGTGGCCGACCCCGGCGAGCAGCCGCGCGATCGTCGTCTTCCCGGTGCCGGGTGGTCCGTAGAGCAGCACCGACGCCGCCGCTCCGCCTTCCACGAGCCGCCGCAGCGGTGCGCCGGGACGCAGGAGGTGGGCCTGCCCGACGACCTCGTCGAGTGTGCGCGGGCGCATCCGGACGGCGAGCGGCGCCGTGGCACGGGCCCGCTCCCCGGCCACCGGGTATTCGCTCGCGGCGGCCGGCGCCGGCTCGTCCAGCTCGAACAGCCCGTCCGCCTCGGTGCTCATCACCACCAGCGTGCCATTGCGGCGTCGGAACCACCGAACCGCCCGGAGATGTCGGTGCAGCGTGGGACCATGCGGGCGCCGACGCAGGGCGCGACGCGGGTTCGCTGCCCGTGGTGCTGCGCGGCGGCGACGCGGTGCCGGACGCCGACGCCGGCGAGGGGCGCCCGCTGTTCACCGGCTCCGTAGCCCAGTGGACCGATGACCCGGCCCGCCTCCGCCCGCCGCCCGGGCAATGGCGGGGTGCGCCACGGTCCATCACGTCCCGCCCTCGATCCCTGCGCTCGCGAGCCCGCGAACATCAGGATTATCAGCAGCATGTTCACCTCGCTCCGGCGCGGGGAAGTTCCGACGTCATACCGCGATGGAGAGGCTCGAGATGGTTCGGATATACGCCCAGGTCCACCTCGATCTGCTGCTGCTCGCCGTGATCAGCTCGGAGCCAGGTGACGGCGCGGCGGTGATGCGCGAACTTCGCGATTGGTCCGGCGGGAGGTTCGCCCCTTCCCCCCGAACCGTGTACGGGGCGCTGAACCACCTCGAGCGCAACCGGCTCATCCGGCGCTCGTACGTCGAGCCTCGCCGCTACAAGCTCACCGACTCCGGACGCCGCTCGCTGCACACCAGGCGGAAGGAATGGGAGTCCTTCGCGACGGGGGTGTACGCCGTGCTTCAGCGCGCAAGGACGTGACGGCGAGCCGGCGACACGGGTGAGGTACGAGTGGTCCGCGCTTCCCACATTATGAGAAGAAGTTCCGCATCGCAGGACGATGCGGCATCCTGAGGAGGGCGCGCCACAAGCCGGGCTCGCCCCCCTCGCCCTGTCGACCCAGGACGATCGCAGGCCGGGCGTCATCGCCGTCCCGGCCCGTCCCGGACCGACCACGAAGGCGAGCCCCCGTGTCCCAGCCCGTCCACCTGTCCGCCCGGCTGCGTGAAGTGCGTGGATCCGCGATCCGTGACCTGCTGGCCCTGACCGCACGCGACGACGTCATCAGCCTCGCGGGCGGGCTGCCCGGCACCGATCTGCTGCCGCGGGAGCGGATCGCCACCGCGACGGCGTCCGCCCTTGCCGACGCGACCGTCGTCCAATACGGCGAGACGTCCGGGCTGCGCAGGCTCCGGGCCGTCGTCGCGGCCCACGAGACCGAGCGGATCGGGCGCGCCATCGCACCCGATGATGTCGTGATCACCAGCGGCTCACAGCAGGCTCTCGACCTCGTGGCCCGCGCGACGCTGGACCCCGGTGACACGGTGGTCGTCGAGGACCCCGTCTACGTCGGAGCGCTGCAGGTGTTCCAGGCCGCGGGCGCGGCGCTGCAGCCCGTGCCGGTCGACGCCGCCGGCATGGACCTCGACGTGCTCACCGAACTGTTGGCCGCCGGTCTGCGTCCGCGGCTGGTCCACACCGTCAGCAGCTTCCAGAACCCGCGAGGGGTGACACTCGCCGGCCCGCGTCGCGCCCGGCTGGCCGCGCTCGCCGACCGGTACGGCTTCCTCGTCGTGGAGGACGACCCCTACGGCCTGATCGCCTTCGACGGGGCACCCCCCGTACCGGTCGCCGCCCATGGCGAACGGGTCGTGCGGCTCGGCAGCGCGTCGAAGGTGCTCGCGCCCGCCCTTCGCGTCGGCTGGCTCACCGGTCCGCCTGTGCTCGCGGCCGCGGTGGAGCGGCTCAAGCAGTGCACCGACCTGTGCGGCTCGACACTCACCCAGGCCGTCGCTGCCGATCTGCTCGCCGACACGGCCTGGTTCCAGGCGCACCTGCGGGTTCTGCGCACTGCGCTGCGCGGCCGGGCCGTCGCCCTCAGTGCCGCACTCCACGACGCGTTCGATGGCGCGGTGACCTGCTCGACCCCGGCCGGCGGCATGTTCTGCTGGGTGGAGTTCACCGATGGGACCCAACCTGCGGATCTGCTGCCGCACGCGCTACGGCACGGCGTCGGGTTCGTCCCGGGCAGCGCCTTCGCCGTCGGCCGGCCGGTGGACCATGCCGCGCGCCTCTGCTTCGCGTCGAGCCCCGAGCCCGTGCTGCGCACCGCGGTGCACCGGCTCGCCGCGGCCTGGCGCGAGCAGCGAGCCCTTCGACGTAATGTCGAGGCGTGCGGCAGATCCTCGAACTGCTGGAGCGCGACGCCCAGCTCTCCCACGACACCATCGCGACCATGACCGGGTTGCCGGTCGCCGAGGTGAGCGAGGCGATCGCGACATGGGAGCGATCGGGCGCGATCCGCCGCTACAAGGCTGTGGTCGACTGGGACGCGGTCGACGAGGACCCGACGAGCGAGACGGTCACGGCATTCATCGACGTCTCGCTGGCACCCGCGCGTGGAGTGGGTTTCGACGACATGGCCGCCCGGATCGCTCGGTTCGACGAGGTGCGCAGCGTCCACCTCGTCTCCGGCGGCCACGACCTGCGCTGCACGGTGACCGGGCGGACCATCCGCGCGGTGTCGGACTTCGTCTCGCAGAAGCTCTCCACCATCGACCGGGTGCAGGCCACGGCCACCCACTTCGTACTCAAGACCTACAAACGCGACGGCGATTCCTTCACACCGCCCGAGCAGGATCATCGGCTACCGGTGACCCCGTGAAGGAGCTCAACGGCGTCATCGCCGCCTGTCCGCCGTCGGGCATCCGGCGCTTCTTCGACATCGCCGCCGAGATGGACGACGTCATCTCACTCGGCGTCGGCGAGCCGGATTTCGTGACGCCGTGGCACGTACGTGAGGCGGGGATCTACGCCCTGGAGCACGGCTACACCACCTACACGTCCAACGCCGGGCTGCCGCGCCTGCGCGAGCTGATCTGTGCTGATCTCGCCTCCCGCTACGGCGCCACCTACGAGCCGGACGGCGAGTGCCTGGTCACCACCGGAGTCTCCGAGGGACTCGACCTCACCCTGCGGGTGCTGCTCAACCCCGGCGACGAGGTGATCGTGCCGGAGCCCTGCTACGTCGCGTACGCGCCGTGCGTCGCGTTCGCCGGCGGCATCCCCGTGTCAGTGCCGACACGCTGGGAGGACGGCTTCGCCGTCGACGCCGACGTCGTCGCCGCGGCGATCGGTCCCCGCACCAAGGCGATACTCATCGGCTCCCCCGCCAACCCGACCGGGGCCGTGCAGCCGCGAGCCGCGCTGGAGGCGCTGGTCCGGCTCGCCGAGCAGCACGACCTCTACCTGGTTTCCGACGAGATCTACAGCAGGCTCACCTACAGCAGCGGGCACACCTGCCTCGGCACGTTGCCCGGCGCCCGGGAGCGAACGGTGCTCCTCGGCGGGTTCTCGAAGGCCCACGCCATGACAGGTTGGCGGGTGGGCTGGATCTGCGCGCCCGCGCCCGTCGCCGAGCTCTGCGTACGCGTGCATCAGTACACGATGCTGTGCGCGCCGCACGTCTCGCAGCTCGCGGCGGTGGAGGCGCTGTCCGGCCCTGACGACGCCGTTCAGGTAATGATCGCCGACTACGACCGGCGGCGCCGGGTGTTCGTGAAGGGCCTGCGCGAGATCGGCCTCGACTGCCCCGAGCCGGAGGGCGCCTTCTACGCCTTCCCGTCGATCCGGTCCTCGGGGCTGGACTCGGAGACGTTCGCCGAGCAGCTTCTGCGCACCGAGCGCGTTGCGGTGGTGCCCGGGAGCGTGTTCGGCCCGTCCGGCGAGGGACACGTGCGCTGCTCCTATGCCACCGCGCTGCCACTGCTCGAGGAGGCCCTCAGGCGGATCGACCGTTTCCTGCGTCGCTCTGCGGGCCCCCGCTAGTCGGACGTCCATGGAGTGCATCGTTTGCGTCGGGTTCACAGGCCCGCAAAGCCGGTGCGCCAGACTCAGGAGGCATGGAGACTCACACCTGCCCCCTCTGTTCCCTTCCGCAGACGCCGGCCGACGCCGCCGGCCTCACCTGGAGCAGCCAGCACGAGCCCGACGGCTCCACCACCTGGATCTGCCCCACGTGCACCCGCGCGCAGCTGTGGCGGATCGAGGCCATGCTCGCCGTGGCCTCCCCCACCGCACCGATCGCCCCGGTCCCGCTGCGCCGCGCCGCCTGACCAACCGATGGGCCGGACTCAAGTCGACCCCCATGGGGATCAGCGGGCCATCCGCAGCAGCTCGCCGGCCAGTCCCTGAAGGATCACCGGCCCGAGGTCGCGCCCACGCCGCACCAACCACGGCACGCCCTTCACCACGAGCCACGCCGCCCGTTGCACCGCCGTCACCTCGCGCCCGCCCGCGCATTCCAGGCTCACCGGGTGCGGCACCGCGAACCCGGCGCAGGCCAGCAACGCCGCGAACCCTGCCGCGAGCATCCGGTGCCCGCGCTCCGAGGGATGCAGCCGGTCGACTGACCACGACGACGGCTCGTACCCGCCGGGCAGCACGTCCAGATCCAGCACTCCGATCGCGGCCGGGTCGCCGGCGGCCACTGCATCGGTGACGGCGTTGAGCGCCACGATCCGCCTGTACAGGGCCCGTCGCAGCGGAGCCGGCAGGCGGAACACCTGGGTGTGGTCGTGGTAGCGCAGCATCAGGACGTGCGCCCCACCGGCCCGCAGCGCGCCGACGACCGCGGAGCAGTGGGCGTGCAGCGTCTCGGGGTCGAAGTCTGAGCGCAGGGTGTCGTTCATGCCGACGAACAACACCGCGACGTCGGGCGCAGCCAGCAGCGCCACCGGCAGCTGCTCGTCGCGCACGCAAGCCATGCGGGCTCCCGTGCGACCGAGGTTGACCAGTGTCGGCGCGCCGAGCGCATCGCGCAGCAGCACGGGGAAACCGCGCCAGCCCCCGCCGGGCACGGGGTCGCCGAGCCCGACGGAGGTGGAGTCGCCGAGTGTCACCAATGTCCCCACCTGCGGGGTTCCGGCCGGCGCGGTGGACATGCCGGGCGTGATGGGCGCAGTCGCGAGGGGTGCGAGCAGGGGCTGCACGGTCACGCTGACACCATCACCGCCCTCGGCTCACCAGGGGTGTGCGACGGATGACGCCCCGTGGGCAGGTGGGGGAACGATCGGTGCCTGACCAGCATTGCCCGACCTGCACCGCTCCCGGTGGTCTCAGGCGACCGACCGGAACGCCGGGAACACCGGAAGCGAGCCGGGTGCGTCGGGGAACCGTTTCGCCAGCGCGTCGGCGACCATCGTGCCGAGCTCGGCCGTGGCCGGCAGGCCGCCCGTGGCGGCGGTGCGTGCCATCTCCCGCCAGTAGTGGCCCAACGCGGTGCTGATCCGGGGGGATCGGGTGGCGTCGAGCCCCACCGGCATGTCCCGCACGCGGATCCGGGGTAACAACCACCAGGTGCACAGCCACACCCACAGCAGCTGCGCGTGCAGCAGCCTGCGGTCGAGTCGGTCCGGCTCGTCGAGATCCGGCCAGACGGCGGCGATCTCGTTACGCCACGCCTCGAGCATCGTCTCCGCCATTCCGGGCGGCATCGCGAAGCTGGCTTCGCAGCCGGGGAAGGGCACGCGGAAGTAGGCGGCGTCGAGCGCCACGTCGCGGAAGCATCCCCATTCGAAGTCGACGAACCGGACTCCGCGGCTGGTGACGAGATTGTTGTCCGGGCAGGTGTCCGACGGGCTGAACGCGCGGTACCGGGTGCCCCCCAGCAGCCGCGCGGTCTCCTGGGCCTCCAGTGAGGCCGCTGGTGACACCGTCACCCCGAGATCCTGCTCCAGCAGCCCCGGGACATCGGCCAGCGCCACACGAGCGTCCTCGGCCATCGGGTCGCGCCACGCCCGCTCCCCCAGCCTGCGCAGGAGTGCCCCGAAATCGTTCTCGCGACCCGCTGTCGCAGCTTGCATTCGGCCGAGCGCACGAGCCCAGCTGAGGAGACAGCGCTGGGCGGCGGCGGGGTCGGGGCCGAACAGCTTGTCGGCGAGCGTCGAGCTGCGGCCGAGGTCCTCGAGCACCAGCAGCCGGCTCTGCGGGTCGTGCGCGATCAGGACCGGACTGGGCCGGGCCTCGGCAGGCAGGGCGGTGAACAGCTGGCAGCTGGCAACCTCGTAGTGGAACGGGTCGGGGCGGTCCGGATCCGGCCGCCCGAGATAGTGCTTGACGACGAGCGTGCGCGGCAGCGAGAAGGGATTTCGGGCCACGCGCGCACGTGCCACCACCGACCGGTCACTGCCCCCGAGATCCTCAGGGTCGGCCAGCACGATGCCGGCACCGGACCGGCGGCTGAGCAGCCGCTCGGCAGCAGCGAGCGCGGCGAGCACCGGCCTGGGGAAACTGCCCAGGTCGCGAACCATCGTGTGCGACCCTACCCCGCCGACAACCGGCGCATACCCCGCTCACGGACAGCCGTACGATGCGACACGAGGAGCACCGCCGTCGCCGCCACGACGATGCCCACGAGATTCACCAGGAGTTGCAGCGCGGACCCGGCGGCCTGCGCGTAACGCCCCTCCACGAGAGCGGTCGACGCGAACGCCGCGGCGGGCACGGTGGTCACCGAGATGAACACCCCGACCAGCGAGGCGGACTTCGCCGATGTCAGCGCGAGCATCCCGGCGGCACCGGCGAGCAGCGCCACGATGAAGGAGAACGGTCCCACCTTGTAGATGAAGTCGACCTGATCGAGGTTGTCGAGGGTCGCGGTGGACAGGAGCCCGGTCGCGTCGAAACCCACGGCCGCCAGCGCCGTGATCACCATCGCCAGCGGGAAGCCGACGGCGAGCGCCAAGCCGCCCCGGCGCACCAGATCTCCCCGGCGCAGCACCGCGCCGACGGCGATCGCGGCGAGCGGCCCGAACTCGGGACCCAGCACCATCGCACCCACCACCGTCACCGGCGAGTTCGTGATGGCGCCGATGGCCGCCAGCAGGCACGCGATCGTGAGGAAGGCCTGGAAGCTCACGGACAGCCGCGACTCCTCACCGGTGCGCGCCACCAGCTCGTCCCAGATCACGGCGTCCGACGGGTCGCCCGGTGCTGCCTCCTCCGCGGCGTCAGCGGCGTCGGAGAGCGAGGTGTCGATCACCTCCAGGGTGACGCCGCCGGCGCGATCGACACCCAGCTCGGACAGCGCGCCGAGAAGCGGGTCCACCGACTCCCGCGCCACGTCGGCCTCAACGACGTCACCGGGGGGTTGCAGCGCGATCCCGGGCAGGACGGTCACGTGCGTGGCACCGGGTTCGCCTAGCAGCAGGTCCCGCACCGCGTCGGTCTGGCCCACGGGCGAGATCACCCTCATGTGCAGCACGGACGGGCTCCCCGCGTCGGCCGGAGGTACGGAGGCGCGTTCAGAGCTTGGTGGGCGGCTCGTCGGCAGCCGGGGACGCAGCGGCGGGCGCCGCAGGCGGCTGCGCGTCGACGCCCGCCTCCTTGCGCTGCTCAGGTGTGATCGGCGCGGGCGCCCCGGTGAGCGGATCGAAGCCGCCACCCGACTTCGGGAAGGCGATGACGTCACGGATCGAGTCGGAGTGCGCGAGCAGCATGCAGGTGCGGTCCCAGCCGATCGCGATGCCACCGTGCGGCGGCGGGCCGTACTGGAACGCGTCGAGCAGGAAACCGAACTTTTCCCGCTGCTCGGCCTCGTTCATGCCGAGAAGAGCGAACACGCGCTGCTGGATGTCGGAGCGGTGAATACGGATCGAGCCGCCACCGATCTCGTTGCCGTTGCAGACGATGTCGTAGGCGTAGGCGAGCGCCTGGTCCGGCGCTTCTTCGAAGCGGTCCATCCACTCCTCGTTCGGCGAGGTGAACGGGTGGTGCACCGCGGTCCAGCCGACCTCGTCGCCCTTGTCGTCACGGACCCGCTCGAACATCGGTGCGTCGACGACCCACACGAACGACCAGGCGTTCTCGTCGACCAGACCGCAGCGCCGCGCGATCTCGCCGCGGGCGGCGCCGAGCAGTTCGCGCGCGTCGGCTGGGCGCCCGGCGGCGAAGAAGACCGCGTCTCCCGGCTCGGCGCCCACGGCCTTCGGGAGGCCCTCACGCTCGGCCTCGGAGAGGTTCTTGACGACCGGGCCGCGCTCGCTCACCGAGCCGTCGTCGTCGACCAGCACGTACGCGAGGCCACGGGCGCCTCGCTGCTTGGCCCACTCCTGCCAGGCGTCGAGCTGCTTGCGCGGCTGGCTCGCCCCGCCCGGCATCACGACCGCCCCGACGTACGGGGCCTGGAACACCCGGAACGGCGTGTCGGCGAAGTACTCGGTGAGGTCGGTGAGCTCGACGCCGAACCGCAGGTCGGGCTTGTCCGAGCCGTAGCGGGCCATCGCGTCGGCGTAGGTGAGCCGCGGGATCGGGCGCGGGATCTCGTACCCCGCGAGCTCCGACCACAGCGCTGAGACGATTGTCTCGCCGAGCTCGATCACGTCGTCCTGCTCGACGAAGCTCATCTCGATGTCGAGCTGGGTGAACTCGGGCTGCCGGTCGGCGCGGAAGTCCTCGTCGCGGTAGCACCGTGCGATCTGGTAGTAGCGCTCGGTGCCCGCCACCATCAGCAGCTGCTTGAACAGCTGGGGGCTCTGCGGCAGGGCGTACCAGGAGCCAGGGCGCAGGCGTGAGGGCACGAGGAAGTCGCGAGCACCCTCCGGGGTGGACCGGGTGAGCGTGGGCGTCTCCACCTCGACGAACTCCCGGTCGTGCAGCACCGTGCGCGCGATGCGGTTGGCCTCGCTGCGCAGCCGCAGCGCGGCCGCCGGCCCGCTGCGGCGCAGGTCGAGGTAGCGGTGCTTGAGCCGGATCTCCTCGCCGATCTCGCTGTGCTCGTCGAGCGGGAACGGCAGCGGGGCCGACTCGGACAGCACCGTGAGCTCGGTGGCCGTGACCTCGATCGCACCGGTGGCGAGCTCGGGGTTCTCGTTCCCCGCCGGCCGGCGGACGACCTCACCGGTGACCACGACACAGAACTCGGCGCGCAGCCGGTGAGCGCGCTCGGCCATCTCGCCCTCGCGGAACACCACCTGGGCGGAGCCGGAGGCGTCCCGGAGGTCGATGAAGATGACCCCGCCGTGATCACGGCGGCGCGCCACCCACCCGGCGAGGGTCACGGACTGTCCGGCGTGCTCGGCACGCAGGGTGCCGGCGGGGTGGGTGCGCATCACATGTCGAGGCTATCCGCCGCCCCCGGTCGGCCTGCCAGCAGGTTTCCCCGGTCACCGTCCGCTCGTCCCCGTGGACGACCGAGATCCGACCGTGGAGCCGCAACAGGCCTCGACCCCCTGGTGGCGTCCCGATCGGACTGCCACAGGGGGTCGACGCGCTTGTGCGCTACGTGGAGGTGACGAACAGGTAGTCGGCCGTGTACGGCACCGCTGCCTTCGGCTGTGCCGCGGGGTTGCAGGTACCAGCGGGGGCGACTCCACCGACGGTGTTGAGGCGCATCACGATCTGCGTCGACGACAGCACGCCACCGGGCCTGCCCTCCGGCGTCGCCGCGAGGACCAGTTCGGGGATGTTCTTGCCGCCGTTCGGGATCATGGTGAGGGCCTTGCCGGTGACCCCGGACCCGTCGGGCGCGACCCACTGGGGCGGTCCCGCTGGGCCGGCCTTGAGGAACGTGTGCCTGATGCCGCCACCAAGGGTGGCGTCCACGTTGTTCTGGGTGAACGTGAACGAGCCGTCGTTATGCCTGGTGCAGGCGTAGATCTGGGCGCCCCTGACGACCGAGTGCACTTGGTCGGCCGTCATAGCGGCCTGCAGGTTGAGCTTCTCCGGAAGCGCGTGCACCTGCCCGCGCACCGCACCGCCGGGGAACTCTGCGGTGTGCAGGTTGAAGTAGAACTGCTCCGGGTGGGTCTTCAGATTCGCCAGAAGATCCTTGTTGGTCACCTTTACCGTGCCGATCACCGAATTGCGCCCGGCCGGCAGCTTCGTGCCGAAGAACGGGATCTGCACGTCTCCGTTCGCCGTGGGGCCCTCGTGGATGTGGCCCATGGTCGGTGTTCCGATGCCCGTCCACGTGAAGGCGTACGACACCTGGTCGCCCTGGATGCGCATCAGGGCCGTGGCGCTGCCGTTCTTGTCGCCGACCTTCGGTCCGCTCGTGACCGGCACCTCGTTGGCGCCTTTCAACACGGACGCGAAGAACGTGGCGTCGCTGTGATTCTGGGGGTCGTACGCGCCGATCGAGTCCATCGGCATGGACATCCCCGTGCCGCCGCTCAGCGCCGCAGGCGAGGGCTGCGCGGCGGCGTCTGCCTCGGCGCTCAACCCCACGAACGACAGTCCGGCGACCGCGACGATGGCGCCAGCCGCCTCCAGTGTGCGTCGACTCATGCGAGTCATTTCGGGCCTCCCCAGTGTGAGCCGCCGTTGCCGTGCGCATCGGCTTACGGTTCACACGAGCGGAGCCACGCGTTGTACTCAACCCGATCTGTGAGGCGAAAATCATGCCGTCTGACTGCAACTGTGGATGCCTGTCGCGCGTTCTCACACCTTATGCGTGAGTAAGGGTTTCCCCATGTTCCGGGATGGTCGACGTCACGACTCGGAGCCCGGCCGCCGACGGCGGTCAGAGCAGGCTCAGCTGCTCCCCCGACGGAGTCTCGACGGTCGGCGCCCTCGCCGCAGGCCACCCCTGCCCGCGCACCGTGGTGGCGGCACCGGAGAGGCCGTGGCGGCGCAGCAGCGGCGCCACCCGCTCACCGAGCGCGCGCCGATACTCCGGGTCGACGTAGGCGCCGCGGCGGTACAGCCGGGCATAGGGCGCGACGAGCTTCGGGTACTCCCGCGCGAGCCACGCCAGGAACCACTCGCGCGTGCCGGGCCGCAGATGCAGCGCCAGCACGCTCGCGCCGTTGGCCCCGGCCTGCTTCACCTGTGCAAGCAGCGTGTCGAGGGCCTCGACGGAGTCGCTGAGCAGCGGCAGCACGGGCGCCACCATCACACCGCAGGACAGGCCGGCGTCGGTGATCCGCCGGACGAGGTCGAGCCGCGCGGCCGGCGAGGGCGTCCCGGGCTCGAGCCGGTGTTGAAGAGAGCGGTCGACCAGCGCGATGGAGACGCCGAGACCCACCGGGACGTCTGCCGCCGCGGCCGCGAGCTGCGGCAGGTCGCGGGTGAGCACGGTGCCCTTGGTGAGCAGCGAGAACGGGGTGCCGGAGCGCGCGAGTGCCCCGATCACGCCCGGCATGAGCCGGTAGCGTCCCTCGGCACGCTGGTACGGGTCGGTGTTGGTGCCCATCGCGACGGGTTCCCGCGCCCACTTCGCCGAGCGCAACTCGCGCTCGAGCACCCGCGCCACGTTGACCTTCACCACGATCTGGCTGTCGAAGTCGGCCCCGGCATCGAGGTCGAGATAGGTATGGGTGTTGCGGGCGAAGCAGTTGTGGCTGACCACGCCCTCCGCCACGAAGTCGCCGGTGCCGGTGGTGATGTCGTACATCGGCATCTCGACGCCGAGCGGTTGCACCGACTCCACCACCAGCGCGGTGCCGCCGGTGACAGCGGCACCGCCCACGTCTCGGTGCCTGCTGACCGCGGGATCGACCACCTGCAGCAGCCGGAGCAGCGCCGCGGACCCGCCGAGCAGCCGGACCGTCCGCCCCGCGCTCGACCCCGGACCGGAGCCGTGGTCAGCCTCGACCGCGAACCGGAAGCCGAGGCGGTGCAGCGCGCGTGCTGCCCGCCCGGCGATCTCCTCGCCGGCGTGGCGGACCCGCAGCTCGCCCCGCACGACCGAGCCGCGGGCGTCGACCGTGCCGGCGAGGAACCCTGCGCACCAGTCGTCGCCGGGCTGCTCGGGCCACCGCACCACGTCGGTGATCGGCGCGATCCCGCCGCGGGGGGTGGGGGCCGGGATCCGGCCGGGCTCCCCGGCGCCGACCGGGACCGGGACCGGGACCGCCGACGGCAGCTCAACGACGTGCTGGGCCGCCTCGGCGAGGAAATGGTGGGCCCGACCCAGCGCCTCGAGCTCCAGATGCTCGGACGGGAAGCACCTCTCCCCGTCGGCGCCGAGACCGTCGCCCCGCACCAGCCCGCACAGGTAGCCCTGCCGGTAGGCCGCGGTGTGGGGGCGGCGCTGCCACCCGACCATGGCCGCCGGACCGGGGCCGAGCAGTGCGCTGCCAGTGCGCAGCCGCGGCCGCCGCCCGGAGCGGCACCAGCCACCACTCACGTGACGCCAGCCCTGGTCGGTGAGGAATCGATGCTCCCCGCTGGCGACCAGTTCGCTGCCGCCGGCGAGCCGGAGGCGGTGCGCCGGCTTGGTGGTGGACCAGTGCGCCCGCACGGTGGTGCGTACGTAGCGACGCTGCCCGTCGACCAGCTCCGTGCCCATTACGGCGTCGCCGACGCGCAGCTCGGCGATGGGGCGGGTGCGCCCGTCGGCCAACAGCACGCGGGTGGGGCCGGCGAGGCAGTACACGCAGGCGTGGGAGCAGCCTCGGTACGGGTTGACCGTCCAGCGGAACGGCATCGGCGAGCTGCCCGGCACCCGGTTGAGCACCGATTTGGCCTCCACCTCGTGGAACACCGCCCCGGCGAACTCGGGAGTGCGCACCGACCGCAGGAGCCCGCGCAACCCCGGCAGCGCCGCCTCCGCACCGACGCCGTCGTCGAGCACCTGCTGTCCGCTCCACCGCATGGCAGTATTCGAACACATGTTCGACACCCGGGGCAACTCCCTGTCGGGGGCATGCGCCAGTCTGCCTCCATGACGGTGACCCTGGTGGTGATGGGCGTATCGGGCGTGGGCAAGAGCTCCGTGGCCGCCGAGCTCGTCCGACGTACGGGATGGGTGTTCGTCGAGGGCGATGACCTGCACCCCGAGAGCAACCGCGCGAAGATGGCAGCAGGCATCCCGCTGGACGACGACGACCGCTGGCCGTGGCTCCGCCGGGTGGCCGCCTGGATCGGGGAGCAGGAGGCGGCCGACCGCAGTGCGGTGGTCACGTGCTCGGCGCTCAAGCGCTCCTATCGCGAGCTGCTGCAGGACGGTCACCCCTCCGTGCGGTTCGTGCACCTGCTCGCGCCGCCGGAGCTGATCGCGGCCAGGGTCACCGCGCGCAGGAACCACTACATGCCGCCGTCCCTGCTGGACAGCCAGCTGGCTGCGCTCGAGCCGCTCGGGCCCGACGAGCCCGGGATCGGCGTCGACACCACGGGCGATGCTGCCGCCGTCGCTGAGCGGGCGCTGCAACAGCTGGGCGGCGACACGTCGGAGGAAGCTGCGGATGATCGTTCCCGCTGATCAGCTCCCGCCGGGTGGAGGGCGTCCGGTGGACCAGGGCGGGTCGGGCGGCGGGCCGTTGACAGGATGGGCACGTGCCGACTGACGAGCCGGGGCTTCCACCCGCATCCGAGCAGCCCGGGACCGCGGGGCGGGACACGGCACGGCACCGGTTCGGCCGGTCCGCCGGTGCTGCCACGACCCCGCCGCCCGCCGCGTTCCCGCTGCCGCCCCGGCCGGGCTCGGGCCGGCACGGGCATCCGGACCGCATGGGCCAACTCGATGACGCCGACGAGGCGGCAGCCGAGGCCCCGACGCCGCCGACCGGGTGGACGCCGGTCGACACACGAACCGTGCGCACGAGCGCCTCCCGCACCGCTGCCGCCCGCGGCCCGCGTACGGCGGGCCGGTCCCCCGGCCAGGGGGACCGGGACGAGGAACAGGCCGACCGGGTCGTCCGTTCCGGACCGCAGGCCGCGGTTGCGACCTCCACCGCCTCGGCCCGTGAGCCCGCTCATGGCCACGGGCACGGTCACTCGCCGGCGCCGCCTGCGGGGGGGCGGGTGCGGCTGCTCATCGCCACACTGCTCGTCCCGTGCGCGCTGGCGACGCTCGCCGGCGTGGTTCTGTTGTGGCCGGCCGGCGGTCCCCCGACCACGGCCCAGCCCGTCACCCAACAGCCCGTGCACGCCGAAGTGGTCTCCGCCAGTGCGTCCGACTGCAGTGCAGGTTCGGGCGACGGCAGCTGCGTCGCGCTCGTCGTCCGGATGGCCGACGGGCCGATGCCAGGGCGCGACCTCGTCCAGGTGGTGCCTGTCGAACCCGGATCGCCGACCTTCGCCGTCGGCGACCGGGTGGTGCTGGGCTGGTCCGGCGCCAACCCGAACGACCCCGGGTCGTACCAGGTCGTCGACTTCCAGCGCGGCGCGCCGCTCGGCTGGCTCGCCGCGATCTTCGCGGGAGCGGTGCTCCTGCTCGGCCGCTGGCGGGGCCTGGCCGCGCTCGCGGCGCTGGTGCTGAGCTTCGCTGTTCTGTTGCTGTTCGTGCTGCCCTCGATCCTGGCCGGGCACGACCCGCTCGCCGTGGCAGTGGTCGGCTCCTGCCTGATCATGTTCGTGGTCCTGTACCTGACGCACGGACTCTCGGCGCGCACGTCGACGGCCGTCCTCGGAACGCTCCTGTCGCTCGCCCTGATCGGGGGCCTCGGGGCCGCGTTCTCCGTCGCGGCCCGGCTCACCGGCCTCGACGACCAGACCAGCAACCTGATCGCCACGCTCGGCACCGGCGTCGACGCCCGCGGCCTTCTGCTCGCCGGTGTCCTGATCGGGGCTCTCGGCGTGCTCGACGACGTGACCGTCACCCAGACCAGCGCGGTGTGGGAGCTGCGCCGGGCCAACCCGGAGCTGGGAGCTCGGGCTCTCTTCGGCGCGGCGATGCGGATCGGGCGCGACCACGTCGCGTCGGCCGTCAACACCCTGGTGCTGGCCTACGCGGGAGCATCGCTGCCGCTGCTCCTGCTGTTCACGCTGTCCGGCCGCGCACTCGGGGACGTCGTGACCACCCAGGACGTGGCCACCGAGGTGGTACGCACGCTGGTCGGCAGCATCGGGCTGGTGGCCTCCGTGCCGATCACCACCGCACTCGCCGCCATGGTGGCGAGCCGCGAGTCCGGAAGCACAGTCTGAAGGGCGCGGCCTGGGCGAATCGCTGATGAAGCCGACACCAACGGAGCTTCCGTCCCATCGACCTGCGTGCCGTTCGTCCGACTCGGCAACCGCGGCGGAGGTGCGCTCAGCGGCGGCGCGCCAGGAGGCTCGCCTGGCCGTCGGACTCGGTGTGGTGAAGCGTCGTCAGCTCGGCGAACGCGGCGAGCAGCTCCCCGGGGGACGCGCGGAACCGACCGGGCTCGTCCCCGACCACCGACTGCACCGTCAGCACCAGCAGGCCACCGGGGGCGAGGCGCTGCGCGAGCACCGGGTACAACGCCGGGTCGCGGAACCGCTGGCACACGACGACGTCGTACGGTCCGGCGCAGCCGCCGGGCAACCCGGCGTCCAGGTCATAGCGCCACCAGCGCACCCGCTCGGCCACACCGCGGTCAACCACCAGCGCCGCGCCCGCGGCCACAGCGGCCTCCGAGATGTCCACCGCGTCGACGACGAACCCGCGCTCGGCGAGCCATCCCGCCACGGTGCCCCGCCCGCATGCCACATCCAGCGCGCGTCCGCCGTCGGGCAGCAGGCGCTCGCGGCCGCGGAGCGCGTCGGGCGGCATGGGGATGTCCGGTGCGCCCGCCGAGGAGACCGCGGCGTGCCGGGCCTCCCAACGCTCACGATCTTCGGTGGCCACGGCGATGATCCTAGGCAACGGGAGGGCGAGTCCCGGTCAGCGCAGGCGGGTGAGCACCTCGTCGGCCGCATCCGCCAGGGCGACGTCCTGCTGCTCCCCCGACGCCAGGTCCTTGAGGCCCACCGTGCCGGCCTCGAGGTCGCGCTCGCCGAGCACCAGCGCGAAGCGGGCGCCCGACCGGTCGGCGGCCTTCATCGCACCCTTGAGGCCGCGGCCGCCGTAGGCGAGGTCGACCCGCACGCCAACCCGGCGCAGCTGCGCGGCCAGCACCACGAGCCGCCGCTTCGCCGCGTCGCCCAACGGCACGCCGAAGACCTCGCAGCGCGCCTCGGACCAGGGCGCAACCCCTTCGGCTCGGCACGCCAGCAGCGTCCGGTCAACGCCGATGCCGAAGCCCACGCCGGACAGCGGCTGCCCGCCGAGCGTGGCCATCAGCCCGTCGTAGCGCCCGCCGCCGCCGATCCCGGACTGGGCGCCGAGGCCGTCGTGCACGAACTCGAAGGTCGTCTTCGTGTAGTAGTCGAGACCCCGCACCATCCGCGGGTTCTCCACGTAGGCCACGCCCAGGTCGTCGAGGTGCTGCTTCACCGCAGCGTGGTGCTCGGCCGACGCCGCGGAGAGATGGTCGACCAGCAACGGGGCGTCCGACAGCAGCGCGCGCACCTCCGTGCGCTTGTCGTCGAGGACCCGCAGCGGGTTGATCTCCGCCCGCATCCGCGTGGCTTCGTCCAGCGGGAGCCCGGCCAGGAACTCCTGCAGCATGGCCCGGTACGGGGGGCGGGACTCGGTGTCGCCGAGCGAGGTGATCTCCAGGCGGTAGCCGGTGAGGCCCAGGGCGCGGAAACCCTCGTCGGCGACGGCGATGACCTCGGCGTCGAGGGCCGGGTCGTCTACGCCGATCGCCTCGATGCCCACCTGCTGCAGCTGCCGGTAGCGCCCGGCCTGCGGGCGCTCGTAGCGGAAGAACGGGCCGGCGTAGCGCAGCTTCACCGGCAGGCCTGCGCGGTCGAGGCCGTGCTCGATCACCGACCGGACGACCCCGGCCGTGCCCTCCGGGCGCAGCGTGACCGACCGTTCCCCGCGGTCGGCGAAGGTGTACATCTCCTTGCTGACCACGTCGGTCGATTCGCCCACGCCGCGCGTGTAGAGCGCGGTCTCCTCGAAGACAGGCAGCTCGATGAGCCCGTAGCCGGCCCGATCGGCCGCGCTGACCAGCGTGTTGTGGACGTGCTCGAATCCCGCCGAGTCCGGTGGCACGTACTCCGGGATGCCCTTCGGGGCCGCGAAGGCCGACACGCGCCGCTCCACGGCGTCGGAACGGGCTCCGCTGGCGCTCGGCGCGGCCGTCACAGCCCGCGCCCGGTGGTCGGCAATTCGAGACCCTGCAGGAACGGGTTCGACGCCCGTTCGCGCCCGACGGTGGTGGTCGGCCCGTGCCCGGGCAGCACGACCGCGGAGTCGTCGCGGGTGAGCAGCTTGTCGCGCAGGCTCGCGAGCATCTGCGCGTGGTCTCCGCCCGGCAGGTCGGTGCGGCCGATCGAGCCGGCGAAGAGCGTGTCGCCGGCGAGGATCACCTCGACGCCCTCCTCGGTGGGGGTTGTGAAGACGACGGAGCCGCGGGTGTGCCCCGGCGTGTGGTCGACGCGCAGCGTGAACCCGGCGATGTCGAGCGCCGCGCCGTCGGTGAGCTCGCGTACCTCGCGGGGCTCGCGCAGCTCCATCCGGCCGCCGAAGAACGCCGCCGCCTCCGCCGAGATGCCCTTCATCGGATCGGCCAGCATTGACCGGTCCTCGGGGTGGATCCAGGCCGGGACGTCGTGGCCGTCACACACGGGGGCGACGCTGAACGTGTGGTCGAAATGACCGTGGGTCAGCAGCACCGCCACCGGGGTGAGCCGGTGCTCGGCGAGCAGTGCCTCGAGGGGTTCGACGGCGTCCTGGCCGGGGTCGACCACCACGCACGCCTCGCCCGCATCCGCTGCTACGACATAGCAGTTGGTCTGGAACGAACCGGCGGGAAACCCTGCGACGAGCACCCCACCAGACTAGGACCTGTCCGACGTCGCAGGTCGGGC
>DASRSC010000281.1:0-9530 GCA_035695525.1 Pseudonocardia sp. | reverse complement strand
GCGACTCGGGCCACCCGACCGGTATCCCCGGCGACCTGAGCCGTCAGAGCCCGAGGTCGGCCTCGAACGCGCCCTCCTCCAGGCGGGCCTTGATCGCACTGACGAACCGGCCGGCGTCGGCCCCGTCGACCAGGCGGTGGTCGTAGGTGAGCGGCAGGAAACAGACGGAGCGGATGGCGATGGAGTCCTCGCCGTCCGGCCCGGTGACCACCGTGGGCTGCTTCGTGATCTTGCCCGTGCCCAGGATGGCGACCTGCGGCTGGTTGATGATCGGTGTGTCGAAGAGCGCACCGGCGCTGCCGATGTTGGTGAGCGTGAACGTGCCGCCGGAGAGCTCGTCGGGGCCGATCTTGTTGGCCCGGGTGCGCGCAGCCACGTCGGCGATCCGCCGGGCCAGCCCCGCGATGTTGAGGTCCTCGGCGTTCTTGATCACAGGGACCAGCAGCCCGCGGGGGGTGTCCACCGCCACCGCCAGGTGTACGGCCCCGTGGTAGGTCACCTCCCTGCTCTCCACGTTGATCGACGCGTTGAGCTGGGGGAAGGCCTTCAACGCCTCGACGGCGGCCTTGGCGAAGAACGGCAGGAACGTCAGCTTGACACCCTCACGCCGCTCGAACTCCGCCTTCGCGCGGGCACGCAGCTTGGCGATGCGCGTGACGTCGACGTCCTGCACGGTCGTGAGCTGGGCCGACACCTGCAACGACTCGGTCATCCGCTGCGCGATCACCTGCCGCAGCCGGGGCATCTTCACCGTGGTGCCCGGCTGCGGGCCGTCTGCCGCGGGCTTCGGCACCTGCCGCGCCGGGGCGGCCGACGGTGCGCTCGCCGGGGCTGCCGCAGCCGGAGCCTCCGGGGCCGCCTCGGGCTCGGGCTCCGGGGCGGGCCTGCGGGACTCGGCGGCGGCGAGGACGTCCTGTTTGCGGATTCGGCCGCCGACGCCGGAGCCAGAGATCGTCGAGAGGTCGACGTCGTGCTCCGCGGCCAGCTTGCGGACCAGCGGGGTGACGTACGGGGCCCGGCCTGCGCCGCCGTCGTCGTCCCCGGGCCGTTCGGGCTGCTCGGAGGGAAGGTCGTCGCGCTCGGCCTGCTCGTCGGCCTGCTCCACGGCCTGCGCGACCTTGCCGTTGCTCGAGGGCTGCTCGGCGGCCTGGTCCTGCTCACTCGGCGGCTCCGGCCTGCGCTCGGGAGCCGGGGCATCGTCGGGCGGGGCGCTGTCGGCCGGGGAACTGCCGGAGGGCGTACCAGCGGACGGGGCCTCGGTGGCGTCACCGATCACGGCGAGCTGACCGCCGACCTCGACCGTCTCGTCCTCGCCCGCGGTGATCTCGAGCAGTGTGCCGGCGATGGGGGAGGGGATCTCGGTGTCGACCTTGTCGGTGGACACCTCCAGCAGCGGCTCGTCGACGGCGATCTCGTCACCCACCTGCTTGAGCCAGCGTGTGACGGTGCCCTCGGTGACGCTCTCACCGAGCTCCGGCATCGTGATCGCGGTGCCGGAGCCCGTGGACTCGGTGGCCGCCCGGGGCGCCGAGGTGGGTTGGTCGGACCGGGCGGACTCCGCCTGGTTCGGCGGCGCAGGCGCCCCGCCTGCGTCGGCCTCTTCCTCGGCCGGGGCCTCGACGGCCGACTGCGCCGCAGTGTTGCCGCCCTGGCCGCCGCCCTCGACGTCGCCGCCGGAGTCGGAACCGGACTCCGAGCCGTCGCCGATCACGGCGAGCTCGCCGCCGACCTCGACCGTCTCGTCCTCACCCGCGACGATCCGCTGCAGCACGCCTGCAGCGGGAGACGGGATCTCGGTGTCGACCTTGTCGGTGGAGACCTCGAGCAGTGGCTCGTCGACCTCGACCCGGTCGCCCTCCTGCTTGAGCCACCGGGTGACGGTGCCCTCGGTGACGCTCTCACCGAGGGCGGGCATTTGGACGGAGAAGGCCATGGCGGGTCGGAGCTCCTCTTCCTGCGGTTCGAGTTCGGGTGGCCGGAGCAGCGGTCGGCTGCGCCTGGTCACGAGTGGCTGTGCAGCGGCTTGCCGGCCAGCGCGAGGTGGGCCTCGCCGAACGCTTCGTTCTGGGTGGGGTGGGCGTGCACCAGCGCGGCGACGTCCTCGGCCTGGGCGTCCCAGTTGTAGACCAGCTGGGCCTCCCCGATGAGTTCGCCGACGCGGGCGCCGACCATGTGGATGCCGACGACCGGGCCCGGCGTGCCCGCGGCCCCGGTCTTGATCAGTTTGATCGCGCCCTGCGTCTGCAGGATCTGGCTCTTGCCGTTGCCCGCGAGGTCGTAGGTGAGCGTCTGGATCTCGCCGTGCTTCTCCTTGGCCTGCGCCTCCGTGAGCCCCACGGACGCGACCTCGGGCTCGCAGTAGGTGACGCGGGGGATGCCGGCTTCGTCGATCACCGGTGGGTTGAGGCCGGCGATGTCCTCGGCGAGGAAGATCCCCTGGGCGAACCCGCGGTGGGCGAGCTGGAGGCCGGGGACGATGTCGCCCAGCGCGAAGACGTTCGGCAGGTTGGTGCGCAGCCGCTCGTCGGCGAGCACGAACCCGCGCTCCATCCGCACGCCGGCCTCCTCGAACCCCGCGTTGGCGGTGTTCGGGCCACGACCGACAGCGACCAGCAGCAGGTCGGCCTCGATCTCCTCGCCGGACTCGAGCGAGACGGTGACGGCGTCATCGCTCTGCTTGGCCCCGGTGAACCTGACGCCCGTCTTGAAGGTGATCTTGCGGCGGCGGAACGCCCGCTCCAGCAGCTTGGAGGCGAACTCGTCCTCGTTGGGGACCAGCCGAGGCAGCGCCTCGACGATGGTGACGTCCGAGCCGAAGCTCTTGAACACCGACGCGAACTCGACTCCGATGACTCCACCGCCGAGGATCACGATCCGGTCCGGGACCTCGTCCAGGTGGATGGCCTCGCTGCTGGTGATGATCCGGCCGCCGATGTCGAGGCCGGGAAGGGTCTTGGAGTAGCTGCCGGTGGCCAGCACGACGTTCTTGCCGACGTACCGGTCCTCGCCGACGACGACCGCGTTGGGGCCCTCGAAGCGCCCGGTGCCGTCGACCAGAGTGATCTTGCGAGACTTCACCAGTCCCTGCAGTCCCTTGTAGAGCTTGGCGATGACGCCGTCCTTGTAGGAGTTCACGCCGGCCATGTCGATGCCGGCCAGCGAGCTCTTGACGCCGATCTTGTCGCCTTCGCGGGCATTGTCGGCCACCTCGGCGGCGTGCAGCAGCGCCTTGGTGGGAATGCAGCCGTAGTGCAGGCAGGTGCCGCCGAGCTTGTCGCGCTCGACCAGCACGACCGACATGCCCAGCTCAGCCGCCCGCAGCGCGCAGGCGTAGCCGCCCGATCCACCGCCCAGGATCACCAGGTCCGCGTTGTGCTCGGGCACGTCTTGACTCCCTCACCGAATTGCCGGCAGTGCGTGTGTCAGCGGCGGGTGACGCCGCTGTTCACATCTTGTCATCCGTGGTGGACGGGCGTGGCGGCTGGTGCACGCGGGAGAAAACCATCGACCTCGAGCGTTGGTGCCAGTGGGGAGGTGGGTCGCGATGAGCGAACCTGCGAGCAAACCATGGATACGGGGGCCGCGCGAGGCGCCGGCCGAGCGCAGCGAGGGAGTGCGGTGAAGCTACTCGGAATGCTGGGCATGGGCCGCCGGGGCACGCTTCGGACGGCGGATCGTGACGATCAGGCACACCTGCGTGCGTGGGCGGAGGCGCACGAGGGTGTGGAGGGGTTCGTGGAGCCCCGCACCACCGTCACCGCGATGACGATTCTGCTGGTCGACCGCGACGGGGAGTGGACGCGGCGGCGGATCCCGTCGGCCGACGCGGCACGCCGGCTGGCGCGCTCGTTGAAGATGCCGGTGTACGACGTGCAGCTCGTGGGCTATCCGCAGCGGATGCGTGACCACGACGCGAGGCAACGGATCCTCCGCGACCGCCAGCGCCGCGAGAACCTGGGCGGATAGCCGCAGGCGGGGCGTCCTCGCAGACCAGCTGTCCTCGTCGCAGGCCCCACGGCCTCTGCGACGCGACCAGTGCCTCTGCGAGGACGGCCTAGCCTCAGCCGTTCTTCGCTATGTCGGTCAGTAGTGCGTGCAAGGTGCGGACCGGCACGCCGGTGCCGCCCTTCGTCGTGTAGCCGTACGGGCCGCCGGTGTGGAAGCTCGGGCCTGCGATGTCGATGTGTGCCCACGGCAGGCCGTCCGGCACGAACTCACGCAGGAACGTCCCGGCTACGAGCATCCCGCCCCAGCGGCTGCCTGTGACATTGGCGATGTCGGCGACGCGGGAGTCCAGCTCGCTGCGCATGTGGGCG
The DNA here is from genome assembly GCA_035695525.1 of Pseudonocardia sp. Lineage (GTDB taxonomy): Bacteria > Actinomycetota > Actinomycetes > Mycobacteriales > Pseudonocardiaceae > Pseudonocardia. The sequence goes on along the minus strand of DASRSC010000281.1, from coordinate 5,214 downwards.
GGTAGCGGCATGGCCCAGCCGTCCTCGCCGGTGATCCGGGCGTGCTCGGCCACCCGGTCCCGGAACTCGTCGCTGCCCATCACACCCGCGGTGCGCAGGCCGAGCGCCACCTGCTGGGCGCCCGTCAGCGTGGACGTCTCGACCAGGTAGTCGGGCTCGTCCTCGGCGGCCCTGGCGATCGCGTCGGCCAGGATCAGCCGTCCCTCGGCATCGGTGTTGAGCACCTCGACCGTCTTGCCGCCGTACATCCGCAGCACATCGCCGGGCCGGTACGCCGTGGCGCTGGGCATGTTCTCGGCCATCGGCACCGTCGCGGTGACCGCCACCGGAAGCTCCAGCTGCGCGGCCAGCAGGGTGGTGACGATCACCGCGGCCGCTCCGCCCATGTCGGACGTCATGTGGTCCATGTTCGCGGCGGGCTTGATGGAGATCCCACCGGTGTCGAACGTGATGCCCTTGCCGATGAGCGCCACCCTGGCCCGGGGTGCCGGGCCGCCCGCGTAACGCAGCCGGACCAGTCGGGGCCCCCGCGACGAGCCCTGTCCGACGCCGAGCACGCCGCCGTACCCGCCCTCGGCGAGCGCGGCGTCGTCCAGCACCTCGACCTCGACACCGGCGGCCTCGGCCAGCTCGCGCGCCCGGGCCGCGAACGACTCGGGGAACAGGTCGTTGGGCGGGGTGTTGACGAGGTCGCGCGCCGTGCGAACGGCCGTCGCGACCGCGGTGGCGGTGCGCACGGTCTCCTCGGCGTCGCCACCGCCGACCAGGCCGACGCGAGCGACGGGCGCGCGCCCTGCGCCGTTGCTGCGGTAGGCGCTGAACGTGTAGGCACCGAGCAGGGTGCCCTCGGCGGCTGCGGCCAGGTTGATGCGGCCCAAGGTGCTGACCGCGCTCGCGGTGCCGGCGAGAGCGCGAGCGGCGGCGCCGGAGGCCCGGCGGACGGCCTCTGCGCTCGGCGACCCGTCGGCCTCCGGCTCGCCGAGGCCGACCGCGACGAGCAGTGGCGCCGTGATCGCTCCGCGCGTGGGCAGCTTGACCACCTCGTCGGCCTTCCCGGTGGCCCCCGCCACCGTGAGCAGGGCGACGAGCCCCGAGTCACCGGTGCCGAACGCGTCGGCCACCTCGTCGGCGCCGGGAGCGAGGGTCGCCCCGGAGTTGTCACCCGTGGCCGGCAGCAGCCCGACGACCACGGCGTCGGTTTCGGCGGTGGCGGGGGAGCCGCTTGCCACGTGCAGATCGGTCGACACGGGCCGTCCTCTCGACGAACGATGAGTAAGAGATGGGTATTCGGTGGCGGGCGTTCCGGTTCCGCCGGCCCGGCAGGGTCCGGCTCGCCCGTGAGCGAGATCGCTTCGAGATGGTAATGACACCAGTGTGCAGCCGGATCAGGTAGGCCCGGGTGCAAGGGTGGGCACCGTGTCCTGGAGCGTGCAGCGCCGACTCGGCACGACCGACGCGGTCGTGCTCGGGCTGGCGGCCATGCTCGGTACCGGAGTATTCGCCGTCTGGGCTCCCGCCGCAGCGGCAGCCGGACCCTGGCTGCTGCTCGCCGTCGTGCGGGCCGGGGTCGTCGCGGCGTGCAACGCCGCGTCCACCGCCGATCTCGCCGTCGCCCACCCGGAGAGCGGCGGCGGTTATGTCTACGGGCGGGAGCGGCTCTCGCCGGGGGCCGGGCGGCTCGCGGGCGTCGCGTTCCTGGTGGGCAAGACGGCGTCGGCCGCCGCGGCGGCGGGTGTGTTCGGCAGCTACGTGCTCCCGTCGCAACCCCTGCCGGCGGCGATCCTGGTGATCGTCGCCGCAACGGTGCTGAACACCGCGGGCGTGCGCTGGACGGCACGCGGGGCGTATGCGCTGGTCGGCGGCACGCTGGCGGTCCTGCTGGTCGTGGTCGTCGTCGGGTTGCTCGGCCCGCAGGTCGACACCATGGCCTCCGCCGCCACCCCGGAGGTGGAGCGGGTGGCGATGCCGGGCGGGGTGCTCGGGGTGCTCACCGCCGCCGGGCTGGTGTTCTTCGCCTTCGCCGGGTACGCGCGCATCGCCACGTTGGGCGAGGAGGTACGCGACCCCGACCGGACGCTGCGCCGGGCCATCGCCGTCGCGCTGGGCATCGCGCTGGTCACCTACGTGCTCGTGGCGGTCGCGCTGCTGGTAGGCCTCGGCGCCGAACGGCTGGCCACGGAGCCCGCGCCGCTGGTTGCGCTCGTCGATACCGGGCAGGCGAGCGCGCTCGGCGTGCTCGTGCGGCTCGGCGCAGCCGTGGCGGCGGGTTCAGCCCTGCTGTCGGTGCTGGTCGGGGTGAGCCGCACGGCACTGGCGATGGCACGGCGCCGTGAGCTGCCCGGCGCACTCGCCAGGGTCTGCTCCCGGGGCACGCCGCGCTGGGCCGACCTCGCGGGCGGCGTCGTCGCGATCGTGCTCGCCATGCTGGCTGGGCCGGTGGCGGCCATCGCCCTGTCGGCCTGCTCGGTGCTCGTCTACTACGCCGTGATCAACCTGGCTGCCCTGCGGCTGCCCCGGGCAAACCGGCGCTGGCCGGCCTGGACATCAGTGCTCGGCCTGCTGATGTGCGTCGGCCTCGCGGTGCTGCTGCCCGTGCAACAGGTGGTGATCACCGCCGCTGCCCTCGCCGTCGGCTGGGTGATCTGCACCGCGTTCGCCCTCCGCCCCTGATCCCCGCAACGGTGCTCAGGCAGGCCTGTACGCCGCCGCGTGCACCTCGGCGGCGGCGCGGACGCCCTCGACGTCACCGGTCGCCAGCAGGTCCAGCAGCAGGCCGCGGGCGACGGCGAGCCGCAGCCGGGCGTGTGCCCTGGCCTCGGCGCGGGGGACTCCGCTGCGCACGGTGAGCTCGGTGAGTGGGTCGAGCCAGTCGTCCACCACGCCGTCGAGCAACGGGACGGCGTGCGGCCTGCCCTGCAGCGCCTGTCCGTAGAGCTCGAAGAACAGCCGCTCCGACGGCCACTGCGCCGGGTCCACCAGCTGTGCCCAGAACCGGCGCGCCTGCTCGCCGGGTGGGAGGTCGGGTTCGGCCAGCAGCGCCCGCAGCCGGTCGCGCTGGCGCTGCTCGACGGCCTGCACGATCGCGACGAGCAGGCCCTCCCACGAGCCGAAGTGATAGATCAACATCCGGTGGCTGGTGCCGAGCTCGGCGGCGAGCCGGCGCAGGGTGAGAGCGCCGACACCGTGGGCGGTCACGTGCTCGAGCGCTGCGGCGAGCAGCTCGTCCTTCGCGCTCATGTACCATATGGTACGTTTCCGTCCCGGTTACTACATCACCGGGAGGGGTGCCGTGGAGTTCGTGCAGTCGGTGACGATCCAGGCAGCAGGTGATCGGGTCTGGGCCGTGCTCTCCGACGTCGAGCGCTGGCCGGAGTGGACCGCCTCCATGAACGCGGTGCGCCGGCTGGAGGCGGGTCCGCTCGTCACGGGCAGCCGCGCCGAGGTGCGCCAGCCCCGCCTGCCGCTCGCCCGGTGGGAGGTCACCGAGTTGGATCCGGCCAGGGGCTTCACCTGGGTCGCGACCGGGCCCGGGATCCGGACGGTCGGTGAGCACATCATGGAGGCCGGCCGAAGCTGCACCGTGGTACGGCTGCGGCTGCTCCAGCAGGGACCGATGGGCGGGGTGCTCGGGCTGCTCACCCGCGGGCTCACCCGTCGCTACCTCGCGATGGAGGCCGAGGGCCTGAAACGCAGGTGCGAGCAGTAGCGTCCCCGTCCGTGGACGACCTCCTGACCAGCCCGTTACACGACCGGCACACAGCGCTCGAAGCCAGCCTCGGAGCGTTCGGCGGCTGGTCGATGCCGCTGTCCTACCCCGACGGCACGGTGGCCGAGCACACGGCCGTGCGCGAGGCCGTCGGCGTCTTCGACGTGAGCCATCTCGGCAAGCTGGCGATCACCGGGCCGGGCGCCGCGGATTTCGTCAACCGCTGCTTCACCGCAGATCTGGGGAAGATCGGACCGGGGCACGCGCAGTACACGCTGTGCTGCACCGAGGACGGCGGGGTCGTCGACGACATCATCGTGTACCTCGTCGGACCGGACGAGGTACTCGCCGTCCCCAACGCCGCCAATGCCGCTCGTGTCGCCTCGCTCCTGCGCGATGCGGCCCCGGCCGGCATCGAGATCGTCGACCGGCACCGCGAGCTCGCGGTGATCGCCGTGCAGGGCCCACGCTCGCCCGAACTGTTCGCGAGCATGTTCGCCGGCTTCGAGACCGTGGCCGGGCTGGACTACATGGCCTTCGCCGACGCCGGGCAGGTGCGGGTGTGCCGCACCGGCTACACCGGCGAACGCGGCTATGAACTGCTCGTGCCCGCCGCCGACGCCGCCGGGGTGTGGGACGCGCTCCTGGCCGGGGCGCACGCGGTGGGCGGGCGGCCGTGCGGGCTGGGGGCGCGCGACACCCTGCGCACCGAGATGGGCTACCCCCTGCACGGCCAGGACCTGTCCGTTGACATCTCGCCCGTCCAGGCGGGCAGCGGTTGGGCGGTCGGTTGGTCGAAGCCCGAGTTCTGGGGCCGCGACGCGCTTCTCGCCGAGAAGGAGGCCGGGCCTGCGCGGCGCCTGCGCGGGCTGCGGGCCACCCGCCGCGGCGTCCCGCGTGCAGGCATGGCGGTGCTGCGCAACGGCGAGCAGGTGGGCACCACCACGTCCGGAACGTTCTCCCCGACGCTGAAGACCGGCATCGCACTGGCGCTCATCGACACCGCGTCCGGCGTCGCGCTGGACGACCACGTCACCGTCGACGTCCGCGGTCGGACTCTGGAGTGCGCCGTGGTCAAGCCACCGTTCGTCCCCTCCCACGTGCGGTAGCCGTACGGCCGACAGCACAGCTCGGACGTCCGACAATCGGGGCTTGCTCGACCAGATAATGTGAAACCATGACCCCGCAGTTCACCCGGACCATCAACCCCGCACCGGCATCGAAGGCCCGGCGTGACGACGTACTCGCCGACCCGGGGTTCGGCCGGTACTTCAGCGACCACATGGTCACGATCCGCTGGACGGTGGACCGGGGTTGGCACGAGCCGGCCGTGCTGCCCTACGGGCCGCTGATGCTGAACCCGGCCTCGATGGTGCTGCACTACGGGCAGGAGATCTTCGAGGGGCTCAAGGCCTACCGGCAGCCGGACGGCTCGATCGCCTCGTTCCGGCCCGATGCCAATGCCGCCCGCTTCCGCGGCTCCGCGATGCGGATGGCGATGCCCGAGC
>DASRSC010000280.1:0-23666 GCA_035695525.1 Pseudonocardia sp. | reverse complement strand
CCGTTCAGCCGCAGGACGGCCGTCAGGAGGTCGTCGTCGGGCAGGTCGTGGATCGGCCGTTCCCGGCCGGGCAGGTGCGGGGGCCGTCGACCGGACACGTACATCTGTTCCGGCTGCGGCCCACCGGCGCGCCGCAGGTACCTGACCAGCTCAAAGCTGACCAGCCCCCCAAGGCTGTGACCGAAGGTCACGAACGGTCCGTCCAGCAGTCCGCTCAGCGCGTCCGCGAGGGGCGGCAGCAGGTCGGGCAGGCGGGTGTAGGGCGGTTCGGCCAGCCGGGACTCCCGGCCGGGCGGCTGCACGGCGCACACCTCGAGGTCCGGCGGCAACCACCGTGGCCAGTCCCGATAGACGGACGCACCGCCACCGGCATAGGGGAAGCAGAACATGCGCAGCCGCGGCGCCGGCAGTACCCGGCGCCGGACCACCCACGGGTTGTCGGTGCTCACCTGTGCTCGCCCCCGCTTGCGCTCGGCCGGGTCCAGGCACCGGTAACCGCGGGGCGGATCTCGTGGCCCGCGGCAAGCAGCGCTCGCCTCGCCCCGTCGATGTCTGTCACCAGCAGGTAGTCGGTGTCGTACGTGGCCACCGCGAACACGCTCACGCCCGCCTGTGCCAGCGGGTCGACCACCGACGCGAGCACGCCAAGCTCGTCGAAGTCGAAGGGCCCCTCGATCTGCAGGCAGTGCCACTCGAGGCCGGCGAGGTCGGGATCCGGCAGCACCTCCACGGGGCAGATGACGGAGAGCTCGGCGCGGGTCCGGGTCACCGAGACGAACTCCACCGGCCCGTCCAGTGCCCAGCGTGGGACGGGTTCGTTCGGGTCGAACCGGCAGACGGCGAACCGGCCGGGCAGCTGGCGGAGGACCCTGGCAGGGAACGGCATCGGCATCAGCCCGTTCTAGTGGATGACCCAGGGACTTACAGCTCAACCGGCCGGCGCGGACTTGCGGAAACCGGTGCTCACTTCTCCCTCGAGCGCGAGCAGGGAGGTCGGCGGGCTCAGCGCACCAGCTTGCCCAGGAGCGACGCCGCCCCCACGATTCCGACCACGGCCGCGCCGACGAGCACGCCGAAATCCACCCAGAGGTTCGCCTCCGCTCCGACGAGCAGCCCGCGCAGGGCGTTGACCAGGTAGGTGAGCGGATTGACCTGGCTGATCACCCGGAGCCAGCCCGGCATGATGTCGATCGGGTAGAGCGCGTTCGACGCGAAGAAGAGCGGCATCGTCATGAGCTGGCCGATGCCCATCAGACGGTCGCGGGTCTGCGCAACGCCCGCGATCGCCATCGAGAGGCAGGCGAAGAAGCCGGCGCCGAGCATGAGGGCGACCGCAGCGCCGAGCAGCTTGAGGGGGTTGATCGTGATGGCCACGCCGAGCAGCAGCGCCACCGGCACGAGAACGACGACGGGCGCGAGCCCGCGCACCCCTGCGGCGAACGCCTTGGCCAGCACGATCGCGGCACGCGGCGTGGGCGTGACCATGACCTTGGTGAGGATGCCCGCGTCCCGGTCCCAGATGATCTGGATGCCGAGGAAGATCGCGACGAACAGCGCCGACTGGGCGAGGATGCCCGGGGTCAGGTACGCCAGGTAGGACAGGTTACCGGTCGGGATCGCCCGGATCCGGTTGAAGATCTGCCCGAACACCAGTAGCCACAGCACTGGCTGCGCCATGCGCGTGATCAGCTCGGTGTAGTCGCTGCGGAGCTTCTGCAGCTCGACCAGGCTGAGGGTCACCGTCCGTGAAGCGAGCATGCGGACCGGTTCAGCCCAGTTTGCGCGCGGTCGTGCGACTGCGACGGACATCCCTCAACCCTCCCTGCTCCTCTGTCGCCACCAGTTTCGTGCCGGCGTATCGGCGGAAGACGTCGTCCAGGGTGGCGTCTGGCCCGATGTCGGCCCGCAGGGCGGCCGGGGAGCCGACGACCTGCAGCCTGCCGCGGTGCATGAGCGCCACGACATCGCACAGCTCGTCGGCTTCGTCCATGTAGTGCGTGGTCAGCAGCACGGTCATCCCGTAGTCGGCTCGCATCTGTCGCACGCGCTCCCACACGCCCGCCCGCGCGATCGGGTCGAGGCCGACGGTCGGCTCGTCGAGCACGAGCAGCGCGGGGTGGTTCACCAGCGCCTGCGCCAGCTCCAGCCGCCGGATCATGCCGCCGGAGTAGGTGCCCGCGCGGCGGTCCGCCACCGCGAGCAGGTCCATCGCGGCGAGTGCCTCGTCGACCCGCGCCCTCCGCTCGGCGCGCGGAACGTCGAACAACCGGGCGAACCACATGACGTTCTGCCGGCCGGTCAGCGCGGCCTCGATGGAGAGCTGCTGGGGCACGTAGCCGAGTTGGCGGCGCACGTCCGTGGCCCGGCGGCGGACGTCGAGCCCGAACACCCGGACGCTGCCCTCCTGCACGGGGAGCAGCGTGTTCAGGACGCGGATCGTCGTGGTCTTGCCTGCCCCGTTTGGGCCGAGCAGGCCGAACACCTCGCCCGCCTGGATCCGTAGGTCGAGGTGATCGACGGCGACGGTGTCGCCGAACCGGTGCACGAGGCCGCTGCACTCGAGCGCGAGCATCGGGTCGCGGGCGTTCTGTAGCACTCCAGATCTCTGCTCGTGCTGCGCCATTGATTCGCTCGCAAGCTCGCTCACGGGTGCACCGCCTCGCGGTCGCGCTCGAGCGCTCGCAGCTCGTCGGCCAGCGCTCCCAGCGCGTCGATGCCCGCGGCCAGTTCGACGACCTGCCGTGGGGTGAGCCGGTCGAGCGCGTCGTGCAGGACGGTGCGCCTGCGCGCCCTGGCGACGACGGCCTGCTCCTGTGCCCGCGGGGTGAGGGTGAGCCGGCCGACGCGGCGGTCGTGCGGGTCGGTCTCGCGGACCAGCAGGCCTGCCCCGACGAGCTGCGTGACGATCGTCGAGACGCTGTTGGGTGCCAGCCCGAGCTCCTGGGCGATGTCCGTGACGGGGCTGCCGGGGTGCCTGCCGACGGCCACCAGGACCTCGCGCTGAGACGTCGACACGGTGTCGCTCGTGAACACCGGCCCCGCGGCCCGGCGCAGCAGCCGGCGCAGCGCACCGACGGCAGGCATCAGGGCCTCCGACACGGCATCGGCCGTCGATGGCGTGCGAGGAGAAGTCACGGGCCGAGCATATACCTCTAGTACAGAGTCAATCTGACTCAGATGCATCTGGTGTAGCAGAGGACGATGGCGCTTGCCCAGGTCTGCGCCGGTAGGCCCGCGAGCGCGGACCACCACGGCTGTGATGACCGTCGTCATTCGCGTGGGAGGTCGGCGACGCGGTGTTCCCCTAGTCTGGACGCTGAGCGGGGCCTGTTCGTTGCATGCTCGCCCTGCAGTGGACCACCCCGGCGAGGTACCCCGGTCGACGCACAGCCCGGGTCGGAGGTCAGGTCCGCACGCACGGTCCTTGATTTCGTCTCGACAAGGAGCTGGTGAGATGATCGGCGGTTTCGTGGGTAGGGCGGCAGGACTGGTGGCCAGCGGCGTGGCCGGCGCAGTCGCGTACGACGGGATCAAGAGGCTGGCGCGGAGCAACGTGCTCCACGGCGCCGCCGTCACCGTCACATCCTGCGCCCTACGCGGGGCGCGCGTGGCCGAGACGGGGGCCGAGAAGGCCCGGCTGACGACGGCGGACATCGTCAGCGAAGCCAGGGAGAGGATCGGCGAACAGACGCCTGCGCCCGGCGCGGCCGTCCCGGCCCACGAGCATTAGGCACCGCGTGTCGATCATTGTCGTCTCGGACGCCGCCGGTCGGATCCGGTTCGCGACTCCTGAGCTGACCGGTAGTTCGGCACTCGCCGTGGCGGTGGAGGACGCCGTCGACGCCGTGCCCCACGTGCGGCAGGTGCACGCTTATCCGCGCACGGGCAACGTCGTCGTCTGGTTCGACCCGCAGCGCTGTGACCGGACGGAGCTCGTGGAGGCGATCGGCAAGGGGCTGGGCGCCGACCCACAGGCCACTGCCGAGCGGACGCCCCGCTCCGCCGACGTGTCCAACGGAGATCTCGTTCGGCTGGTCGTGGGCGGGGTGGCGCTGGCCGGACTGGGTCTGCGGCGATACGCGTTGCGCCGGCCCCCGATGCTCGGACCCAGCAGCCGCACGGTGGCCACCGGAGTCACGATCTTCACCGGCTACCCGTTCCTGCGCGGGGCGCTGCGTTCGCTCGGGCGCGGCAGGGGAGCCGGCACCGACGCGCTCGTCTCCGCCGCCACGGTGGCCAGCCTCGTGCTGCGGGAGAACGTCGTCGCGCTCACGGTGCTGTGGCTGCTCAACATCGGCGAGTACCTGCAGGATCTGACGGTGCGCCGAAGTAGGCGCGCGATCTCCGAGCTGCTCACCGGCGCCCAGACCAGGGCCTGGACCCGGTTGTCCGACGGCGCCGAGCTCGAGGTGGACATCGACCAGCTTGCGATCGGCGACGACGTGGTCGTGCACGAGCACGTGGTGCTCCCCGTCGACGGGGTAGTCGTCGAGGGCGACGGCGTGGTTGATCAGGCGGCGATCACCGGCGAGCAGCTGCCCGTCTCGGTCACGGTCGGCACGCCGCTGCACGCGGGCACCGTTCTGCTGCGCGGACGGCTCGTCGTGCGGGCGTCGGCGGTCGGCCGCGACACGGCGATCGGCCGGATCATCCACCGGGTCGAGCAGGCCCAGCGGGACCGGGCGCCGATCCAGACCGTGGGGGAGACGTTCTCCCGCCGGTTCGTGCCCACCTCGTTCGCATTGTCGGCGTTGACGCTGCTGGTCACCCGCGACGTTCGACGGGCGATGACGATGCTGCTCGTCGCGTGCCCGTGCGCCGTCGGGCTGTCGACGCCGACGGCGATCAGTGCGGCCATCGGCAACGGCGCGCGGCGCGGAATCCTGATCAAGGGAGGCGCACACCTGGAGGCCGCCGGCCGGATGGATGCGATTGTCTTCGACAAGACCGGCACGCTCACGACGGGTCGTCCGGTGGTCACCAACGTCGTGTCCTTCGACGAGAACTGGTCGCCTGAGCAGGTGCTCGCGTATGCCGCGAGCTCCGAGATCCACTCGCGGCACCCGCTGGCCCAGGCCGTGATCCGCTCCACGGAGGAGCGCCACATCACGATCCCCCCGCACGAGGAGTGCGAGGTGCTGGTCGGGCAGGGGATGCGGGTGGAGTCCGACGGCCGGATCCTGGTCATCGGGAGCCGCGAGCTGCTGCGTCAACAGCAGATCCGGGTGAGCCGCGAGGCCCACGTCTGGGTCCGCAGGCTGCAGCGGGCCACCGAGACCCCGTTGCTGCTCGCTGTGGACGGCACGCTGGTCGGGCTCGTGTCGTTGCGCGACACGGTGCGTCCGGAGGCGCGCCAGGTGCTCGACGCGCTCCGCGCGGACGGCGTGCGGCGGGTCGTGCTCCTCACGGGCGACCACCCGGAGACCGCGGCCGCCGTCGCCGCCGAGCTGGGAATCGAGGAGTTCTGGGCACAGGTTCCTCCCGAGGACAAGCAGGACCTCGTCCGGTCGCTGCAGGCCGAGGGACACACGGTCGCGATGGTGGGCGACGGCACCAACGACGCCCCGGCGCTGGCACTCGCCGACATCGGTATCGCGATGGGGGTTTCAGGAACCGACGTCGCGGTCGAGACCGCCGACGTCGCGCTGGCGGGCGACGATCTGCGCAGGCTGCTCGACCTGCGCGACCTCGGCCGGCGCAGCATCGGGGTGATCCGGCAGAACTACGGCATGTCGATCGCGGTCAACGCGGCAGGCCTGCTCGTCTCGGCCGCCGGCGCGTTGAGCCCGGTGGTGGCGGCGATCCTGCACAACGCCTCGTCGGTCGCCGTGGTGGGCAACAGCTCCCGGATGATCCGCTACCGCCTGGAGCCCTAGTCTCTCGGCCGTCGGACTCCCGCGGTCGCTGCCTCGCCGCGGCGCTAAAGGGCCGAACAGTTGATGATTGCGCGGGGCGAAACCGGTCACGGCCCGCCGGACGATCCTGCAGGCGGACGCCGGTGAGCGGTGGCTGCCCGGATGCTTCAGACTTCCCGCATGCGCGTGCTGATCGTTCCCGGCGCCGCCGTTCGTCAGTACGTACGCCCCGCCGTCGAGGCCGTGGCTTCCCGTGGCATCGACGCACGTCTGCTCCCGGCTCCCGGCGAGCCCGGTGCCCCCGCCGACCTGCAAAACTACGGCGAAGAGCTTGCCCGTCGCATCAGCACCGGCTCTCCCCTCGACCTGCTTGTCGGGCTGTCGGTCGGCGCGCAGGCCGCGGCGGTCGCCGCGACGGCCGTGCCCACGGGACAGGTGCGGCACGTGATGCTGATCAGCCCGACCGTGGACCCGAAGGTACGAACGGCGCCCCGCCTGCTCGGCAGGTGGCTGGCCGGTGGCCGGCTGGAACGCCCCGGGCTGTTGTCGGAGCAGGCCCCGGACTGGCGGCGGGCCGGACTCCGTCGCCTGGTCCGGGTGGTCCGCTCCGCACTGGCGGTGCGGATCGAGGACCTCCTGCCCCGGCTCGGCGCCGCCTTGACCGTAGGGCACGCCGAGCACGACGTGATCACGTCGCACTCCTACGCGGCAAGGCTCGCCGCCGACCACCGGGGTCGGTTCATCGTCGTTCCCGGTGCCACCCACTCCTGGCCCTACGCCGACGCCGACCGCTTCGCCGACACTGTCGAGGACGTGCTCGGATGACCCGACGTCCCGCGAACCGGCTTGACGCGCAGGACGTCGTCGCCTCCTTCGACTCCGCGACCGTGCTGCACGCTGCGCTGTCCGCGGCGCTGCGCGGTGAGCCATTCCCACACCTGGGGAACGGCCCGCTGGCCGGCGCGGCGATCCGGGCCGCCGGGAGGCTGCCCTGGCCGCTGCTGCGCCGCCTGTACACGCGGATCGGCGCGTCGGAGGGCGTCGATCCGGGCCGGCTGGGCGATGTCGACATGAACGCGGTCGCCGGGTGGCTGGCCGATGGCTATCCGCAGCGCTGCTATCCCGCCGCGCTCGTCGGCTCCAGCAACGGCGCACTCGCCCATCTGGCGGCCGCGATGCAGGTGCCCTGGTTGCCCGGAACGGTCCTGGTTCCGGTCGCCCGCACCGGCGACCCGCAGCGCCCCGTCGACGCGCTGCACTTCGGCGAGCGCGCCGCGCCTGCTCTACTCGACCGCAACCCCGACGTCGTCCTGCACCACATGCACGACCAGGTCCAGGACGAGCTGATGGTCGCGCGCATGACCTACTTCCGCATCAAGTGGCAGACGCTTCCGGAGCCCTACGCCCGGTTCCTGACCGGGTTTTTGGCACCCGGCGCCCCGGTGGTCCTGGTCGAGGACCGGTCGCGATGGCCTGTCGTCCGTGTGGGAGACCGGCACGTGTTCCAGACCGGAGCCCAGGGCGGGCTGGAGCCGCAGGCCTACCTCGACCGGCCGCACACCCCACGCCCGGACGGCGAAGAGCCCGAGGCCGAGTGGGGTGCCGACCCGCAGTTCGGCACGTCGCTGGCCGGCTGGTGTGTCGCACATGGACACCCGCTGCTGCGCATCGCGTACTCCGGACCGCAGGCGCCCGCGCACGCCGTCGCCTCGGTGGTTCGCGACTGGTACACACGGAGGGGCGAGCCGGCCGACAGGCTGGTGGTCCCGTCCTTCGTCCTCGGCGACCCGTGGCGCACCCTGAATGCTGCCGCCGTGCCGTTCTGGACCTTCTTCTCCGTGCAGCCCGCTCTCCGGGCACTCGAGGACCATCTGTTGGCGAGCGCTCCCTACCGGAACGTCGATATCCTGCTCTTCCAGCACGGCGTGCACTCCGCCGGCATCGCGCGCCCCGAGGAGTGGGTGCGGGTCGCACGGGGAAACGGGGCCACGGCCCGCCTGATGGCGGTGAGCCCACGCCGTTTCCCGCACGACATCGCCTCGCTCGGGCGCTACGGCCGCATGCTCGCAGAGCTGCCGGGGGCGCACCTGACCTGGTCACCCCTCGAGGCCGCACGCGCGGTCCGCGAACTGAACGCGCGTCTCGATGACCCCGGCCCGACGCATGGTCAACTGGCGTAACACAGCCATTATCGAAAGGAAACCGCCCGGGTTCGGCGCCGACTGATACTCGCCTTCAGGAGTGCTGCACAAATACTCGGAGGTGCGTGTGTCATCTGATCTATCGCCTATTGTGACCGGGCCCACTGCGACCGGCGGTGTCGCCGGTACCGCGGCGAAGGAGACGCTCGAGGACTACACGCTACGTTTCGCTCCACGCAGCTACCGCAAGTGGTCGAGCGGGGTTGTGGCCGTTTCGGCACTCGGCGGTATCGCGTATCTGGCCGACTTCTCCATCGGAGCGAACATCGGGATCTCCTACGGCACCACTAATGCCTTGTGGGGCATCCTGGTCTTCGCTGTCGTCATCATCGCCACCGGATTTCCGCTCGCGTTCTACGCGGCCCGGTACAATCTGGACCTGGATCTGATCACCCGTGGCAGCGGTTTCGGATACTACGGATCCGTGGTCACGAATGTCGTCTTCGCGACGTTCACGTTCATCTTCTTCGCGCTCGAGGGCTCGATCATGGCGCAGGGCCTGCAGCTCGGCCTGAACATCCCGCTGTGGCTCGGGTACGCCCTGTCCACGCTGGTCATCTTCCCGCTCGTGGTCTACGGGATGTCGCTGCTGTCGAAGCTGCAGCTCTGGACGACACCCCTGTGGTTGGTCCTGATGGTGCTGCCCTTCGCGTACCTGCTGATCAGCCACCCCGAGTCGGTGAGCTCCTTCTTCGCCTACCGGGGCCAGAACGGCCAGGGTGCACCCAGCCTCGGCTCCGTCATGCTCGCCGCCGGTGTCTGCCTTTCGCTCATCGCGCAGATCGCCGAGCAGATCGACTACCTGCGGTTCATGCCCCCCAAGACGCCGGAGAACTCCCGGCGCTGGTGGGCCGCCACCATCCTGGCCGGCCCGGGTTGGGTGATTTTCGGCGCGGCCAAGCAGGTCGTCGGGCTCTTCCTCGCGGTCTACATCATCGCGAACGTTGCCGACGGCGCGACGGTGGCCAACGAGCCGGTGCACCAGTTCCTGGAGATCTACCAGGACATCATGCCGCCGTGGGCCGCACTGACCCTGGCCGTGATACTGGTCGTGCTCAGCCAGGTCAAGATCAACGTCACGAACGCCTACTCCGGATCGCTGGCGTGGACGAACTCCTACACCCGCGTCACGAAGCACTACCCGGGCCGGCTGGTGTTCCTCGGTGTCAACCTGCTGATCGCACTGGTGCTGATGGAAGCGAACATGTTCGAGTTCCTGAACACAATTCTCGGCTTCTACGCGAACTGCGGTATGGCCTGGGTGGTCGTGGTGGCCTCGGACATCGCGATCAACAAGTACCTGTTGAAGATCTCGCCGAAGAAGCCGGAGTTCCGGCGCGGCATGCTGTACGCGTTCAACCCGGTCGGCTTCGGTTCGATGCTCATCGCGGCCGGCGTGTCCGTCGTCGCCTTCTTCGGCGGGCTCGGATCGGGGATCCAGCCGTTCTCGCCGCTCGTCGCAATCGGTCTCGGTCTGGTCCTGCCGCCGATCATCGCCCTTGCGACGAAGGGGAAGTACTACCTGCGGCGTACCGACGACGGGATCGACCTGCCGATGTACGACGAGCACGGCAACCCGTCCGGTCACGTGCTCCGCTGCCACGTCTGCCGCCAGGAGTTCGAGCGGCCCGACATGGTCGCGTGCGGGACTCACGACGCCCAGGTGTGCTCGCTGTGTCTGAGTACCGACAAGGTCAGCGATCACGTTCTGCCGCCCCTGAGCGGCTGACGCAGCGCGGCGACCCGGCCCTGCGGTCGGGGCCGGGCCGCCGGGCCCCCGCGATTCCTCACCGCCGTGCGATGAGTCCACCTCGCCGGACGGGTCATGGTCGGTGGATGCGAACGGGAGGCTGACGGCGGCTGGGCAACGCTCCCCTCCTGTTCGATCTACGGATGGAGCGCTAGCCCGCAGCGGGGCGCACATGTCCGCCTATTCGGCTGGCGATCGCCCGCGCGGTCCGGCCCACCTCGTCGACGAGCGCGCCGTGCCCCCCGGGTTCCGCGTACGAGGGGAAGGTGACGGCCACGCTGGCCACCGGGTGGCGGGTGTGGTCGAGGACTCCCACGGCGATGGAGACGAAGCCGGGGGTGACCTCGCCGTCCTCGACGGCGTGACCGCGGCGACGGGTCTCCACGAGCTCCCTGCGCAACGCGGACAGCGACCGCGGACCGACGTCGTGCCGAGTGACGAAGGCGTCGGGCTGCGGGAACAGGGCTCTGATCTGCGCCGCGGGTAGCGCGGCGAGCATCACCCGGCCGCTGGCCGTGAGGTGGGCGGGCAGCCGCACTCCGACGTCGGTGACCAGGGGCGGCCGGCCGGGCGCGCGCTCCTCGAGGACGTAGACGACCTCCCTCCCGTGGAGAACGGCCAGGTGTGCGCTGTGCCCCGTCCGGTCCACGAGGCGGCCGAGCGGCACCCGCGCGATCCGCTGCAGCGGCGCCTGGCGGACGTAACCGGTGCCGAGCTCGTACGCGGCGACGCCGAGGCTGTAGCGCCGCTCGTCGGCCAGGTGGACGACGAACCCGCTCTCCGCGAGCGTCGTGAGCAGCTGGTAGGTGGTGGACCGGGGTAGCTCGAGGTCACGGGTGATCGCGGCCGCGGGCACGGGACCGGCCTGGCGCGCGAGGTAGCCGAGGATGGCCAGCACCTGCTGCGCCGCGGGCACCTTCACCGGACCGGGCACCCGCCGACGCTAGCAACTGTCCGGTATCCCGGACAGCTCTATGCCGCGCGCCGTGGTGGACGCGAGCGGGTGCGGTGTCCTATGAGCCGATGCATGCAGTCGTCGTGGGCTCCGACCCGCTCACCACCGAAGAGATCGTCGCCGTGGCCCGGGAGGGCGCCGGTGTCGTCCTCTGCCCGGATGCCGAGAACGAGATCGAAGCCAGCCGCAAGGTGGTCGAGGCGCTGGCCGACGACGTCGTCCCGCACTACGGGGTGTCGACGGGGTTCGGGGCGCTGGCCGCGCGGCACATCCCTCGTGAGCGGCGGCAGCAGCTGCAACGCTCGCTGGTGCGTTCGCACGCGGCCGGGTCGGGGCCGGAGGTGGAGCGTGAGGTGGTGCGGGCGCTGCTGCTGCTGCGGCTGTCGACGCTGGCGAGCGGGCGTACCGGTGTCCGGCCGGCGACGGTGCGGGCGTACGCGGGGATGCTCGCTGCGGGGATCACGCCGTCGGTGCGCGAGTACGGCTCCCTGGGGTGTTCCGGTGATCTGGCTCCGCTCGCCCAGTGTGCGTTGGCGGTGATGGGCGAGGGTGAGGTCCGCGACGCCGTGGGCGTGCTGCGGCCTGCGGGGCAGGCATTGGCCGCGGCGGGGATCGAGCCCGTCGTCCTCGCGGAGAAGGAGGGCCTGTCGCTGATCAACGGCACCGACGGGATGCTCGGGATGCTGGTGCTGGCCTGTCACGACCTGCGCGCGTTGGTTCGGACCGCCGACGTGGCCGCGGCGATGAGTGTGGAGGCGTTGCTGGGCACCGACGCGGTGTTCGCCGCCGATCTGCAGGCGTTGCGTCCACACCCGGGGCAGGCGGACAGCGCAGCCAACCTCCGCGCGCTGCTGACCGGTTCGGCGATCATGGCGAGTCATCGGACGCCGGACTGCATGAGGGTGCAGGACGCCTACTCGCTGCGCTGTGCCCCCCAGGTGCACGGGGCGGTGCGGGACACCATCGCTCATGCGGAGATGGTGGCCGGGCGGGAGCTGGCGAGCGCGGTCGACAATCCCGTGGTGACCGTCGACGGTCGGGTGGAGAGCAACGGGAACTTCCACGGCGCCCCCCTCGGGTACGTGCTCGACTTCCTGGCGATCGCGGTTGCCGATCTCGCCTCGATCAGTGAGCGGCGGACCGACCGGTTCCTCGACGTGGCCCGTAACCACGGGCTGCCACCGTTTCTGGCCGACGACCCCGGGGTGGACTCCGGGCACATGATTGCGCAGTACACCCAGGCCGGGATCGTGTCCGAGCTGAAGCGACTGGCCGTGCCCGCGTCGGTCGACTCGATCCCGTCGAGCGCGATGCAGGAGGACCACGTCTCGATGGGCTGGTCGGCAGCTCGCAAGCTGCGTCGCGGGGTCGACGGGCTGGCTCGGGTCGTCGCGATCGAGCTGCTCACGGCGGCCCGCGCGCTGGATCTCCGGGCTCCGCTCGCCCCGGCCCCGGCAACCGCCGCTGTCCGGGACGCTGTGCGGCGCCACGTCGCCGGTCCCGGCCCCGACCGGTACCTGGCGCCCGAGATCGAGGCGGCGGTGCAGCTCGTCACCACCGGAGAGGCGCTGGCCGCCGCCGAGGCAGTCACCGGCCCACTGCGCTGACCCACGACCCGCTGACCCACGACCCGCTGACCCACCACCCGCTGACGCACGACCCGCTGACGCACGACCCGACGAAGGAGGCAACTCATGGAAGGCGCCCGTCCCGTCCGCGCCGCCAGGGGCTCGACCCTGACCGCCCGGTCCTGGCAGACCGAGGCCCCGCTGCGGATGCTCTGCAACAACCTCGACCCGGAGGTGGCCGAGCGGCCTGACGACCTCGTGGTCTACGGCGGAACCGGGCGGGCCGCGCGGGACTGGGTGTCCTTCGACGCCATGGTGCGCACGCTCACCACGCTGGCGGCCGACGAGACGATGCTCGTGCAGTCCGGGCGCCCGGTCGGGGTGCTGCGCACGCACGAGTGGGCGCCGCGCGTGCTGATCGCCAACTCCAACCTCGTCGGCGACTGGGCGACCTGGCCCGAGTTTCGCAGGCTGGAGCGGCTCGGCCTCACCATGTACGGGCAGATGACCGCGGGCTCGTGGATCTACATCGGCACCCAGGGCATCCTGCAGGGCACGTACGAGACGTTCGCCGCCGTCGCCGCGAAGCGGTTCGGTGGCTCGTTGACGGGCACGCTCACCGTCACCGGCGGCTGCGGCGGCATGGGTGGCGCGCAGCCGCTCGCCGTCACCCTCAACGGCGGGGTCTGCCTGGTGGTCGACGTCGACGCGGCGCGGCTGCGCCGGCGGGTGGAGCACCGCTACCTCGACGAGCTGGGCACCGACCTCGACGACGCGGTGGCGCGCTGCGAGCAGGCCAGGCGGGAGCGCCGGGCGTGGTCGGTCGGGGTGGTCGGCAACTGCGCTGCAGTGCTGCCGGAGCTGCTGCGCCGCGGCGTCGCGGTGGACGTCGTCACCGACCAGACCTCCGCGCACGACCCACTGTCCTATCTGCCGGACGGCGTCGACCTGGACGACTGGCCGGCGTACGCGGCCGCGAAGCCCGAGGAGTTCACGGACCGGGCGCGCGAGTCGATGGCGCGCCACGTCGAGGCCATGGTCGGGTTCCTCGATGCGGGCGCCGAGGTGTTCGACTACGGCAACTCGTTGCGCGACGAGGCCCGCCAGGGCGGCTACGACCGCGCGTTCGCCTTCCCCGGTTTCGTCCCGGCCTACATCCGGCCCCTGTTCTGCGAGGGCAAGGGCCCGTTCCGGTGGGCGGCGCTCTCCGGCGATCCTGCCGACATCCACGCGACCGATGACGCCGTGCTGGAGCTCTTCCCCGATGACGACCGGCTGCACCGGTGGATCCGCGCGGCCCGCGAGCGGGTGGCGTTCCAGGGGCTGCCGGCCCGGATCTGCTGGCTCGGGCAGGGGGAACGGGACCGCGCCGGGCTGCGGTTCAACGAGATGGTCGCCTCCGGAGCCCTGTCCGCACCCGTCGTGATCGGCCGCGACCATCTCGACACGGGATCGGTGGCCTCGCCCTACCGGGAGACCGAGGCGATGGCCGACGGCTCCGACGCGATCGCGGACTGGCCGCTGCTCAACGCCCTGGTCAACACCGCGTCCGGAGCGAGTTGGGTGTCGATCCACCACGGCGGCGGGGTCGGGATCGGGCGCTCCCTGCACGCCGGGCAGGTCACCGTGGCCGACGGCACCGAGCTGGCTGCACGGAAGATCGAGCGCGTCCTCACCAACGACCCAGCCAGCGGGGTGCTGCGCCACGTCGACGCCGGGTACGAGGTGGCATCCGAGGTGGCCGCCGCGCACGGGCTGCGGGTGCCGATGGCAGAGCGGGCCGCTACCGAGGAGGACCAGGTATGACCGAGGAGGAGCCGATCCTCTCGCGCGTCGAGCGGCGTTCCACCGACCTGGTTCTCGACGCCGAGCGGCACGGCTCGCCGCGTAGCCAGTTCACGCTGTGGTTCGGCGCCAACGTGCAGGTCACTGTCACATCGAGCACGCGGGCGGCGCGGGTGTCACGGGCGGGGCGGGCCGTGTTCATCGCGCCGAACGCTCCGGCCGAGATGATCTACCCGGCGGAAGCCCTCGCGGCAGGTGTGCGATGACCTTCGACGCCCAGACCTTCGACGCCCAGACCTTCGACGCCCAGACCTTCGACGCCCTGTGGGCCGACCTGGAGCCGGTCGGGCGCCACCCGGGCACGGGCGGGTACCGCCGGTTCGCCTGGACCCGGGAGGACGCCGCGCTGCGCGAGTGGTTCGTCGGCGAGGCGCAGCGGCGGGAGCTCGATGTCATTCCTGACCGCGCGGGCAACCTGTGGGCCTGGTGGGGCGATCCCGACGCCTACGGCCCGGGGCTGGTGGTCGGCAGCCACCTCGACTCCGTGCCGGACGGCGGGGCGTTCGACGGCCCGCTCGGCGTCGTGTCGGCGCTCGCGGCGCTGGACGCGCTCCGCGCCAGGGGATGGACGCCCCGTAGTCCGCTGGGCATCGCGATGTTCTCCGACGAGGAGGGTGCGCGGTTCGGCGTGGCCTGTGCCGGCAGCCGCATCATCACCGGCGCCCTGGACGCCGACCGTGCCCGGTCGCTCACCGACGTCGACGGCACGACCATGGCCGAGGCGATGGCAGCGGCCGGACACGACCCCGGGCAGGTCGGACCCGACAAGGAGGCGCTCCGGCGCGTGGGGACCTTCGTCGAGCTGCACGTCGAGCAGGGCAAGGGCCTGGTCGACGCGCGCGAGGGCGAGGGGTCGGCGGTCGGTGTCGCCAGCTCGATCTGGCCGCACGGCCGGTGGCGGCTGGACCTGCACGGCCGCGCCGACCACGCCGGCACCACCCGGCTGACCGATCGGGACGACCCGATGCTCGCACTGGCCGCGGTCCTGGCTACCGCGCGCACTGCGGCTCAACGCCACGCGGCGTTGGCCACGGTGGGCAAGCTCCGGGTGGAACCGAACGGGGTGAACGCCATCCCGTCGGCCGTCACCGCCTGGCTCGACGCGCGCGGGCCGGTGGAGCGGGACGTGCGGTCGGTGGTCGCGGAGGTCGCTGCGGCCGCGGGCACCGACCCCGTGGAGGAGTCCTGGACACCGCCGACCGACTTCGACACGGTCCTGCGCGACCGCATCGCCGCCCTGCTCTGCGACGCCGGGGGACCGGCGCCGGTGCTACCGACCGGGGCCGGTCACGACGCCGGGATCCTGTCGGCCGCAGGCGTCCCCACCGCGATGCTGTTCGTGCGCAACCCGACCGGCGTGTCCCACTCACCGCACGAGCACGCCGAGTTCGCCGACTGCCACCGCGGCGTCGCGGCCCTCGCAGGCGTCATGGAGGAGCTGGCGTGACGGTGGAGCCCGAGGGGCAGGCGTTCTGGTGCGAGCATGCGTGGCTCGGACAGGGCCCGGTTCCCCGGGTCCGCGTCGCCGTCCGGGACGCCCGGATCGCCGCCGTCGAGACCGGGGTGGACCCAGCACCAGGTGACGAGCGGCTGCCGGGTCTCGTCCTGCCCGGTTTCGCCAACGCCCACAGCCACGCCTTCCACCGGGCGTTGCGCGGTCGGACCCACGACCGGGGCGGCACCTTCTGGACGTGGCGGGACCGGATGTACGCCGTCGCCGCGCGGCTGGACCCGGACTCCTACCTCGCCCTGGCCC
Source organism: Pseudonocardia sp. (assembly GCA_035695525.1). Taxonomy (GTDB): domain Bacteria; phylum Actinomycetota; class Actinomycetes; order Mycobacteriales; family Pseudonocardiaceae; genus Pseudonocardia. Next base: position 7,736 of record DASRSC010000280.1, on the reverse strand, counting down.
GCGCCGCGTACGCGGAGATGTCGCTGGCGGGCGTCACGGTCGTCGGGGAGTTCCACTACCTGCACCACGGCCCGGGCGGCACCCCGTACGCCGACCCGAACGAGATGGGCGGTGCTCTGGTCCAGGCGGCCGCCGATGCGGGCGTGCGGCTGACGCTTCTGGACACCTGCTACCTCGCAGGCGGCCTGACCGCGGCCGGCCACACCCCGCTCGACGAGGTGCAGACCCGGTTCTCCGACGGCGATGCGGCGCACTGGGCGGCCCGGGTCGACCGGCTCGAGGACAGCGACACGCTGCGCATCGGCGCCGCCATCCACTCGGTCCGGGCGGTCCCCGCGGCGCAGCTGCCGCAGGTCGCGTCGGCCACCGCCGGCCGCGCGCTGCACGTGCACGTCTCCGAGCAACCGCAGGAGAACGAGGTGTGCGAGGCGTTCTACGGCCGGACACCCGCCGCGCTGCTCGCCGACCACGGCGTCCTCGGACCGAGCACCACGGCCGTTCACGCCACCCACCTGACGCTCCCGGACATCGCCCTGCTCGGCGGATCGGGCACGACCGTGTGCGCCTGCCCCAGCACGGAGGCGGATCTCGCCGACGGCGTCGGACCGTTCCGCGCCCTGCGCGACGCCGGGTCGCCCCTGTCCGTCGGCAGCGACCAGCACGTCATGAGCGATCTGCTCGCCGAGGCGCGGCTCGTCGAGGCCCACGAGCGGCTGACCAGCGGCAAACGGGGTCGCTTCAGGCCCGCCGCGTTGGTCGACGCCCTCACCGCGCAGGGCCACGCCTGCCTCGGCTGGCCGGACGCCGGCCGGATCGCCCCCGGTCAGCGGGCCGACCTGGTCGCGGTGCGCCTCGACACCCCACGCACCGCTGGTGCCGCCCCTGAGCAGGTGGTGCTGGTGGCCACCGCGGCGGACATCGACACTGTGCTGGTCGACGGCGTGCCGGTCGTGGCGGGGGGCGTGCACCGGCTGGGCGATGTCGGCGCGCTGCTACGTGGTGCGATCGAGCCCTTCTGGAGCATGAGATGAACACCAGCGCGGTGAACCCATGATCGAATCCTGGCGTTCGTCTCACGGCGCGACGCTGATCACCGGGGTCGCCGAGCTCGTCACCAATGACCCGTCGCTCGGCGCGGGCCCGCTGGGGCTGGTGCCCGATGCGGCCCTCGTGGTGCAGGACGGCGCGGTCGCCTGGGTCGGCCCGGCCGCCGCGGCACCCGCGGCCGACCAGCGGGTGGACGTCGGAGGCCGGGCGGTGCTGCCGGGGTTCGTCGACAGCCACGCGCACCTCGTCTTCGCGGGGGAGCGTTCGGCGGAGTTCGAGGCCAGGATGTCGGGCGTCCCTTACGACGGCGGTGGGATCGCCTCGACCGTGCGGGCCACGCGCGAGGCGGACGAGGAGCAGCTGCGGTCGCGCCTGCGCACACTCGTCGGGGAGATGCGTGCCCAGGGCACGACGACCGTCGAGGTCAAGAGCGGTTATGGCCTGACGGTGGCGGACGAGGTGCGTGCCCTTCGGCTCGCCCGGGAGGTCACCGACGAGACGACGTTCCTCGGGGCGCACGTGGTGCCGGCGGAGTACGGGGGCCGGGTGGACGACTACGTCGCGCTGGTCACGGGGCCGATGCTGGCCGCCTGCGCACCCCACGCGCGCTGGATCGACGTGTTCTGCGAACCCGCGTCACCGCACGCCTTCGACGGCGCCGCGAGCCGGGTGGTGCTGGAGGCCGGCCGGGACGCGGGACTCGGCCTGCGGGTGCACGGCAACCAGCTGGGCGCCGGCCCGGGCGTGCAGCTCGCCGTCGAGCTGGGCGCCGCCAGCGTGGACCACTGCACCTATCTCACCGACGCCGACGTCGACGCCCTCGCGTCCGCCGACACGGTTGCGACACTGCTCCCCGGGGTCGAGTTCTCTACCCGGCACCCCTACCCGGACGGCAGGCGACTGCTCGATGCGGGGGTGACCGTGGCACTCGCGACCGACTGCAACCCGGGCACGTGCTTCTCGTCGTCGATGTCCCTGTGCGTGGCGCTGGCGGTGCGGGAGATGCGGATGACGCCGGTCGAGGCCGTCCTGGCGGCCACTGCCGGTGGCGCAGCGGCGCTGCGCCGCACGGACGTCGGGCGCCTCGGCGTGGGCGCCCGCGCTGACCTGGCCGTCCTGGACGCGCCGTCCTACCGGTACCTGGCCTACCGGCCCGGAGTGCCGATCGTCCGGACGCTCGAAACCGGGAGCGTGAGCCGAGCGCCGGGATCGCCGCTCGAGCCCGATGCTAGGTTCCGTTGATCAGCTGAGGTGGCGCGCCGATGACGAGCACGCCGAGCGGCCTACCCGATCTCGGTCAGGGATCGCCCGGATGCACCGAGGCGGTACGGACCCCGGCGATGCAGCCCGTTCTGAGTGATCACTAAGGAGTCCACAGGTGCATGACCGCACGATTCGACCGTTGACCGTCGGCCTGGTGCTCGCCGCAGTCGGACTCGCTGCCGCATGCTCGTCCCACCCGGCCACGTCGGCTGCGCCCGCCGCCATTTCGTCAACGGTCGCCGGCGCCCCCACGGTGGCCACGACCGAACCGTCGTCGACACCGTCGGCCCAGCAACCGGCGGGCGGGAACAGATCCGACGCCGGCACCGACCTGGAGGCCGTGAACTGTGGCAAGGTCGGCCCCACCGGCGGCGCCGAGGTCGATCTGATCGCCGATGGCACCGCGGCAGGCACGGTCGGGTGCACCGAAGCGATCAACATCATCTCGGACTACTACAGGGATGCCCCGACGATGTCGGAAGGCACCGCCCACCGCCTCGTGGTGCAGGGGTGGACGTGCCTGGCCGACACCGGCGCGTTCGGCACCGGAACGATCGGTTGCTCCAAGGACGGCTTCGCCTTCCACACCCAGCCCTGACCAGTCCGGGCACGGCCGGCTCGAGATGAACCTTGGGTCGAACGCCGGTCAGGACCCCAGTTGAGTGCGCGAATTCTGACGGCGTGGTTTACGGTGTAAACGTGTCGACCAGGGAACGCATCGCCGAGGCCGCCCGCCGGATCGTCGTGGAGGAGGGCTCGGCGGCTGTCAGCATGCGGCGGGTGGGGAAATCCGTGGGGCTCAGCCAGATGGCGACCTACCGGCACTACCCCAGTCGGGACGCGCTGCTCGCAGCGGTCGCCGACGCGTGCTTCGCCGAACTGGCCGAGGGCTGGGGCGGCCACCCATGGTCCGGTGACGACGACGGAGCGCTGGAACGCTTGCTGACCGAGCACCTGGACTTCGCGCTGGGCCAGCCGCACCTCTACGTCTTCCTGTTCACCGAGAACCGCACGGGCGCTCGCGCCTTCCCGCACGATTTCCGCTCCGGCGCCTCGCCCACGCTCACTCCCGTGGCGGATGCGCTGACGGCCGGCGTTCGGCGCGGCGTGTTCGTTCCGCACGACGTGTGGGAGGTCGCGCTGAGCATCGCCGCACAGCTGCACGGCCTGGTCGAGATGTACCACGGAGGTCGGATCGGGTTGGCCGAGAGCGAGTTTCGAGCGCTGTGCAGCCGCGCCGTCGAGAGGATCCTCGATGGCGTCCGTCGCTGAGCACCCCGCGGCCCGGGCGGTGCCGGTGGCCGTGGCCCTGATCGCCTCGGCCGCCCTGTTCTTCGTCGGTACCGGCCTGCACCCCGTCTGGTGGGTCACCTGGCTCGCCCCGCTTCCGGTGCTCCTGTTCGCACCACGAGTCTCGGCGCGCACCACCGGGTCTGTCGCCGCACTGGCGCAGCTGCTCGGGATGACCGGCTACGCCCACTACGCGCCGTGTTCACCGTCGTGGCACTGGAGTTCCGGGCCGTGGTCCGGCGCGGTCACACCCTCCTCGCGGTGCTCGGCGCCGGGGCGACGTGGGCGGCGGCGGAGTACCTCGTGGCCGTGCTCACCCCGACCGGCTCGAACTGGACGATCGCCAACAGCCAGGCGGACAACCTTCCGGTACTCCAGGTCGTCTCGTTCACCGGTCCTTGGGGTGTGGCGTTCGTGCTGTTCACCACGACGGCGGCACTCGCCGCGCTCACCGCTCCGTCGTCGACGGGGACAGCACGCCGACGGGCGGGAGCGGTGGGTGCGCTCGTGCTCGCTGAGGCGACCCCCGGACAGGTGGTGGTGTTCCCGGAGAAGGACATCCACGTCGAGGACGCCACGCTGCCCGGTGTCGTCGCTCGGTTCGCGGCCGTGGCGCGGGAACGGGACGTCGTCCTGGTACTCGGCGTGGAGCACCGTTCCGGCGCACACCTCTACAACACCGCGCTGACCTTCCCGCGGGACGGCTCGGCCCCCCTCGTCTACCACAAGCGGTACCCGGTACCGGGTGTGGAGGATGCCCTCACGCCGGGTGGTGCCCCCGGTTTCCTCCCCGGCGACGGCCGGGGCGGAGTGGCGATCTGCGCTGACATGGGACAGGTGTCGCTCGGCCGGGAGTACGGCCGCGCGGGCGTCGGCCTGAAGGCCGTGCCCGCCCTCGACTTCCACGTGGACGCGTGGGCGCAGAGCCGCGTGCAGCTGCTGCGCGGAGTGGAGAACGGGTTCTCCGTGGCGCGGGCCGCCCGGCACGGGTACCTCACCCTGAGCGACAGCAACGGGCGGGTGCTCGCCCAGGCGGCGAGCACGGCGGGTATCCGGGCCGCTTCGGTCACAGCCGACCTCCCGTCGGCGGGAGGCGGCACGCCCTACTCCCGGGCCGGAGACTGGTTCGCTTGGCTCTGCCTGGCCCTGAGCGCGGCCGCGCTCACGGCGGCTCTGACGCCACCTCGACGGACCCCACACCGAAGCCTCGGGCGCCACCCGTCCGCGGGTCCGGTCAGCCAGCCACCGGCGCGGTCTCCAGGACCGCCAGACCCGGATCCGGGCTCGATGATCTGCACGAGTTCGACGTGGCCGCCCTCAGGATGGCGGTGGCGTGCACCAGTACGGATGTCGGGCGCGCTGCTCGAAGGGAGCTCGATGTCGTGCGTACTACTCGGGCCGTCGGCCAGGACGTCGGCAACGCCCAGTGGGTTGTCAGCCGATCCGATCAGCTCAGCTGCTCGCGGCGGTCCATGCGGCGTGACAGGTGCGCGAAGAGCGCGGGTGCCGCCCCGTGCACCCGCGCGCCCACTGTGAGCCAGCGCGGCACGAACACCTCTGCCCGGTTCCGGCGTACCGCGTCGACGAGGGCCGCGGCCACCCGCTCCGGGCCGATCGGGCGGGGGAAGCGCCGGTGGTAGGGCTGCCCGCGTCGCTCGTAGTACGGGGTCTCGACAGCGCCGGGCAGCACCGTGGTGACACCGATGTCCGACTCGACGCGGAGTGCGTCCGCGAACCCACGCAGGCCCGCCTTGGTCGCGGAGTAGGCGGCCTCGTGCGCCACCCCGATCGCCGCGACGGAGGCGACGAACACCACGTGGCCGCAGGCGGCGCGCAGCGTCGGTAGGAGGGCGCGGGTGAGCTGGACGGGAGCGACGAGGTTGACCGCCAGCAACTCGTCGATGACGTCGGAAGGGGTGTCGGCCAGCGGTCCGGCGGCGCCGACGCCGGCGCCGTGAACCAGCAGCTCCACCCAGCCGTCGGCGGCATCGCACACAGCCTCGATACCTGCGGGCTCCCGCAGGTCGGCCAGCACGGAGCGCCCCCCGGTGCGGGCGGCGACGGCGTCGAGTCGTGCGCGGTCGCGGCCCACCAGCAGCAGCGTGCACCCGTCGTGAGCGAGCCGCTGCGCCACAGCCGCACCGATCCCGGACGAGGCGCCGGTCACCACCGCGTTGCGCGGTAGCGGTCTCATCCGGAGATGGGGCGGCCCGCACGGCGGCGGGGCATGAGAGCGGACTGCGGCGTGAGCTCGAGCCGGTGTTGGAGCAGCCAGGAACCACGTGCGGTGATGAGCGCGATCGAGCCGATGACGACGAGGGCCGCGAGACACTCGCCGGCGAGCAGCGCCGGAGAGCTGTCGATCTGCTCGCCCAACCAGCCCACGCCGATGAGGACGCCGACCACCGGATCGACGCTGGTGATCACGGCCACGGCCGGTGCCACGAGCTGTCCTTGCTGGAAGGTGTTCTGGCTCAGCAGGAACCCGATCGGGCCGATGATGCAGACGACGTACAGGACCGGGTGCCGGAAGGGCTCGTCCAGCCCCACCCGCAGCTGGCTGGTGATGATCTTCATCAGCCCGGCGGTGACCCCGTAGAGCACGCCGGTCGCCAGCGCCAGCGCCAGCACCCGCGACGAGTGCTGCACGGCAGCGGCGTACACCAGGCAGCCGATAACGACGGCGGTCAGGACGACCGCCAACGGCAGACTCGCCAGCAGGTCGAACTGCCCGTAGTCGCTCGTGCCCGCGGTGGGCCGGGCGAGCAGGAGGAACGCCGAGAGGCCTGCGGCACAGCACAGCGCACCGAGCAGGATCAGAGGGTCGGGGTGTCGGCCTTGCATCAGCGCCGAGAACACTGCGGCGAACGCCACCCCGGTGACGAGCACCGGTTGCACCACGGCGAGCGGACCGAAGGCCAGCGCGACGATCTGCAGGGCGAGGGCGACGATGGTGGCCACCAACCCGAGCAACCACATCGGCCGCGCCAACAGCTCGACGATCAGCCGCGGGCTCAGGGTCGGGGTGACCGCCACCTCCTTGGTCGCCCGTTGCTGGGCGGCGCTGGCCAACCCGAATCCGGCGGCACCGAGCACGGCAGCAGGCACCGCGATCACCAGCGCCGTCCCCGTATCCATCGCCACCTCCAACCCGCATCGAGAACAGTCGCCGCAACTGTGAGCCCGCCGCAACCCTGTTACGGCCTCCGTGACCCCGTGGAGGTCCCAGTTACGTCATCAGGCTTAACGACGCCTTGACGCGATCGGGAATTCCCCCGATCTCGGGTACGAGGCCGGGATCTGCCGTGATGCCGATCGCTGTGGTGCGGCCCCAGTGGAGTGCGCCGACGGCGAGGCCCACTCGATCGGCCAGCGGCAGAACGGGATAAACCTCGCGAATAAGCCCGCCGCGGGAGTGCAGCGGGCGCCGGGATCCCGGCATGACCGAGGCCAGGGCATGGAAGAACCGATGCCCGTAGATGGGGCGCACCAGCAGGGCCTGCACCTGCTTGGGCAGCAGCCCGAGAATGCGCAGCACCGCTGCTGCACCGTCGGGCTGGCCGGCCGAGGAGCCGGCAGCGAGTGCTGTCCCCACCAGCGCGACGCGCTGAGCGGGGGACATCGGGCCGACCGGGAGGTCGATCGAGACGGCCGCGGTGCGGTTGCCCAGCGCGCGGCTGCGGACCGTTGCACTGGTCCGGGTGGTGATCGGCACCATGGTGCGAACCGTCGCGGGCACGGCGTCCGGGTCGCGCTCGGCGAGCAGGCTGTGCAGCGTCTCGGCCACCACGGCCAGCAGCAGCACGGTGGTGCCCACCCCGTGGGCCCGCGCCGCCGCCCGGACCTGCGCGCCGTCGAAGCACACGCCGGCGCGGCGGTGCGCGGCGCTCGTGACCGGCCCGGCGAGCGGGGATGTCCCGGCGCCCCCGGCGATGGCGAGGCTGGTGATCCCCCTGACCACGGTGGCAGCGCGGCGCAGCCGGTCGGCCGCCCCGGTGGGAGGGTCCCGGTCCTGCGCGGGCGGCCCCACGGGGGGCGGCGCCTCGTCGGTCAGCAACCGGATCAGCGCGTCGGTGACGGCGAGGCCGTCGCCCAGGGCGTGGTGCACCTTGGCCAGTACCGCGATCTCCCCCGCC